>NZ_JAFMHR010000153.1 GCF_017854415.1 Yoonia sp. | reverse complement strand
GACCAACACACTGGTGCGTTTGGCAATGTTCTTGGCGTAGTCACCGATCCGTTCCAATGAAGCCGCAAGACGCAAAACCGTCAATAACGAACGCAGGTCTTTGGACACCGGCGCACGCAGCGCGATCGTGCGCGCGGCTTCTTCGTTAATCTGAATCTCAAGCGCATCGATAACTTTGTCGCCTGAGCGGACTTCTTCGGCCATTTCAAGATCACGATTAGCCAATGAATTGGCTGCTTTCAGGATCGCCTCTTCAACAAGGCCACCCATCTTCATGATCAGCGTTGTGATCCGTTCAAGATCGCGGTCATAGGCAGACGAAATATGTTCATTCATGTGGTTGCTCCTTACCCGATCCGGCCGGAAATATAGCTTTCCGTGCGTGGGTCTTGCGGGTTAGTGAAAATCTTGTCGGTGTCATCGTATTCCACAAGGTTGCCGAGGTGGAAAAACGCGGTTTTCTGGCTTACTCGGGCCGCCTGCTGCATCGAGTGTGTGACGATCACGACCGAAAAGCTTTGGCGCAATTCGTCAATTAATTCTTCGACCTGTGCAGTGGCAATCGGGTCAAGTGCGGAACATGGTTCGTCCATCAACAGCACCTCTGGCGCAGTCGCGATGGCGCGTGCAATGCATAAACGCTGCTGTTGGCCGCCAGAAAGGCCTGTACCGGGCGAATCCAACCGGTCCTTTGCTTCGTTCCAAAGGGCGGCTTTGCGCAAAGATTTCTCGACGATTTCATCAAGGTCGGTTTTGTTACGGGCGAGCCCGTGGATCTTGGGGCCATAGGCAACGTTGTCATAAATCGACTTCGGGAACGGGTTCGGCTTTTGAAACACCATCCCGACCTTTGCGCGCAGCTGGACAGGATCAACCTTTGGATCATAGATATCTTCGCCATCGATGCGGATGTCGCCGGTAACGCGTGCGACATCAATTGTGTCGTTCATCCTATTGATACAACGCAAAAATGTCGACTTTCCGCAGCCAGACGGACCGATAAATGCTGTCACGGTCTTGTCTTCGATTTCAACATTTACGTCTTTAATGGCATGATTATTGCCATAGTAAACCTGTACGTCCTTGGCCGAGATTTTAATGTTCTGCTGCGTCGTCATTGTGCGATCCACATGTGTCATATCTTCCATATTTCAGTCCCCTACCAACGCCGTTCAAAGCGGCGGCGCAGGTAGATTGCGACCGCATTCATTATAAGCAAAAACACCAGCAGTGTAATAATCGCACCCGATGCGCGTTCTACGAATGCCGGATCAGAACGTTGCGTCCAGTTGAACACCTGCACCGGCAACGCGGTGGACGCTTCGCCAAATAGCCCTGCCTCGGGCGTGTAAGCCGCGGGATATTCGCGCACAAAGGCGACCATACCGATCAGCAGCAAAGGCGCCGTTTCGCCCAATGCTTGCGCGAGACCGATGATCGTACCTGTCAGAATGCCCGGAGCGGCCAAGGGCAACACATGGTGGAACACCGACTGCATCTTGGACGCACCCACACCCAAAGCCGCATCGCGGATCGATGGCGGCACCGATTTTAGCGCAGCACGGGTCGAAATAATGATTGTCGGCAGTGTCATGAGTGTCAGAACCAATCCACCGACCAATGGCGAAGATTGGTTAAATTCCATGAAGTTAATGAAAATCGCCAAACCCAAGATACCGTAAACAATCGACGGCACCGCTGCGAGGTTCGAGATATTCACTTCGATCACATCGGTAATCCGGTTTTTTGGGGCAAATTCTTCAAGATAGATCGAGGATGCAACGCCGATTGGCAAAGCAAGGAACAGCACGACCAGCATCATATAAAGCGACCCAAGGATCGCGACGCCAAGACCCGCCGCTTCTGGCCGCTGCACAGAAGCGTCCGGATTGGTGAAAAAGCTCCAGTTGAACTTGGTATCCATCACACCCGCGTCAGCAAAGGCTTGGGCAATCATCAATGCATCTGGCGACGTGTTACCGTCCAATGCGGCGCTTTCCATGGTCACACGGCCTTTGAAAAAACCGTCTATCCGGCCCGAAGCAAGCAGATCGAACGTCACTGTTTGACCGACCAAGTCAGGGTTACCCAACACACGGTCGCGCACCGTCGCTGCGGCCTCTTTCGAGATCATCTCGGCCAAGTCCTTGTCGGACAGTTCGGTCGTCAGACCAAGACGCGCAACTTCTGCGACAATGGCGTCGCGCAAAACCGGCGCATAGCCGATCGTCGTTGTTTTCGCCATCTCAACAGGGTCGCGGTTGCCTTTTTTGTCGACACGGTCAGCGCTCAATTCGACAGGCAAAGTAATATACGTCTGCTGGAAAGAGCTTGCACCATTCCCGATCACAGACGTCAGCAAAATGACGAGCGCGAGCATCGCGACGGCAATCGCACCCAGACCAAATGCTTTAAACCGGGCTTCGGCCTTATTGCGCTTGGTCGTGCGCGCATCACTGACCAGAAGTGAGGACTTCATTCGTACTGCTCCCGATATTTGCGCACGATATAAAGCGCGAATACGTTCAAGGCTAAGGTGATCACAAACAAGGTCAGTCCAAGCGCAAAGGCCACGAGTGTTTCGGGGCTGGCAAAGTCGGTGTCGCCGGTCAACTGGCTGACGATCTTTACGGTGACGGTCGTCATCGCCTCGAAGGGGTTTAGCGATAATCGGGCCGCGGCCCCTGCCCCTAAAACTACGATCATCGTCTCGCCAATTGCGCGAGATGCAGCCAGCAAGATCGCGCCGACGATACCGGGCAACGCCGCTGGAATAACGACTTGGCGGATTGTCTCGGACGGTGTTGCGCCAAGACCCAAAGAGCCGTCACGCATCGCCTGTGGCACCGCATTAATAATGTCGTCAGAAAGTGAACTGACAAAAGGGATCAGCATGACGCCCATGACCAGACCGGCAGTCATCACTGATGACGCACTTTGGCCCAAGCCCATCGGCTCTGCGAAATAGTCGCGCAGCAGCGGCCCAACGGTGATCAAAGCAAAGAGACCGTAAACAATCGTCGGGATACCCGCGAGGATTTCAATCGCAGGTTTGGCGATAGAGCGGAAACGCGGGCTTGCGTATTCTGACAAATAAATTGCTGCAAACAGTCCAATAGGAACAGCAAACAAAAGCGCGATGAAGCTGACATAAAGCGTGCCCCAAAGCAGCGGCAATATCCCAAGTTCAGAGTTGCCACGAAAGTTTGGCGACCAAGTTGTTGAAAAGAAAAAGTCCCGCCAGTCATATTGACCAAAGAAATTGAACGTCTCGAACAGCATTGAAAAGACAATCCCGACGGTCGTCATAATCGCGATCGAGGACGAAAATATCAAAAGGCCCATGATCCAACGTTCCGCGTAATTGCGCGCGCGGGCCTCTATTTTTATCCCGATCAACGAGAGTACAAAGCCTGTTATGCCAAGCCCGAGCACTACCAACGCGAAGAACCAACCCGGCGTGGTTCCAGTAATCCGGCTAAAAAGCGCGATCAACAAGACTGCGGCGCACGCAGGCACAAGCGTCGCGAGGGCCGTATTCAAAGCATGTTGTCTAGGCAGTGATACAAGGGTGCGGATGTCGCCGCCTGCCACTTGCAATGCACGGGCCTTAGCCACGAAATAGCCGACGACAGCCAGCGCGATAACAAACAGAAGCGGGGTCGTCAGTGATTGCATGGGGTATTTTCCATCATCATAAAAGTACTGGGGCGTCTATAGACGCCCCAGATAAAATCGTCGAGCTTAAGATCCGGACCCCATGACCATTTCGTTCGCGATTGTGTCCTGCACGTCAAGCAGTTCTGGATCAGAAACCAGACCGTATTCGGCCAATGGACCATCTGGACCTGCAATATCGTCAGAGACGAAGAATTCTGCAAAATCTTTCAAACCCGGGATTACACCGATGTGCGCCGCTTTGATGTAGAAATACAGCGGACGTGATACAGGGTATTCGCCTGCCGCGATGCTTTCAGTTGTCGGTACAACACCGTTCATTGTGGCAACTTGCAGCAAGTTCGTGTTGTTTTCGTAGAACGACAGACCAAAGACACCGATGCCGTTGCTGTCCGCTTCAATTCGGGCAAGCGTTTCGGTGTAGTCGCCGTCGATATCCACTGAACGGCCATCTGTGCGAATTGCCATACATTTCTGCTCGGCTGTGTCTTCGTCGACACCTGCAGCTAGCATGGCTTCATAGAAACCGCCGTCTTCACAACCCGCCAGGATCACCTGCTCTTCGAACACTTCACGTGTGCCGTGCTTGGTGCCGGGAATGAAGGCTTGGATTGGCTGGGCCGGGAAATCCGGGTTCACTTGGTCCCAAGTTTCGAATGTGTTTGGCACCAGTGCGCCATCGATAAAGTGCTCGTTGGCGATCGCTTTGTACCAATCTGTCGGCGTGAATTCGAAAGAATTACCTGCTATGTCGGATGCAAAAACAATGCCGTCATAGCCGATGCGCACTTCGATGATGTCTGTAACACCAGCGTCCGCACAAACGGCAACTTCGTTCTCACGGATAGGGCGGGATGCATTTGCGATGTCGATGGTGTTGGCGCCAACACCTTCACAAAAACGCTTGAGGCCAGCAGATGATCCACCTGATTCGACAACAGGCGTCGGGTAATCAAAGTTTTCACCGAACAATTCGGCGACAATGGATGCATAAGGCAAAACGGTCGATGATCCTGCGATCTGCACGTTATCACGCGCAAATGAGGAAGTAGCAGTAAGGGCAATGGCTGCGGTCGTCGCAGTTAGTTTCATGATCGACATCATATCACTCCAGTCAGTCAACAAGCGGTAAAGCGCGAACCGCTCTACCATTGCGGCCCGTTTAGGCCTGCAATTCAAACCTTTTGTGACATTGATGTAATAGTTTTATGACGGTGTCGCGGTTGGCAAGAAAACAGAGACCTGCGTCCCTTCGCCCTCGACACTTTCGACGACCAACCGACCGCGATGCCGGTTGATAATATGCTTCACAATCGCCAAGCCAAGGCCGGTACCACCCACCTCACGAGACCGGTGATTATCAACGCGGTAGAACCGCTCTGTCAAACGGGGGATGTGATGGGCCGCGATGCCCGCACCCATGTCAGCAATGATCACTTGTACCGCTTCGCCGCGCAACCGTGCGTGCATTTCCGGTGGCTTCAGTGTGACGATGACCTGCCCCCCCGACGCCCCGTATTTGATCGCGTTTTCGACGAGGTTGGTGAACACTTGCGCCAATTGCCCGACGTCACCGGGCACTACCTTTTCTGTGCCATCCTGTTCTAACGTTACAAGCACTTTTGCGGCTTGGGCTTGGGGTTCTAGCCCTTTGATCACTGACGACAAAAGCAGGCCTAGATCGGTACGTGCAAGCGGGCGCACGCGTTCGTCTTCCTCCACGCGGCTAAGCGACAAGAGATCATCCACCAACCGCGTCATGCGGTTTGCCTCATTCTCCATGATATCCAAGAACCGGTCACGCGCGCGCGCATCATCACGAGCCGCACCTTTCAGCGTTTCGATAAACCCCAAGAGCGCGGTCAACGGTGTACGCAATTCGTGGCTAACGTTTGCCACAAAATCGCGGCGCATCTGGCCTGCTGCCTCTGCCGCTGTCTGATCCTCAAACGTCAATGCGATGTCGCCGCCAGCTACGGCAACCGCAACGCGGTAAGTCGTGTCTTTTGCACCATCGCGCCCTGTGAAACGTGTGACCCGCGCCGTACCACTTGACCGCGTTTCGGCAATTGCGGCAATCACGGCGGGCTGCCGCACAGCCGTCATATAGTGCTTTCCAAACAGGTTGGGCCCCAAGATTGCCGTGACAGCATCATTTGCCGCGCGCACCCTGTCATCTGGGCCGATTAAAATGACCGGAATCGGCAAAGCACCAATTACAGTCGCTATACGCTCTGTCGTCACGCGCGTTTCCTTTGCGAAGTTACCGCTATCATAACAGCTGACGCGCAAGGTTTCAGAATTAAAGTGCAAAAACAACAACAGAACGATTGATAAACACGCTAAGCGTACCATATTGAGGCGAGTTACAACCATAGATTTTACGGCGGGAAAGATGTCAGAATGACCAGGACAAACTGAACGATTCTACGACATCCGAAGTTCCACCAAAGATCATTTCAGACCGTGCTTTGATTATAGGCGACACCAAAAGGTGGCGTGGCGTAGGCCGTGCGCCTTTTGCCTTCGGGGATTTTCAATTTTGTAATCTTGCCGGGCTGCACAGTGATCTTCTGCGCGGCTTTGATCCGCATATTGTGCTTTCACCACTGG
>NZ_JAFMHR010000152.1 GCF_017854415.1 Yoonia sp. | reverse complement strand
CCAGTCAGGGCTGGGTCCATTTTTGACGCCTTTAATCAGGCGACCACAAAACACAGGACAGCCGTCTAACGTATCTGCATCAATCGAAACACCCATATCAGCGGTGAAAGAAGCGGGCACAGGATCAACCGTGATCGGTTTCAACGTCCCCAAGCCACGTGCGGCCAAATCGCGGGCAACACCGCGTACACCCAGCGCATCAGGGCGGTTCGGCGTAATCGCAATCTCGATCACGGCATCGACCTTGTCAGGTGCGTTTTCTGCCAACCAATCGGTGAACCGTTGACCAACCTCGCCTGAAGGCAATTCGATAATGCCATCGTGCTCTTCGGACAGTTCCATCTCGCGCTCGGAACACATCATGCCATAGCTTTCGACACCGCGAATTTTGCCGACGCCAATGGTGGTATCAATGCCGGGAACATAGGTGCCAGGGCTGGCGATCACGACGGTGATGCCGGCGCGCGCATTGGGCGCGCCACAGATAATCTGGGTCGGTCCATCAGCGGTTTCGACCTGACAGATTTGCAGCTTGTCGGCATCGGGATGCTTTTCAGCTGTCAGCACTTTGCCAATCCTAAAATCGGCCAGCCGTTCGGCGGGGTTTTCGATCCCTTCGACCTCAAGCCCAAGGTCGGTCAGCGCGTATTCGATTTCAGCAATCGACGCGTCGGTTTCAAGGTGGTGTTTCAGCCAAGAAAGCGTGAATTTCATGGGTCCGTCCTGCGGTTCAAATAAGTTGTGTTGGGCTTAGCGGATTAAGGCGATAGGGGAAAGAGGCGGCGTCACTTGGTGCGCTGTGCTGCAGTCAGTGTTGCATCACTTCGCGCCCGCCAAGAATACATGCATCGCCATTAAAATATCTCTCGCATAAGTTTGATATGCGTCGTAAATCGCGATCAGTCTGGACGGGATCGACCCGTACCACTCTGGGTTCTGAATGAATGCTTGGTTTCAGGTACTTTGCCATCGCTGCGGCCTTGGTAATCCTTGGCTCTTTTTTTGTGCAAAGCGGGGATGAACGCGCATCTGGAAGGATGGTCGAGATCCTGTCAAAAGTGCAGATCGAATGCCGCAAGCACAGCTTTGAAGTCGCCAACGTCAGGTTTGGTTGCCAAAGTTTCGCCGACGTCCGCAAGATCGAGATGCGCGCCGACAACCGCAATCGCGGCAATGGCGGCGAGCGTCTGATCCAGATCGGACGCTAAAGTTCGCGACCTGCCAGGTCCTCGACCAGTTCAAAATGTTCAAACACCAGCATCATTTCGGGATCGAAATGGCCGCCCCGTTTGAAATAGGCTTTGTGGTCTTTGCGCCAGCCTAGCAACGTGTCGTTTTCACCCTCGCATAGCGCCATTTCTTCGGTCACGTCGCAATAGCGGACTTGTGTGACTTCCACGGTGCGGATCACAAGCGCGGGCGTGCCGTCCCAGTTGGCGGCGATATCGCAGCGGCCCGCGACGGGCATGGCTTCGGGTTCGCCGTCGAAGTCGGACAGCGCCGCACAAGTCGCGGTTTTTTTGCCTTGGCGGACAAGGGCAATGAGGTGCTGGCAAAGTTCCGCGCTATCGCCAAATTTGAATGTGCCCGCGCCGGGGTATGTGTCTTGCAGGTCTTCGGTTTCGTTGTTCATTTTGGTGTCTTTCTCAACAAAGGGCAGTGTTCGGACCTCGGGGTGGGTGCAAAGCGCCCTCCCCATGGGGGAGGTCCGGGCGCTGCCCGGCGAGCCGGGCCGGACAACAGAGACTTAGCGCGACAACCCACCATGCAGCGTCGGCTGCTGCAACGCCGCAAACCCGTAGTGCCGCAACCAGCGCAGATCACTATCAAAGAACGCGCGCAAATCCGGTATTCCGTATTTCAGCATCGCAATCCGGTCGATTCCCATGCCGAACGCAAAGCCCTGCCATTCTGCCGGATCAACGCCCGCAGCTTGCAGAACCTTTGGATGCACCATGCCAGAGCCCAAAATCTCAAGCCAATCATCGCCCTCGCCCACTTTCAGCGTGCCACCTTCCCAAGAACAACGGATGTCGACTTCGGCTGACGGTTCGGTGAACGGGAAATGCGACGCGCGGAAGCGGATGTCGACGTGGTCGACCTCGAAATACGCCTTCACGAATTCCTCTAGCACCCATTTCAGGTTCGCCATGCTGATGTCTTTGTCGATGGCCAAACCTTCGACCTGATGGAACATCGGTGTGTGCGTCTGGTCATAGTCGGCACGGTACACGCGGCCCGGACAGATGATGCGGGTCGGTGCGCCTGATGCCTCGAGCGAGCGGATTTGCACGGGGCTCGTGTGGGTGCGCAACACGTGCGGCGGACGGTCGTCGCCTGCGGCACGGTGCGTATAAAACGTGTCCATCTCGGCCCGTGCAGGGTGGTGGCCAGGGATGTTCAGGGCGTCAAAGTTGTACCAGTCGCTTTCGATCTGCGGGCCTTCGGCCACGGCAAAACCCATGTCGGCAAAGATCGCTGTAACTTCTTGGGTGACTTGGCTGATCGGGTGGATAGATCCTTGGGCGCGGCCACGACCGGGCAATGTCACGTCCAGCCATTCGCCACGCAAACGCGCATCAAGAGCGGCATCGCCAAGAGCGGACTTCTTAGCGAGTAAGGCGCTATTGATCTCGTCCTTCAACGCATTCAGCGCGGGGCCTGCGGTTTGGCGTTCTTCTGGGGTCATCTTGCCCAGCTCGCGCATTTTCAGGCTGATCTCGCCCTTTTTGCCGACGGCTTGCACGCGCAAATCTTCGATTGCGGCCTCGTCAGCTGCATCTGCGATCATGCTTAGGTATTTTTGCTTAAGATCATCCATCGTCGGGTCGTCCTTTATTCGCTTGGTGCTCTGCTACCCGTTGCGACTTCGCCATGCAAGCAGTGGGCAATTCAGACGCATTAATTTCATATCAAAACGAAAAAAGCCGCCCGGTTTCCCGCGCGGCTTTGGAATTTCTTTGCGGGCAGCGATTAAGCAGCCAATGCATCCTTGGCTTTGCCAACGATTGTCGCAAATGCATCAGGTTCGTTCACGGCCAGATCGGCCAGAACCTTGCGGTCTACTTCGATGCCAGCCAGCATCAGACCATTGATGAACTTGGAGTAGTTCAGTGTCTCATCAACCGAACGCACACCTGCGTTGATCCGCTGAATCCACAAAGCGCGGAAATTGCGCTTGCGATTGTGACGGTCACGGGTTGCATACTGGTTCGCTTTGTCGACAGCCTGCTTTGCGACCTTGAAGGTCTTGGAGCGGCGATCATAATATCCTTTGGCAGCGTCGAGTACTTTTTTGTGACGACGGTGCGTGACGGTTCCACCTTTAACGCGCATATCTCAAATCCCTCTAGGTTAACGTGCGTAAGGCATCATCGGTTTGATGATACCTTCGTCAGCTTTGCAAAGTGTGGTTGTCCCACGGGCATTGCGGAGGAACTTGTTGGAACGTTTGATCATTCCGTGACGCTTGCCAGCTTGGCCGGCAAGAATGCGGCCAGTGGCCGTCACTTTGAACCGCTTTTTGCAGCTCGATTTTGTCTTCATCTTCGGCATTTCCGTCTCCTATTACTAAGTCGGTCGGAACGCGCGACTCGGCATGCCATATTGGCCGGACGCGCGGGTTAAGTTGTGCGATATAGGGCGCATCCCAAATGTGTGCAAGCGGTTAGTTCAGGTAGCGTCCCAAGACCACGAGGATCGTGTCATCGACCGCTCCGATAGAGTACACATCAGGGTTTTCCTGTGCAGCATAGACAATAGCACCACCCGCAATCAAAAGCATCAAGGCAGCCTGTTTGGGCCAGCGGCGGTCAGCGTAAGCGCTCACAAATGACGGGACTGCGAAAGCGGCTAGCGCCACCCCGATAACAAAGATCAGGTCGAAATCCATTGATGCTGCCCTTACTGATGCCGTTGGCGCAGTTTAATCAGCATCCGCCGCATAGATCAAACGTTCTGCACAGGGGGCAACACGCAAGATATTCGTTGAACCCGGCGTGTTGAATGGCACACCCGCAGTGACGACAACCATGTCTTCCTCTGTCGCCAAGCCTTGGGCACGCGCAGCACGAACCGCTTCAATTACAGCATCTTTGAACCGGTCAACATGGCCGGTCACCACGCAGTTCGTACCCCATGACAGGCAAAGCCGGCGCGCCGTAGCGATGCGACTGGTCAAGGCGATAATCGGCACACGAGGCCGTTCGCGTGCAACAAGCAAGGCTGTCGTGCCCGACTGTGAAAAACAGCAGATCGCTTTGACGTCTGTCGTCTCGGCGATTTCGCGTGCCGCAGAGACAATCCCGTTAGCCACAGTTTTGCCTTCGGTCTTGCGGGACGCTTCGATAATCTCGGTGTATGTCGGATCGGTTTCAACTTCGCTTGCGACGTTGTGCATCGTTGTCACAGCTTCGATTGGATACGAACCAGCGGCTGATTCCGCGGACAACATGATCGCGTCCGCACCTTCATAGATCGCAGTGGCCACGTCCGACACTTCGGCGCGGGTCGGCATCGGCGAATCGATCATTGATTCCAGCATCTGCGTCGCGACGATCACCGGCTTGGCAGCGGCACGGCATTTGCGCACCAACTGCTTCTGGATCGGCGGTACATTCTGCACCGGCAATTCAACACCCAGGTCACCTCGGGCAACCATGATCCCGTCAGAAACCGCGAGAATTTCATCAAACATCTTCACAGCATTGGGCTTTTCGATCTTGGACAAGATTGCCGCCCGACCTTTGCAAAGATCGCGCGCCTCTTCGACGTCCGCCGGACGCTGAACGAATGACAGCGCGAGCCAATCAACGCCCAATTCACACACAAACTCGAGGTCTTTGCGGTCTTTGTCGGACAAAGCCGCGAGCGGCAGAACAACGTCAGGGACGTTTACGCCCTTGCGGTTTGAAATTGTGCCACCAACGATAACTTCGCAATTGGCGAATGTTGCGCCGCAATCCTTGACCCGCAGCTTGATCTTGCCGTCATTGACCAACAAATGCGCGCCCGGCTCGAGCGCGTCAAAAATCTCTTTGTGGGGCAACTTTACGCGATTCACATCGCCATCGGCATCGTCCAGATCAAGGCGGAAGGACGCACCCGGCACCAATTCTTCTTCTCCATTGGCAAAAACACCAACGCGCAATTTGGGGCCTTGCAGGTCGGCAAGGATGGAAATCGGGCTGTTGAGGTCTTTTTCGACTTGGCGAATAATCGCGTGGCGCACCTTAATTTCTGCGTGATCACCGTGCGACATGTTCAGGCGGAACACATCTGCGCCTGCCTCGTGCAGTGCACGGATCATCGCATAGTCATTTGAAGCGGGGCCAAGTGTGGCGACAATTTTCACGTTGCGGTGGCGTCTCATATCTTTTCCTTCGTCCAGCAGCGCCGTTAGCGGTAACAGCGCCAGTTGCGCCCTTATTGCGCAATTCCATTCCAGTTACAATTGGCCTAAATGCGGTGACAGAGGAATGACACTAACATGACAAATGAACCATTTGAGATTCTAGGCGCGGACCGGACCGGGCGGTGGCTGATCAGCTGCGATCATGCGACGAATACTGTGCCCGACTGGGTGTATGGCGGCGATCTGGGCCTGCCCGCTGACGATATGGAGCGCCACATTGCCTATGATATCGGTGCTGCAGGCGTGACCCGCAAATTGTCAGAGGCCCTTAACAGCCCTGCGATCCTGTCGCGGTTTTCACGTCTGGTCTGTGATCCTAACCGTGGCGAAGATGATCCGACGATTATGATGCGCCTTTACGACGGCACGATCATCCCGGCCAACCGCAATGCTGATCAGGCAGAGATCGAAGAACGCCTGCGCCGCCTGTACCGCCCCTATCACGCAGCCTACGCCGATCTGGCCAACAAAATCGCAGCACCCGTCATCTGCGCGGTCCACAGTTTCACCCCGCGTTTGCGCAGTCGCGCGCCCCGCCCTTGGGAAGTCGGCGTGCTTTATGCGGATGATACACGGCTCGCCATACCGTTTATGGCCGCATGCCGCGCACAAGGTTGGTGCACAGGCGACAATGAACCCTATGCAGGACGCTTGCCTGGAGATGCCGTTGACAGACATGCCCTGCAACACGGCCGCCCGAATGTGTTGATTGAGTTACGTCAGGATTTAATCGCTGACGAGGCAGGGCAAACCCTTTGGGCCAACAGATTAGCCCCTATATTATCAGATGTACTGGCCCAATCGGGTCTTTGAAGGGAACGCACTATGGACGACCAAACACGTATCGAACTGGAAGCCGCCGCATTCCGTCGCTTGCAAAAGCACCTGATGGAAGACCGCACTGACGCGCAAAACATCGACATGATGAA
>NZ_JAFMHR010000151.1 GCF_017854415.1 Yoonia sp. | reverse complement strand
TTCCCTTAGGTTTCAGGAAATGGCACGCAATTAATGACTGTCCAAGAGGCCTATTTTTCCGCTGTGGCAAAGGGCGCGTTGCATGAAGATGCAGCACAGCTTGCCGTGCTACCTGAACTAGAGCGCGTCCGCGCAGCGCTTGCCCAACCCCCCGCCAAACGCGGACTTTTCCGCAAAGCGCCGCCCCCTACGCCGGGTCTATATATGTGGGGTGGTGTGGGGCGCGGTAAATCCATGTTGATGGATTTGCTTTACGATCAGGTCGAGGCCCCCAAGCAGCGCAGTCATTTTCATGCATTTATGCAATGGGTTCATTCCGAAATGACCGAGGCCCGAAAGCGCGGCGTCGATGATGCGATTGCGCCATTAGCAGCGAAACTGGCCGGGGATGTGCGGTTTTTGGCTTTTGACGAAATGCAAATCTCCGACATTACCGATGCAATGCTGGTCGGCCGTTTGTTCGAGGCACTGTTTGACGCAGGCGTCGTTATTGTCACGACCTCTAACCGCCCGCCCGATGACCTTTATAAGCATGGACTGAACCGTCAACTATTCCTGCCGTTTATCGCTTTGATCAAAGAAAAAATGGTCGTGCATGAATTGGCAAGCGCCACTGACTATCGTCAGGATCGGCTGGCTGGCACGCAAAGTTACTTCAGTCCAAACGACGCCACTGCGCGAGCGGCGATTGCGCAGATCTGGCAGGACATCAGTCACGGCAAGTCCGAAACTTTGGTTTTACATGTCAAAGGCAGACAGGTTGCTTTGCCCGATTTTCACAATGGCGTCGCGCGCGCCAAGTTCTTTGATCTTTGCGGGAAGCCGTTGGGTGCCGCCGATTATCTCGCTTTGGCCGATGCCGTCCGTGTGTTGATCCTAGAGGACATCCCCGCATTGTCGCGGCACAATTTCAACGAGGCAAAGCGTTTTGTGACGCTGATCGATGCATTATACGAGGCCAGGGTGCAGTTGATTTGCAGTGCTGCGGCCAAGCCAGAGATGCTTTATATCGAAGGAACAGGTACATTTGAATTTGAGCGCACAGCCAGCCGCTTGCGCGAAATGCAGGCAGATGATTGGCTGACCTAGATTGGCTTGAATGTCGCGCCCTTGGGATCGTAGGCTTCTAGGCTGCCTTCGCCGATGTCATTCCACAGCCCGTGTAAGGAAAGCCGTTCGCTTTCCACTGCCTCTTTGACGAAGGGGAACGTCATCAGGTTTTCCAGCGAGATCACGACAGATGATTTCTCAAGCGCGCGTTTGCGTGATGTATCGTCGCCCTCGGGCAGGGCGGCGAAGCCGGGGCGGAGGATTTCCATCCAACGGCCGACAAAGCTGCTGGCCTCTTCTAATTCCGGCGCATTTCCGGAACACATGTTATAACACCCTTCAACCCCGCCACAGCCGGAATGGCCTAGCACGATCAAGTGCGCGACCTTTAGACCGGTGATCGCGTATTCCACTGCTGCCGATGTGCCGTGGTGATGCCCGTCGGGATTAAAAGGCGGCACCAGATTAGCGATATTGCGGTGAATAAAGAACTCGCCCTGATCGGCCCCAAAGATTGATGTCACGTGTACGCGGCTATCGCAGCATGAAATGACCATCGATCGCGGGTGCTGACCATCTTCGGCCAACCTGCGGTACCAGCCACGGTTTTCGGTATAAACGGTCGCTTTCCAACCGTGGTAACGGTTGACCAGATAGGCGGGTAAGGGGCGGGCATGTTCCATAATCGTGTCTTTCGCGCTGTTGCCTCTGGATACGTGGCATTTTCGCGAAATTCGAGCGGTTTTTCTAGCTTTCATCAACCTTATGAAAACCTTGTGTGTCTAAAAGCGAGGATATGAAGAATATAACCCCATTTCCGCAGGCCGCGCACAGTGTATCGCCAGATGTTGTGGTCTTGAACTGTCCGCTTCAATTGGTTTTTGATCCGGCACCGTTGCAACTGCTTTTTGATGAAAAGGAAATGCATGTCGCAGAAGAGGTCGTGTGTCGTATGCTCGAAGATATCGCGCTGCGGCTTGATATGATGCAGCGCGGATTGACGGCGCGGGACTTTTCCAAGATCGACAAACCAGCAAAGCGCGTGGCGATTGTTGCCAAGCAGTTGGGTCTGGTCGAGGTGGCGGTCACTGCTGATCATGTCAGAACCTGTCTGACGCAAGCGGATGGCGTGGCAATAGAGGCTACGATGGCCCGTTTGGAACGTGGTTTTGACGTGGCCATCAGCGAAATATGGAATTTCCGTGATCTATGACTGCAGCACGAACGGGGACTTGCGGCTGGTTGGTGGCCCGTTAGGTTGTGGGTGATCGCAATCATCTTCAGGATATTTCATGCCCCTCGCTTTCGCTGACAGAACAGACGCTGCAATTCCAATCAACGTGGTCGTGAGTGAGGGGTTGGAAAGTGCTTTGTCCAATTTGACGCCAGCGCATCAGGCTTGGGCGGCAGCGCAGGGATTTCAAGCGGGGTTAGGGCAGACCTTGTCATTGCCGAATGCCGATGGGACCGTATCTGCGGTGTTGGTTGGCTACGGAACTGCGGACAAGCGCGCGCGCGGCCGATTTCACATGGGCGCGGTGGCCGCAAAATTGCCGCAAGGTGACTACATTATTGCAAGCGGTTTGGATGGCGCTGATCTAGAAGAGGCCGCTTTGGCGTGGCTTTTGGCTGGTTACAGCTTTGACCGGTATTCCGGCCCGTCCGCTGCGACCGCCGCACTGGTCGCACCTGACGGGATTGATGCCGACCGCGTCGCAATCATTGCCAACGGCGAGGCGCTGACGCGTGAATTAATCGATACGCCCGCGTCTGACATGGGCCCTGACGAGCTTGAAGAAGCAATGCGCGCCTTGGCCAGCGAACATGATGCTTCAATCAATGTGATCAGCGGCGATGATTTGGTCATGGCAAATTTCCCGATGATCCACACAGTTGGGCGCGCTTCGACCCGTGCGCCACGGCTTATTGATATGCGGTGGGGTGATGCGGGTCCGCAGCTGACGCTGGTCGGAAAGGGCGTTTGTTTTGATACGGGTGGCTTGAACATCAAGCCCGGCAGCTCGATGGGGTTGATGAAAAAGGACATGGGGGGTGCCGCGACTGTTATGGGACTGGCGCATATGATTATGGCGCTTGGACTGAAACTGCGTCTGCGCGTGCTGATTCCGGCCGTTGAAAACAGCATAAACGGCAATGCATTTCGTCCGCAGGATATTCTAACTTCGCGCAAGGGTTTGACCGTCGAGATTAATAACACCGACGCGGAAGGTCGGCTGGTACTGGCCGATGCGCTGACTTTGTCCGACGAGGATGATCCGGCTTTGGTGATCTCTATGGCGACGTTGACGGGTGCGGCGCGCGTGGCAGTAGGGCCCGATATTGCGCCGTTTTATACCGACGATAATGGCCATGCCGCAGCTATTGCTTCCGCGGCCGAAAGAGTGGCCGATCCCGTCTGGCGTATGCCGTTTCACACCCCCTACGAGGCGATGATTGAACCGGGCATTGCCGATCTTGATAACGCCCCCAAGGGCGGATTTGCGGGCAGTATCACTGCCGCATTGTTCCTGCGTCGCTTTGTGGAAAGCCCCTACATGCATTTCGACATCTACGGATGGCAGCCAACTGCCAGCCCGTCGCGCCCCAAAGGTGGGGTCGGCATGGGCGCGCGTGCCATATTGGAAGCACTGCCCACGTTGTTGAAACTGTGACCGACCGCCGCCTGACACCGGCAAACGGGCGGGTCGCGGCGATGTACTTGGCCGGGCAGGTGGATGCGGACCGCTATCTCGAAGGTTGGCCGATGCGCATTAGCGCAGAGCTCACTGATCTGTGCGCAGCGCCTAATGGCGCACGCGATCGGCAGCTTTTGATAGGCGCTTTGGTGACTGTTTTTGAAAACACCGCAGGCTGGGCCTTTGTGCAAGCGGCTGATGGCTATGTGGGGTATGTGAAGGCTGCTGATCTGGGCGATCCGTTGAATCCTACCCATTTCGTGGGCACGGTAGCGACCCATGTCTATGAGCAAGAGGATTTTAAATCAGCGAACACCTACAGCCTGCCGTTTGGCGCACGGATCACCGTGATTGACGAGCGGCGCAAGTTTTTTGAAACCAATATCGGCTTTGTTCCTAAATCCCACCTGCGCGAGTTGAACCGCCCCTTTAGCGATCCTGCGACGGTTGCACAGCTTCACTTTGGCGTCCCCTATCTATGGGGCGGAAATTCAAGCCGCGGCATTGATTGCTCTGGTTTGATTACGGCTGGACTAGCGGCCTGCGATATTGCTTGCCCGGGGGACAGTGACATGCAGCGCGATACCTTAGGCACTGCATTTGACGGAGAGTATCAACGCGGTGACCTTGTGTTTTGGGAGGGTCACGTCGGCATGATGGTGGATGAAGAAACGTTAATCCATGCCAATGCGCACCATATGGCCACCGCCTATGAACCGATTGCGCGCGCGATTTTGCGTATTGCCGCGCAGGACGGCGGCCCGGTTTTGGCGCGCAAACGGCTTTAGGTGATTGCGCGGATCAGCTTGCGTTCGAGGACGCGCAGCACTTGGCGCAGGTCATTTCCGCGTTTCAAAACTTGACCATCCATACCGATTACGGCGTACTGCCCTTGTTTCATCCGGAGTTTTGGCCGCTTTTCAATCCGGTAAAGCGGGTTTTCAGCCGTTCGGCGAAAAACCGAGAACACCGCCGCGTCCCGCAAATGCGACAGCCCGTAGTCACGCCATTCGCTCGCGGCAACCATCCGTCCGTACAGACCAAGAATCAGGTTAAGCTCTGTGCGGTGAAAAGCCACTTGTTCGGGCGCAGAATGCTGTAAAGGAGTTTGACTGGACATTCCCCAGAATTGCGTCAAAACCCAACAAAATCAAGGGTTCATGTGCTGACGCCATGCTTAAGCCACAAAATAAACACTTATCTGCCGCGGCGTAATCCCAATGGGAACACAAGTGATCGCAATAGTTAAGACATAGCGAAATGCTACCCCGATGTTGTGATCAATAGCCCCCACCCAGCTCGCAACATCGGGGACACTCACAAATCCCCGTTAAAATTAGCCGCAACTGATGTCTGCAATGGTTTCGCTGCCATCAATCATAAAGTTGATGCGATCCGGCCAAAAATCCCTTGTGACCGGCTGCCCGGGCCGAATGACACGCACTTTTCCCATCAGCAAGACGCGCTCTAGCGCGGTGGCGGGTTGCCCGATCAATTGGGCGTAATCGGCCGCGCGGCATGTGTCTTCGGTCAAAGGCGGCAAAGAGGGCGCTGCGGTGCTGCACCCCGCAAGGATCATAAGAACGCATAAATTTTTCATTCGGCTATTGTCGCGGCTTTCAGAGTGAAGGCAAGTCGATGGTTGAAATCTGTGTCACTTTGCCTGATCGTTGCGTCAAAGAAACAGGAGATACCGGACATGCGGACACGTGCAGCAGTAGCACTCGAGGCGGGAAAACCGCTTGTTGTAATGGAAGTGAACCTTGAAGGCCCCAAGGCCGGTGAAGTGTTGGTGGAAATAAAGGCAACCGGTTTGTGCCACACCGACGAGTTCACCCGTTCGGGGGATGATCCCGAGGGTATTTTCCCCGCTATTTTGGGCCACGAGGGCGCAGGCGTCGTGATTGAAGTCGGTGAAGGTGTCACCAGTCTCGAAGTTGGCGACCATGTTATCCCGCTTTATACACCTGAATGTCGCGAGTGCGATTACTGTCTGAATCCTAAAACGAACCTGTGCCAAAAGATCAGATCGACCCAAGGTGCGGGCCTTTTGCCCGATGGATCGACCCGCTTTTCGATGCTCGATGGCACGCCGATCCACCACTATATGGGCTGTTCCACCTTCGCCAATCACACAGTCGTCCCCGAAATCGCACTTGCCAAAGTGCGCAAGGACGCCCCGTTTGATAAGATTTGCTATATCGGCTGCGGTGTCACGACAGGCATCGGCGCTGTGATCAACACGGCAAAAGTCGAGATTGGATCGACCGCCATTGTCTTTGGTCTTGGTGGTATCGGCTTGAACGTGATCCAGGGTTTGCGTTTGGCTGGTGCCGATCAGATCGTGGGTGTGGACCTGAACGAAGGCAAGATTGAGATGGCGACGCGGTTTGGCATGACCGATTTCGTGAACCCCTCCAAGATCGAAGGTGACTTGGTCGCCTATCTTGTTGAATTGACCGGTGGCGGCGCCGACTACACCTTTGACGCGACAGGCAACGTGAACGTCATGCGTACCGCACTCGAGGCTGCGCACAAAGGTTGGGGCGAAAGCATCATCATCGGCGTGGCACCTGCGGGCGCTGAAATCTCGACCCGTCCGTTCCAATTGGTCACCGGCCGCTCATGGCGGGGCACTGCGTTTGGCGGTGCATCTGGCCGCACAGATGTGCCCAAGATTGTCGATTGGTACATGAACGGCAAGATCGAGATCGACCCGATGATCACCCACAAGCTAAAGCTCGAAGACATCAATCACGGCTTTGATCTGATGCATGAAGGCAAGTCGATCAGGGCTGTCGTTGA
>NZ_JAFMHR010000150.1 GCF_017854415.1 Yoonia sp. | reverse complement strand
GATGTGCTGTGCCTGCAAGAATGCAAAAGCCCTGTCGATCTGATCCCGCTCGAACAATTCCAGTCGCTTGGCTACACCCACATGGTTGCGCGTGGGCAAAAGGGATATAACGGCGTCGCGATTTTCTCGAAAATCCCGATGGTCGAGGCAGGTGCAGAGGATTTCGCAAACCTCGGCCACGCACGGCACATCGCGGGCAAGCTGGAAAACGGCGTGACGATCCATAACCACTACGTCCCTGCAGGTGGCGATGTGGCGGACCGGACAGTGAATGAAAAATTTGGTCAAAAACTGGATTACCTCACTGATATGCGCGACGCCTTTCGCAAGGATAAGCCGCAAAAGGCGATCCTTGTGGGTGATTTGAACATCGCACCGCGCGAAGATGATGTGTGGGATCACAAGAAACTGCTTAAGGTCGTCAGTCATACACCGATCGAGGTAGAACACTTTGCTGACGTAATGGCGGCAGGTGATTGGTCGGATGTGACGCGCGCCGATATCCCCGAAGGCTTACTATATAGCTGGTGGTCATATCGCGCCAAAGAATGGGACACGGCTGACAAAGGTCGCCGCCTTGATCACATCTGGGCAACACCTGACATCAAAAACGCAGCCCACGGATCGCGGGTGGTGCGCGATGCGCGTGGTTGGGAAAAGCCCAGCGATCATGCGCCGGTTTTTGCAACTTTTGATCTTTAGGAGCGCACTATGACGCAAGCCAAAATGATGAACGCCCTCGTGCAATTGCAGAACGGTTTTGCCGGTACGCAGACAGGACCCGATATCACCGATCTTGTGCCTTTTGTGGCGCATCAAAGTATTGCGGTGCCAACACCCGCAGCAGGGCAGGCCTTGATCAAAGTCCATTTAGCCGCCGTGAACCCATCGGACATCCACTTTATCAAAGGCGAATATGGGCAACCGCGCGTGTCAGGTGTGCCCGCGGGCTTTGAGGCTGTCGGAGAAGTTGTCGCAGGCGATACGCCGCTTGTCGGCCAGCGTGTCAGCTTTTTCGCGACAGCGTCAGGGACGTGGGCGGAATATGCGTTGACCGACATCAGTAACCTGGTGCCATGTCGCCCTGATCTGGCGGATGTAGATGCCGCTGGGCAATTGGTGAACCCGCTGACGGCGATAGCTATGTTTGATATAGTTAAAGAAAGCGGCGCTGACGGTTTCATTCTGAACGCAGCTGGGTCGCAGTTGGGCAAGCTACTGATCGCGCTTGGCCGTGATCATGGGATCAAGCCGATTGCGATCGTGCGACGTGCTGACCAAGCGGCGGCCCTCAAAGCGCTGGGCGCTGCCGAGGTGATTGTCTCCAGCGCACCCGACGCACAAGCACAAGCAGAAGCGGCGATCACAGCATTCAAGCCGCGGATATTGTTGGACGCTGTTGGCGATCAGTTCACAGCGGATGTGTTTTTCGCGATGCCTAACAATGCGCGCTGGGTGAATTACGGCAAGCTGTCGACCGATGCGCCCGCGCTGACAAAACTGGGCCAGCTGATTTTCCAAGGCAAACAGATCGAAGGTTTCTGGCTGACGCGTTGGATGAAACAAATGGATCCCGCACGCATTCCGCAAGCTTTCATGGAGATCCAAGAACGCTTTGTGAGCAAGGCATGGACGACGGATGTGGCCGGGATCGTGCCAATCTCCAAGGCGATGACGATGCTGCCCGAGATCTTGGCGCAGCCTGATGGCAAGGCGTTCATTGATCCCCGGCAGTAGAATACTGTTACCCTTACGCACCGCTTATATGCCGGGTTGATTTTCGCCGCTTGCAAGTGGCGGGTAAATCCGCGACATGCACAGCCTTGTTTCAGCGAATTGTTGAAAAACACCTGCGCCATTGTTAATCTTAGTATCAGGCCCTGCGCCGGGGTTCTGACGGCGCATATTAAGGAGGACAATGAACTGTCTCTTTCCACACTGGCTGATGGATCAGCCAACGCCGGAGCCCTCGCAATGAGTGCTCTGAAAACCGCGACCAGCGAAAGCCTTTTGGCGGCTGTTCTTAAATCACTTGATGACGATAAAGCTGAAGACATCGTGCAGATCAATCTGCGCGGCAAATCCGAGATGGGCGACTATATGATCATCGCTTCGGGTCGCTCTACGCGTCAGGTGGTTGGTATTGCTGAAAAGCTGGCCGAGCGTATCAAGCATGAATTCGGGATCGTCTCGAAAACCGAAGGTAAAGATTCCGGTGATTGGGTGCTGGTCGATACAGGCGATATCATCGTGCATGTCTTCCGTCCGGAAGTCCGCGAGTTCTATCAGCTTGAAAAGATGTGGCAGCCCGGGTCAGCCGCTGCCGTCTGATGCGCGTCCAAATCTGCGCTGTGGGCCGATTACGCAATGGGCCCGAGCGCGACCTTTATAAGGACTACCTGACCCGGTTCGACCGAACCGGGCGGGCTTTGGCCCTTGGTCCGGCGCAACTTATCGAAGTTGAAGACAAAAAGGGCGGCGGTATGCTCGCAGAAGCTGCGTTGTTGCAGCGCGCAATTCCTGATGGCGCATTGGTCTGCACACTCGACGAACGCGGCCGTGTGATGAGCTCGCCTGATTTTGCCCGCCTTTTGGGTACATGGCGCGATCAAGGTCGCCAAGACGTCAGCTTTGTGATCGGTGGCGCGGATGGAATTGACCCTGCGTTGCGCGAAACCGCCGATACGTCCCTGAGCTTTGGCAAAATGGTTTGGCCACATATGCTTGTGCGTGTGATGTTGGCAGAACAGCTATACCGCGCGGCATCTATCCTCGCTGGTGGTCCTTATCACCGCACCTAAGGATGCCTCCGGCGGGAGTATTTCAGACAAAGCGAGGGGGGTGTATTTCCCTGCTTGCACTGTTGCGTTAAATAGAATGCGAAGACCTGAAGGAGCTTGCAATGTCTGTGCCAAAACCTGTTGTTCTGTGTATTTTGGATGGTTGGGGGCTGCGTGACGCGGTCGAAGGCAATGCGCCGAAACAAGCGCATACACCTAATTTCGATGGTATCATGCAAGGCCCGCATGCAAAGCTTTTGACGCATGGGCATGATGCCGGCTTGCCTGGAGGGCAGATGGGTAATTCCGAGGTCGGGCACACGAATATTGGCGCTGGACGGATCGTGGCGATGGATTTGGGCCAGATCGAGCTGTCGATTGAAGACGGCTCGTTTTTCAAGTCTGACGCGTTGTTGCGGTTTATCGACAAAATGAAGGCCAGCGGCGGTGTGGCGCATTTAATGGGTGTCGTCTCTGACGGAGGCGTTCACGGGCATCTGGCGCATATCGTAGCTGCTGCGAAGGCGCTGACCGATGCGGATGTGCCAGTGGTTGTGCATACGATCACCGACGGGCGCGATGTGGCGCCAACATCTGCCAAGGGATACATGGCGACGTTTCAGACGGCTTTGCCTGCTGCTGCAAAAGTTGCCACTGTGACGGGACGTTATTTTGCATTGGATCGCGATAATCGGTGGGAACGTGTGCAGACTGCGTATGACGCGATGGTAAAGGGCGAGGGTGCAACTGCAGCAAGCCCGCAGGCCGCAATTGATGCAGCTTATGCCGCTGGGAAGACCGATGAATTTATTCCAGCCACTGTGATTGGCGATTATGCTGGTTTTGCGGATGGCGACGGGCTGTTTTGCCTTAACTTCCGCTCTGATCGTGCGCGCGAAATTTTGGCCGCGATTGCGGATCCGGATTTTGACGGATTCGCACGCGTTCAGCCTAGGCTGGCTGCGCTGCTTGGTATGGTGACCTATTCGGACAAACACGACACTTGGTTTGATACCGTTTTCCCCAAGCGCGATATCCAAAACACGCTTGGCGCATGGGTGGCAAAACACGGGCTGCGCCAGTTCCGGCTGGCCGAGACCGAGAAATACCCGCATGTGACCTTTTTCCTTAATGGTGGGATTGAAACGCCAGAGGTTGGCGAGGATCGCTTTATGCCGCAATCGCCAAAGGTTGCGACCTATGATCTGCAACCGGAAATGTCGTCGGGGCAAGTTACCGAAGCGTTCGTTAACGCGATTGGCGCAGGCTATGATCTGATCGTGACCAATTACGCCAATCCGGACATGGTCGGGCATACGGGCGATCTGGCAGCTGGCATCAAAGCTTGCGAAGCAGTTGACGCAGGATTGGGGCAAGTGCTGACGGCTTTGACGGCAGCAGGCGGTGCAATGATCGTGACTGCCGATCACGGCAATTGCGAGATGATGATCGACCCCGAAACTGGCGGTCCGCACACGGCCCATACAACAAATCCGGTGCCAGTTGCGATGGTGGGTGGTCCAGAGGGTGTCACATTGCGCGATGGCCGCTTGGCTGATCTGGCGCCGACGCTCTTGGATCTGATGGGGCTAGATCTGCCTCCTGAAATGACTGGCCAAAGCTTGATCGTCAGATGATCCGTCTTGCTGCCCTTCTGATCTGTCTTTCGACTGCGGCGGTAGGTCAGCAGGCCGCGCAAGAGGCTGCTTTGCAATTGCAAGAAGCGCGCGCGCAGCTGGATGCAGCTGACAATGCGTCAGACCGGATTGCGGCACTGACAGGCGCCGTCAAAGCCTATGAGGCAGGTCTTTCGGCCATGCGCGAAGGCCAGCGGGCCATCGCATTGCGCGAGGCGGACCTCGCCGCACAGCTACGCGAACAAAGCGAAGGCATGGGCCAATTGTTGGGCGTGCTATCCGCCATTAGCCGCACACCGCAGCCAGTGTTGCGCGTGCATCCGGCGGGGCCGCTGAATACGGCGCGGGCAGGGATGCTGGTGGCGGACATGGCACCTGCGCTTGCGGCGCAAGCTGATGACTTGCGCGCGCTTTTGGCGCAAACTCGCGCGTTGCGGCAAGCCCAGAATGATGCGGCGCAATCTTTGGCGGATGGGCTGCAGGGCGCGCAGTCTGCAAGGGGCGCACTGGGGCAGGCTATTTCGAACCGGACGGCACTGCCGACAAGGTTCACTGACGATTCCGTGCAAACAGCCCTTATGATAGCGAGCGCCGGAACACTGGGGGATTTCGCCGCCCAAATCGTCCAAGCACGCCCCGATCAAACCGCAACTTTGACCGCTGCTGGCAATCTGCCGCTACCGGTCGCAGGTATTGTCTTGCCGGATGATGGCAGCGGGCGCGCAGGCGTGCGTATGGCCACAGCCCCGCGCGCACTTGTCACTGCGCCTGCAGCGGCCACGATCTTGTTCCAAGGGGCCTTGCTTGATTATGGCACGGTCGTAATCCTTGAACCTGCCGCAGACGTCCTATTTGTTATGGCAGGATTTGCAGAAGTGTTCGGGCAAACCGGAGAAGTGCTCGCTGCTGGTGCGCCAATCGGCTTGCTGGGGGATGATCAACGCCATGATGACGGTATTTTGACTGAAAACGATGGGATTGATGTGGGCGCGCGTGCACAGGCCCTTTATCTTGAGGTAAGAGACGGGCAAGGTTCGGTGAACACTGACGCATGGTTCGCGCTGGAATAGACAGGAAAACGAAATGAAAAAGATGCTTTTGGCCGCGACAGGTGGTGCCGTACTTGGATTGTTGGCAACCAGCCAGATTGCAGGTCCGCTGCTAGCCCAAGAAGCGGATAGCAACACCAGCGTCTACGAACAGCTTGATCTGTTCGGCGACATTTTTGAGCGGATCAGATCAAGTTATGTCGAAGAGGTCGATGACAGCGAACTGATCGAAGCTGCGATCAACGGAATGCTGACATCACTTGATCCGCATTCCAGCTATCTTTCCCCGCAGGCGGCCCAGCGTATGCGGGTTAGCACGTCGGGCGAATTTGGCGGGCTTGGTATTGAAGTCACCCAAGAAGAAGGCTGGGTCAAAGTCGTCTCGCCGATGGATGGCACACCTGCAGATGCAGCAGGCATTCTCGCGGGCGACTATATCACGGCGGTCGATGGCGAAAGCGTGCTTGGCCTGACGTTGGACGAAGCCGTGCGGATGATGCGCGGCCCTGTTGGTGCCGAAATCATCGTCACGATCGTGCGCGAAGAAGAACCAGAACCCTTTGATGTTTCGATCATTCGCGACACCATCAAACTGACCGCCGTGCGTACGCGGACAGAAGGCAAAGCCGTGGTCGTGCGGGTTACAACCTTTAACGAACAGACCTTCCCTAACCTGCGCGATGGCATCGCGGAACAGGTCGAGGCGGCGGGCGGCTTGGATAATGTCGACGGTTTTGTGGTGGATTTGCGCAACAATCCAGGCGGCCTGTTGAGCCAGGCAATCTATGTATCCGATGCGTTCCTGGAAGAAGGCGAGATCACATCAACCCGTGGCCGGTCTGCGGCTGATGGCGAAAGGTTCAATGCATCAGCAGGGGATTTAGCTGAAGGCAAACCGATAGTTGTATTGATCAATGGCGGGTCCGCTTCGGCGTCCGAGATCGTGGCGGGGGCGTTGCAAGATCACCGTCGCGCCATTGTAGTTGGGACTAATTCATTCGGCAAAGGCTCTGTTCAGACAGTTGTTCCGCTGCGGGGCGAAGGCGCAATGCGCCTGACGACGGCGCGGTATTACACGCCTTCCGGTCGGTCGATCCAAGCTTTGGGCATATCACCAGATATCATAGTTGATCAGCCGCGCCGCGTTGCGGACGAGGACGCTGAAGAGGAAGAAGCACGCAACACACGCTCGGAGGCTGGTTTGCGCGGCTCGCTCGAGAATGACAGCTTGTCCGAAGATGAAATCCTGCAGATCGAAGAAGATCGCG
>NZ_JAFMHR010000149.1 GCF_017854415.1 Yoonia sp. | reverse complement strand
TGCTGCTGTGTATGTCAGGAAGTCGTCTTCATCATTCACACCGCCAACATCCAATGCAATGGCATCAAATTCTGTGTTTGTGGTCGCAAAGGTATCGTAGAAGGCTACAGCATTGGCTGGTGGTGCCAAGGTGCCATCAGAAAATGCCCAAGAAGCAGCGTTTGCTTCAACGTCGCTGTCGGTGTCGATGTCGAGTGCGAAGGAAACTTTAGCAACGCCGAAGTCGTTTGTGTAGATAACGTCTGCGGAACCATCGTCATCGTCGTCGACAAGGTGCGCAATGTCATCTGGTGCAAACTTCAGTGTACCGAATGTGCCTGCGTCCAAAGTTACGTTGTCAAAGCCAACGCCGTTTGTTTTTGCAGAGTCAAAGCCGTCGTCGTCAGCAAAGTCGTAACCTGTACCAGCGTCTACGGACATAGCAGCTGTCAAAGTCAGGCCGTTGTCTGTTGCAACGGAACCAGTAACAGTTGCGTTGATTTCAGCATATGTGTCAAACTCGCCTGTTTCCACCGCATCGTCTGCACCAAAGATTGCGTCTACAGTAGCGGACAAAACGTCGGCCTTGGCAACCGCATCAGCATAGAATTCTGGAGAAATAGTGCCAGCTTCCAGCTTTGCGTCCAGGTCCGCGTTGTCATCAGCGATATCGCTACGAAGTGCATCACCAGCGTCATCAAGTGATGTTGCACTCGTGAGGCCAGTAAGATAAGTTTCTACAGCAGTTTCAAGATCTGCATCACTGATAACGTTGCCGTCGAAGTCAGCAATCAGAGACTGAAGCAGCGCAATGCCACCGCCAGCAGTTGCGTCGGAGCCGCCTTCGCGTGCTACGCCAGCAGTTGCAGTACCGGACCAACCGATAGAGATGTGGCCGTCAGCAGCAGCTGCGCCAGCAAAGGCAACGATAGCTGTTGTTGTAAGGAGGATGCTTTTCATGGATTAATTCCCTCGTGTGTTGTGCATTCCCAAGAATGCCAGGTTGTCTAGCATTGGCGTCTATCTGCGCCTTACGCCCCGCACACTCAAGACTATTTAGGACTGATTGGGGCGCTTTGATAAAAATGATGCATCAAGGTCACACAAATATTCGCCCATGACATTGCAGTGAAATAACCATATTTCAGGCCGAAACCTAGCGTGATCCTTTTTTAACGGAGCCTTGTATGCCCTTAGCCGAAATTAAGTCCCGTATCGCCGCCGCATGTGAAGATGCAGGCCGCAATCCGGCAGATGTGAACCTGATTGCGGTGTCAAAGGTGCAGCCAAACGACCGAGTCGCCGCTGTTTTGGACGAGGGCCACCGAATCTTTGGTGAAAACAAGGTGCAAGAGGCGGCAGGCAAGTGGCCCGATTTTCGCACTGTATATAAAGGTGTCGCATTACACCTGATTGGCCCGTTGCAAACCAACAAGGTCAAGCAGGCGATGCAACTGTTTGATGCGATCCATACAGTTGACCGTTTGAAGCTTGCCAATGCAATCGCGCGTCACGCCCAAGACCTTGGCACCTGTCCTGATCTGTTCATTCAGGTCAACACAGGCGAAGAGCCGCAAAAGGCGGGCATCTTGCTGGCTGACGTCGATGATTTTGTGGCGCAGGTGCGCGCGCTTGATCTGCCGCTGAAAGGGTTGATGTGTATTCCGCCAGTAGACGAAGAACCGTCGCTGCACTTTGCATTGCTGGCCAAGATTGCTGCACGAAATGATCTGACGGGTTTGTCCATGGGCATGAGCAGCGATTTTGAAAGTGCAATTGCGCTGGGGGCGACGCATGTCCGTGTCGGGTCGGCTATTTTCGGCGATCGTGTTTACGGGTGACCAGCGCATACAATCCTCCGCAAGATCCATTAGTGATTCTACATGATGATCACGAGGTGGTTCTGGTCGACAAACCCAGCGGCCTGCTGTCCGTCCCCGGCAAGGGTCCGGAACTTGCGGATTGTTTGATCGCGCGGGTCCAAGCGGTTTTTCCTATGGCGCTGCTGGTGCACCGCTTGGACCGTGACACGTCCGGTGTGATGATTTTTGCGCTGACCCGCCATGCACAGCGCCACCTTGGTCTGCAGTTTGAAAAACGCCAGACCAAGAAAACTTATGTCGCACGGGTTTGGGGGCAGATGGCAGAAAAGACCGGAACAGTCGATCTGCCGCTGATCGTGGATTGGCCGAACCGCCCGCGCCAGATGGTTGATCACGAGAATGGCAAGCAAGCTGTGACAGACTGGCGTGTGATGCGCAGCACAGATAATGAAACCCGCGTCCGGTTGATGCCGCGCACGGGACGGTCACATCAATTGCGGGTACATATGCTGGCCTTGGGCCATCCCATATTGGGTGACCCGTTCTATGCATCAGGCGCGGCTGCGGACTATCCACGCCTGATGCTGCATTCGGAAACGTTGCAGTTTCGTCATCCTGATGGTGGGCAAGGCACGCGGATTACCGCGAAATGCCCGTTCTAGTACGAAAGTACAGGTGCCTCCGGCGGGAGTTTAGAAGGCAAGATGATGACAGTGCTATGTCGTTCGATTGTTTATGAAGTCTGCAATAGCGTCTATTTCTGATTGGGCTATTTCATGGCCGCCTTCATGCCAGTGAACAGTAACCGATGCGTCTTGAGATTCGAGGTATAACACCAGCGATTCTGTTAGCTCAGCAGGGCAGATCGGATCCCGCTTTCCTGCGGTTATCAAAATGCGCCTGCCCGCCAGACCTGCTTGTGGGGCCGGTGACCATGGGATCAGCGGATGCATCAAAATCAGATCATCAACGAGATCAGGTTGTTCCAGAGCGACGGACGCGAGAATGTTCGCGCCGTTTGAGTACCCAAGCCCGATGGCTTTGTCGCTTGCGGATAGTGCTTTTTCGTTCCTGATAAAATCCGCCATCGCTTCTGTGCGCTTTGCCAGATCGTCCATGTCATAGACACCTTCAGCGGCTCTGCGGAAATAACGAAGTGCGCCATGTTCGGATACGTCGCCGCGCGGCGAAGTCACATGTGCCATTGGCATCAACTGTTCAGCAAAACTGTGGAATTGGGATTCGTTGCCGCCGGTGCCGTGGAATGTCAGGAACAGCGGCTGACCCGCTGTCCCTTTGGTCCGTTTTGCAGTGCAGGACATCTTAGTTTCCAAGCGGCTGAAGCAAGCCTTCAAGGCGCGTGCGCAAATGCTCGTGCCGGCTAGGCAGTTTGAGGGCCTCGCCTAAATGCGCGGTGTCTTCGTCGCGGTTGAAGCCTGGCTCGTTTGTGGCGACCTCGAACAACACACCACCGGGAGTGCGGAAATAGATCGCATAGAAATAGTCGCGATCGATGACTGGCGTGACTTGGTAGCCTGTGTCCAACAGCGCCTCGCGGACTTCTAGCTGGCGGGCGCGGTTTTCAACAGCAAAGGCGATGTGGTGAACAGAGCCTGCGCCTTGTGATGCATTGTCGGCCGACGGCAATTCTTCGATGTCGATCAGGTTCGCATCGTTGCCGCCAGGGACGATAAAGCGGGTCACGTTGTCTTGGGTGTCCAGCTTTTCGTAACCCATGAACTGCAGCAATTCGCCACTGACGCCCGCATCTTTTAGTCGCATGTCGGCAGAGTGGAACCCACGGATACCCATTTCTGCGCTGACGCCATTCCCTGTCCAAGGGGTGCGGTCATCGTCACTTTCGACCAGCGCGAATTGATCGCCGTCAGGGCCGTCGAACAAGACGCGGGTCTGACCAAAGCGGGCGTCTTGCGTCATACCCTTCATGTCGAAGGTGGCAAAACGATCAAGCCAAGCCTTTGCAGATCCAGTAGGAATACTGAATGCGGTGCGACCTACTTCGCCGATACCCCTTGCGCCGCGCGCTGCATTGGGGAACGGGAAATAGGTCATGACTGTTCCGGGCGAGCCTTCTTCGTCACCATAATAAAGATGGTACACGTCCGGCGCGTCAAAGTTCACTGTCTTCTTGATCCGGCGCAAGCCAAGGACGTTGGTAAAGAAAGCGTTATTCTCGCGGGCGTCACTGGCCAATGAGGTGACGTGGTGCAGGCCTTTGATTTGGTTGATCATGTCTATCTCCAATTCTGTTGGAGGATAGATAGCGCAAATTATTGCGCACGTAAGTCGGATGAGCGCACGTAATTCGTGCGCTCATGCACATGACGCTATTCGGCGGCCCAGCCAGAGATTGCTTTGACCTCTAGGAATTCTTCGATTCCCCAGACGCCACCTTCGCGCGCGCGGCCTGACATTTTGACTCCGCCAAAAGGCGATCCGGCTGCGCGGCCTTTGCCATTCATTTCGACCATGCCGGACCGCAGTGCGAGCGCCATGCGGTTCCGCTTGGCACCATCTTGGGACTGGACGTAGTTGGTTAGGCCGTAGGGCGTGTCATTTGCAATCCTCACGGCGTCCGCTTCATCATCAAACGGGATGATCGACAGGACGGGACCAAAGATTTCCTCTTGGGCGATGCGCATGTCGTTGGACACATCGGCAAAGACTGTTGGGCGCACAAAGAAACCGCGATTCATGCCCTCGGGCAGGCCCGGACCACCAGCAACTAGCCGCGCACCTTCGTTGATGCCAACCTCGATCATCTCTTGTATTTTGGTCCATTGGGATTTGTTGACGACGGGGCCGATATGGCGACCGGGTTCGGATGCTGGGCCGACGGCGATGTTATTCGCGACTTCGGCCGCGATTTCTACGGCTTGGTCATAGATCGACCGCTCTACCAGCATACGAGTTGGCGCGTTACAGGATTGGCCAGAGTTGCTCATGCAGTGGATAACACCGCGTTTGACTGCTTTTTCATCGGCATCGGCAAAGATCACGTTTGCGCCTTTGCCACCCAATTCCAGTGTAACGCGCTTTAGCGTCGCAGCTGCTGCGACCGAAATTGCTTTGCCAGCGCGGGTCGATCCGGTGAAGCTGATCATTGCGACATCTTCATGGGTGGACAACTGACTGCCGACACCCATGCCGTCACCGTTCACAAGGTTAAAGACACCAGCAGGCACGCCTGCGTCATGCACAAATTCGGCAAATAGCATCGACGACAGCGGGGATTCTTCGGATGGCTTCAGCACCATCGTGCAGCCAGCGAGCAAGGCGGGGATCACCTTGAGGGTTACTTGGTTCATCGGCCAGTTCCATGGGGTAATCAGGCCGACAACGCCGATCGGTTCTAACGCAATCCGGTCGTTTGGCGCATGGGGACCAAGTGGGCGAACCCATTCGATTTCTTTGAACGCCTCAAGCGAGTTTTCAAGATGCCAAGGCAAGCAAGGTGCTTGGCTGGTGCGGGCCATATCGATAGGCGCGCCCATTTCAATGCTGATCGCTTCGGCCATTTCTTCGACGCGGGCCTCGTATTGGGCCAAGATTGCTTTGACATAGTCGGCGCGTGTCGCGGGATCGGTCGCCGCCCAAGCAGGGAATGCCGCACTTGCCGCTGCAACCGCTGCGTCGGTGTCTGCCTGATCACCCAAGGAAATGATGGCACATGCTTCTTCCGTCGACGGGTCGATCACGTGGTAATCGCGGCCAGCAACCGGTGGCACCCAAGCACCATTGATATAGAAATTACGGTTCTCGATCATGGCGCATCTCCTTGCGAATATTCCGAGGATTCTTTTGGCACTGTGTTTGCATTAGCGCAAGCCGCAGTAGCGTTTGGTGTCCGCAATACCTATGTGTAATATAACGCATATCAACATAGGAAGGATGACCATGGCTTTGCGCATCAATGATACTATTCCTGATCTGACAGTCGAAACGGATCAGGGAACCTTTGGACTGCATGATTGGATCGGCGACAGCTGGGCGATCTTGTTTTCACACCCCAAGGATTTCACCCCTGTTTGCACGACTGAATTCGGTGCAGTCGCACAATTGGCCGACGAATGGGCCAAGCGCGGCACCAAAGTTTTGGGCGTCAGTGTTGACGGGGTTGAGGATCACAAAAAGTGGAAAGCTGACATCGAAACGGTTGGCGGCGCGCCTGCTGGTTTCCCAATTGTAGCGGATACTGGTCTGGAGCTTTCAAAAGCCTTCGACATGCTGCCCGCCGAGGCATATTTGCCTGACGGTCGTACTCCTGCGGACAGTGCGACTGTGCGTTCGGTCTTTATCATCGGACCTGACAAGCAGTTGAAGTTGTCGATGACTTACCCGATGACCGTTGGTCGTAACTTTGCCGAAGTGCTGCGCGCGCTGGACGGCTTGCAGACCTCAACAGGGCGTGGTGTGGCGACACCTGCGAACTGGAATGTGGGCGATGACGTGATCATTCCAGCTACTGTTAGCGATGCGGATGCGACAGCGAAATTTGGTGATTTCACCAAAGTGCTGCCTTATCTGCGGACGACAAAACTGAAAGACTAATTTGGTTCACTCGACCAGCAAAGCCCCGCCATTTTGGTGGGGCTTTTTGCGTTATGGGTTTGGCAAACGGGCGAGCCATTCCGCGCTTAGCGACGTGATCCAAAGCGATCCGTCTAAATCCCTGACAGCACCAGTCGTCAACGGATAGCCTGCTGCAGGGTCCTGCCATGTCTCGGTCACTTCGCCTGCGTCATTCATATGCAAAATGAACCCATAGCTGACCGCCTTGGGACGTAGGGCGGGGGGCAGGCGTTGCAGAATCTTGCGTAAGATCGGATAGGGCGCTGCCATATCTGCGGCAGGTGCGCGCTTTGATACCAGACCTAAAAGAAAGCCGCCGTTCGTGTCGCGTTTGATGTTGTCTGGAAAGCCCG
>NZ_JAFMHR010000241.1 GCF_017854415.1 Yoonia sp. | reverse complement strand
CCGCAATGCTGGAATACACAGCGACAAATTCGTACGGAGTGTCGTCGTTCGTGAACCCGTAGGCATCGTCGGCGTAATCTCCAGGCCCCGGGCTTTTGCCGAAAGACGTTTTTTGCCACTTTCCCTTCTTGCCTCGCTGTTGCATCTCGGCATTGGTTTTACGTCGGTACAGTAAGGTTATTAACCGCCATTGATTGATGTCTAGTTGCACTCTACAATGGGGTGAAATCAGATCAAATGTATAGGTTATTAAGCATGTTACAATCACCATCGCGGTATGGCATTGCTCACCTTTTTGCTCCCTCTGAGGGAAAGGCAAACTCCCTCCACGCCTGGAACAGATTTTTTCCAAGGAAAGTTTCGTGCACATCACGCAGGGTATGAGTCGCAGGCATTCCATTATCGCACTCTTCTCGCTTCCGCTTATCACCACCGAACTCTTTCCGGTACTTCGTTACCGCAAGCTGGGCTTGCTTCTCGGCCTCTGGCTCAAGCGTATATGAACCGGACACAGATTGTCCGTTTAAGACCATCATGGGATACAAAGCAACTCCGACGTCAGGAGTGACATTACACGTTTGTCGCAAAACACCCGCTGGGAGTCCCAAACCTTTACCAGATAGCGACCGCCGAATCGTTGCCGGCATGTAGTTACAACCTTCAAAGTGTTCATTTTCCGATACAAGGCGAAGCGTTTGCAAGTGTGCGCACCGATTACGCCCACGATGGGATCCCTGCAATACCACCGATTCGTCTACAGGGTAAGAACAATGCAGACTCGTCGTCCGCCTTAAATACTGGGCAAGTTCCAAAAGAAGATCCCTGGAGACTACTCGGGGATTAGCACGTAGCCGTTTGCGCAAATACATGTCCGCGGCGGGGTGAAGAGCAGCGACCACATCACCTGGCGCCGATGTGAACGTATTTTTGGCAGTAGCGTGGTTACAAGCAATCCGGTGCCGCCCCGTGGAGAGCTCCAGGCTGTAAATAGCACGGGTTTTGTCGAACGCGTATTCTCGTTTTATGACGGCTGTTTCCAGGCAACCACTTGTCCAACGATGGTCGCAAAAGTACTTAACCCCGAACGCCGCCATGGATTTTCTACTTTTTGTGTGTCTGGGTGGGTACGGCTGCTTCCCACTATTCCAAGACTGGGGTGTGACCTGATCGACTAAGGGGGACGACCCATCTGTTCCGTAAAAGAAATCCTCCCCTGTGATGTCGCGAATTATTGGTGATATCAGCTCGAGTGCTGCCGTGAATTCATTCTCCATGAACGCCTGCGCTGTTAAGTGCAAACCTGATACACCTCTATATTCGAGCTGATCGGTAAGGTCGTAGTAGGCCTTAAACGGTTCGGGAGGTTTGCCACACTCGGACGGTAAGGCACCCCATTGGCGGCAAGACCCCCACGGTGCCTCCTCAGATACCCTTAGGGCAGCGTGTGTGGTGTAGTTGGGTACTGTCGAACCCCGGACAGCGGCCACCCTATCTGCCGGTAGAGCTGACGGTGGAATAAGCCCAGACATGCGTACGTCTTCCGGGATTCCAAGGGGGCTTTTGTCAGGACGGGGACTCCGCCTTGGCCTGACAAATGCGCGGCTCAAGTCGGTCCCGGGCGAATTTCGGGGAAAATGTAGCGTTTCATGCTGCGACGTGGCGATGTCGGGCGAGACTGTGGGGGCGCTTACTAGATCAGAACGTCGGTTGCTACGGACTCGCGTACGCTTCTTGTGTAAAGCCTCCACATCCAAATCGACCATTAGTGGGTTCTCCTGGGTGCCCGAAAGTGGGTCGGGGGAGACAATGTGAGCTGAAGTATTCACAACTGCACAGCCGCGATTTAATTTTTCCACAACCACCTCTGCCCGGCATGGTGGGGTGTGCGCCGTGCCGGTTTTTTTTTTAACGAACGTCCCAATAGGAGCGAATGGCTTTGGTCGTAGAGCGGACAAGGGCTGCAAATGCGGAGGATAACGCGCACACTCATAAATAATGCAGTTAGCCCCCCACTCTGGGTTGTGGAACGTAGGATCGCACAGAAATTGCAAAACGCGCCCAATGATGTCCTTCGGCAGGACTTTTGATTGACTGAGCGTCACGTTAGACACTCCGTAGTCAGCCAGCTGCGCGAAGGGAACCATGACCTTCGCGTCGTCTACGCCCGGGAAGCGGCCGTCATACTCATCGAACTGCATTTTAACACACTGTGGTACCTCCTTAGGGTTCTCGGGTGACCACGTTACACTGACGACGTCACGACCCATACACGCCTCGCCACAGACCCAACGTCCAGAACCCCCATCCACCCTAATAGCCCAACGTTCTCCAAGTTTAAAACGCCCCTTAACGGGGCATCCGGTGTCGGCTGTCAATGTATAGCCCAACGTTCTGTCGGCTGACAGGTGTCCCCATCCTTGCCTAATGATGTCCTTCGGAATGACTTTTTTCCAGTAATCATTCATGTGCTCCCACTGGTCCAATTCCATCAATGTCTGCGGGTCCTTGAATGTTAGTACAGGCAAATCAGACTTACTACTTAATGAGCCTGGAGACGAGCTTGGAGAAGTGGACAGGTTAGGAAGCGACGCTAGTGTCACCCAACCCGCAGCAGCATTTGCCACGGTTTCTTGTCCTACCCTCTTTTCAAGTCGCGTTAGCTGTGCACCCACGCCACCCTCCCGGTATGTGTGGTCCTCTTGGACGTATCGTGCCGTTGGTAAATTTGTCCTCCCACCGTCCAGATAGCGATGCATTGCCACCATCACACGCACAACGTCGGGCCCACTGTCCCTCCTCTGCCGCAGCGTGGGACAAAAGCCGGGCAGTGCAGCCTGCCACAACGCACGAGAGACGTCAGATGTCACATCCACGCCCGCGCTGCGTACATCCAATAGAGTGTGCCAATACGAGCGCACGGCGTCGGACGCCCGCAATACCCACCGCGACGTTTTACGTACCACTACAAACGAGACTTTTGAGCCCGCTTGTTCTTCCTTCAAATTGTTAAAGGGGGCGCTGTCCCGCAACAAGTAGTGCACACCACGAAGCAAACCATACACAGCGAACACATCTTCCATGTCCACCGTCTGCATGTTCTTCTTCTTGTAAGATGCGCGGGGAGCTCCTCGGAGAGCACACCAAGCAAGTCTAATATTCTCCATGGTCAAAGTGGTCCGGGCTATTGCGGCAGACGCAGCAGCATTGTCTCTCCCGTTACGCGTTTCCATTAACTCACGTCGAAAGAGGGATTCCACCCTAGTGGGTAATAAGGGGACCCTATGTCTTATCTTTATACCAATTCGATACAGTGCCACAGCTACGCGGACAGCATCCGGACCCGAGTCTATACCACGCTTGGTCAACATGCACGTGTACTCCACCCCATGACACACTCTTTCGGCCTCGAGTACGACAATGGGGACGCCAAGGTCGTGGACCCCAACATCATGTACCTCCCACAGACCGGACAACAATTTCACGATGCCTCCCGGCACCATAGCTAGCCAGACGTTTCTGACATACACCAATCTTACTACCGGGTTGCATGAATTAGTTGCCATCTCAGTACGTCTCGTGCTAGAAATCCCCCGCACCCAGTCAGTGCCGTTAGCCCCCAGTACATAACAAGACATTACATAATCCACGAACTCCCGTAGCCCATACTCTGCGAGCACACAACGAAGGTCATCCTCGGCCATTGAAATCTCATCAGACCCCCCTCGACGACCACGAGTCACATCGGACTCGGTCAATAGCGCATCGTGCCAAACGCTGCCGCCTCCCAATACTGCCCGCACAACGCGACCATCCGGCCATTTCTTCACAGCCGCCCACACCCGCCGTACATGCGGAACTGTCAATGGGTCTGTCGCTACAGAAATGCATGGCGGTTTGATAACCGCCAGGCCACCCATCAAGGGAGGCAAATCACCTGGCCCCGCCCGACTGCCAAATCTGGGGCTGTCAGCCACAGGCGAATACGGCATGTCCGTGTGGTGGTATTGGAGGAATAGTTTGACGACGGGGGTCGCAAGGGGCGGTGCTGCCGCTCGATGTGGGCGGTGCGAAGAAAAAATTGTATGCGACAAGCATCCAACAACGCCACCACCGGCATAAGCCTTCGTGGATCCTGTTCCACAGTCTCGCGACCACTCGGTTGATCCCTCTGATCCGTGGCGCCAATCGTCAAGGTGGACGAATTGAGTGTGCACTGAGATGAAAGATACGCAAGGACAAATTAATTGTAAACGCCAAGAAGACGAAAGAAGATCGTAGACGTACCTCCATACTCCGTGAGTATGACGACTACATTCACAAAAGCACTGCGATCGTCGTCACAATTGTCGACGTGGTTATAGCCTGCGACCGGAACTCCACGTCGGATCATGCCCGATGAAGGCCAGCAATATGGCCCCCGTTTCATGGTGCGATGTTCCAGGGAGGCGGCACTACCCATGATCCGGTGATGCGCGGCCAGCACTGTTTCACGTTTAGACAAATTCCAACAGGACATGTCGTTACTACGCAAAACCTTCCTCGCTACGTTCTCGACAAGGAACCCTGCCACACGCATTGCACACTGTTGTTGAGTTACTGACGTCCCGAGAAGTCCCGATTCCACGAACAGGCGAATGGCATTAAATGCAGAAATGGCATGTTCGGAGTACCTGGCCGGGGTGAAACGCGCGACATCCTTCTTGTCGCTCGCAAGCCCATCGTACGACCAGTACTCCATGATAGGTTGACGTGGTTCGTCGTCACGGTGAATTTTGTGGCCATAAGTTACCAAACATCGAAGTACTTCTTCGGCTAGAATAGCAGCATGCCCTCGCAACGTATCTGGGACGACAGGGTCAGAAATACATCTAAAGCCAATAGGTGAAGTCACATCTTCCAAAAAGTTCATGTTACGCTGGTAACTAGACGCCAGAGCATCGTTGCCAACTGCATAAGCATCACAACGCGAAGCCACATCCTCGACCTTGACAAACAAGACCTGATCCACCCCATACCCTCGACTTATAAAGTCGGCATCGGGCCACACAATGTCGGATCTACATTCACGCCGTTTGAGTTGACCCGCCGGCCCGTTTGCGTCCATGGAATCGTACACCCAAGTCACCCCATCTGGGCAATCCAAAAGAGCTTCGAAATGAGATCCGTTATTTACCACGATTGCACAAAACCGATACCTAACCAAGATCTCGACAAAGCACCCTTTCTCGGGATCATAGCGAGAAACGCGAATGCCCCGGATGGACCGGGTCACCTCACAATCCTGGGCAAGATTAACGTGAATCACAGACGGCAACGGTCCTTGAACACTACGCACAAAATGAGCGAGGCTATCACCGACATTGTAATGGTTGTCTGCCGTTATCCGTACTGGGAACAATTTCTTAGTAGGACGCCCAAAGTCCCCATCGCACACCTTTACGCCAACGTGACAGGCAAAGGAAGATGCGACCAGCGAATCGTCGCTGCCAACTAAGTGGGCTTGCATTTCGACCATCTTAGTGTACGAGAGGAACTTGAAAATATCGGCACCAGTTTGCCCGCGCAAGACGCACATGTGGACGGCGTCTAAAGCCTCTGAGTCTTCCTCCTCTTTCAACAAATGCCTGGATCGGAACGCTTTCCCCAACAAAGATTCTGGAGGCACGTCGCCAATGAGACCTAGGTGAGTATACACGAACTCCATGATGGTGACATACGCGCCCACCGCGCAATTGTCGTTCTTGTACCGCCAAAACTGTCGATCTTCGTCGAAAACAGAACCGTCCGTATTCTCGGAAGCCTTGAGCAAAGTGCATAGAGTAACACCAAAAGACTATCGTGCAATTGGGATTCGAATTGCACCACAGTCTCTTACCATAGGCACGTAGTGTTTTATATCCACTGCTACCGAGGGGTTAAACGCGTTGGTGATCAACCTAAAGACTGCCATGTCGTACATAATGACATGGCAGGGAACACACGAAGATAATAACGAAAAAGGTGGTCATCCACCATGATTAAAACACGGTGAATGAGTTTGTTAATACGCAGTGGCCCATACAGTCGCAGTTAGATCACTACTCATATCCCGTACCGCACAGGTGAACAATGCCCATTCGACCGCACGACACTTAAGTACTTGTCAAATACAAGAACTACAGGACGAACGGCCAGGGAAATCGTTACTTGGTTACGGCACAGAAATACAGGCGTGCTCCAAGTACGGACTGCAAGAAACGGGTGTGGAACACGCATAGGGTACAAATGAACTGCACCATTACCGGCTCCTTCTTAATACGCGGGGAATCGTGGAACAAGGCAGACGACAAAAAACGTCCCATCCAGTCGCACTTAGCCCGCGGCTATTGTACCGTACCGATCCGGTGAACAATGCCCCTTCGACCGCACGGAGCTTAAATACTTGTCGAAAACAAGTACTACAGGACGTACAGCCAGGGCAATCGTTGGTTGGTTACGGTCGGATCAAACAAGCGCGCTCTAAGTATGCCCTCCATATAACGGCCGTGGGACACGCACAGTGTACAAAAAAAGCAGCACCAGTTACAGCTACTGCAAAATACATGAGGGATCGTGGTACAAAACAGCAAGCATAAAACGTCACATCCAGTCGCACTTAGCCCGCGCCTGTAGTCCAATGCCGATCCGGTTAACAATACCCATTCAACTACACGACGCTTAAATACTTGTCGATAACAAATACTTCAGGACGTACAGCCAGGGCAATCGTTGGTTGGTTTCGGCAAAGAAAAACAA
>NZ_JAFMHR010000148.1:3715-6790 GCF_017854415.1 Yoonia sp. | reverse complement strand
GGCCAAACCCGGAGGCCAAGCATTAGAGGCAGACAGATGCGGTATTTCTTAATTCTAGGTGCTTTCGCCACCGTCGCCGCCTGCGGTGGTGGTAGTCGCGGGGCGAGCGGTGACATCTCTCAGGCGTGCCTCGAGGCGAACAGGCGTGCTGCCACACCAGAGTTGTGCTCTTGCGTCCAACAGGTCGCCAATCAGTCACTATCAAACAGCGATCAGACCCGCGCAGCCGTGTTCTTTTCCGAACCACAACTGGCCCAAGACACGCGTCAATCCGACCGCAGCAGTGATGAACGCTTTTGGCAGCGCTACCGCGCCTTCACTGATTTAGCCGGGCAGATTTGTCTGCCGGTAGACGCCTAATCGCGCTATTAACGCAGCACACCGCGCCGTGTCATCGCCCTTGCGTATAGCCATTGCAGCACCAACAAGACCGGAATCGCTATCGTAAACACGATAGCCGCCGTCCCTGCAGCGGCGACCATGCTGCCGCCATCCGCGATCCCGTAAGTATAGATCGACGATCCCAACAGCCCGATCAGCGACAAAGCAAAGGTCGCACCCGCAAACCGTGATCGCATCAACAAAAGCAGCGAGCCGATAACCGAGAACCACACACCCAGCGCCCATGTGAAACCGAACCAAAGCGGCGCTTGGTCCAGCATCATTAGCCGCGCGTCAGGTTGGGCTGCGAGATATTCAGCCGCGTTTGTGCGTGTCATCACATAATCAAACGCACCGCCAGCGTTCCAGAACAGCGAAACAATGCCCACAATCCAAAGGTGAATTGGTGTCTTTGTCATAATCGGCCCCTCCATCAATAAGCAGGATCATACCCAGAAATTGCGATGTTAGCCATGGGGACAGAAAGACTGGACCTTTGCGGCCTGCCCGATATGAATGCAGGTATGAGCAAGCAGCTAGATATCATCGCCCTCGCACGTGGCGTGCAGGCCAGCGATCGCCGGTCTTTGGCGCAGGCGATTACGCTGGTCGAAAGTGGCCGCGCCGATCACCGCGAGCAGGCGCTTGCGCTGCTTGATTCACTTGGCAGCGAAAAACAAGCGTTGCGGATTGGCCTGTCCGGTACGCCCGGCGTAGGCAAATCGACGTTCATCGAAAGCTTTGGCCTGATGTTGACAGGGATGGGCAAGCGCGTAGCGGTGTTAGCGGTTGATCCGTCCTCTGCGCGCTCTGGCGGGTCGATCTTGGGCGACAAGACCCGCATGGATCATCTGGCGCGTGACCCGAACGCCTTTATCCGCCCTTCGCCCAGTCAAACGCAACTTGGCGGTGTCGCGCGGCGGTCGCGCGAGGCGGTGGCACTTTGCGAGGCTGCGGGCTTTGACATCGTGCTGATCGAAACCGTGGGTGTCGGCCAGTCTGAAACTGTCGTGGCTCAAATGGCAGACCTCTTCATATTGCTTCTTGCCCCTGCAGGCGGCGACGAATTGCAAGGCGTCAAGCGCGGCATCATGGAGATGGCCGATATCATCTTGGTGAACAAAGCTGACGGCGATCTAATGCCCCAAGCTACGCGCACATGTGCCGATTACGCTGGTGCTTTGCGGCTCTTGCGCAAGCGGCCCCAAGACCCAGAAGGTTTCCCCAAGGCACTCACGATCTCGGCACTCGAGGCCGAAGGCTTGCAAAACGCGTGGGATCAGATGGTCGCACTGGCCGAATGGCGCAAGCAATCGGGGGTTTGGGACAACACCCGTCAAAACCAATCCAGCTATTGGTTCCAACAAGATGTGCGCAACGGTTTGCTGCAATTACTTCAGGACGACCCAAGTCTTGCGCAACGCATGGATGCCGCACAAGCCGATGTGGCGTCAGGTCGTAAAACACCTGCGGCAGCGGCCGCTGACGTGCTAGAGCCGCTACAGGCACGTTTGATCAAGTAACCTTACGGCAAGAACCTGTGCATAAGTTAGCGTGGCAACCGCGTCCTCTTTTCGGGATCGCGAGGGTGCATTACGATTGTGCTTGATCAGGCAGGCACCCGCACTGCCGTATGAAAGTGGTAAGAAGCAGGCATGGCCTTTACAGACGTCATCGACAACTATGCGGACGGTGCCATGGGCACTTTGACAGCCGTAAACGGTAACATCGGCTATACCGTGACGACAAATGCGACCCCTTTGACCACCCCCAACACTGACGCGGGCGTGCGTATTACTGCCGACGGGCAGACGACTGTCGAAGTGACGTTTGACCAGCCCGTCACCGGCGTCACGCTTAGTTTTGACCGAAGCAATCCCGGCGAGATATACTCCATTCTTATCGACGGGCAGCCCGTCGATATACAAACGCTGATCGACAATGGCGAAGCGGAGTTTACAACAACATTTGCAGGCACCAACCCACCACTACTTGGCACGCATGTCATTGAAAGTGGTGGTGTCACCAGCACCGGGAATTTTGATAATGACAGCCTCGGGTTTCTGAAACTTCTTTTACCGGTCGAGAGTATCGCTGTTGTAGGAAGCGGTGGTAACAGCGGTAACTTTGATGCCATTGAAATAGGAATCGACGACACTGATTTCACGATTGTCTGCTTTACCGCTGATACGAAAATTCAAACGCCACGCGGCCCCATAAAAGTATCTGACCTTAAGTCGGGGGATATGGTCACGACCCAAGGTGGTTCTCCGCGTGCTGTGCTGATGACAAACAAGCGCCACGTCACGCACAGGGCGCTTTTGCGCGATACCCGTTTGTCACCCGTTCGGATCAAAGCCGGAGCCTTGGGCGGAGGTCTTCCGACCGAAGATCTACTTGTTTCGCGCCAACATCGCATTTTGATTGCGTCACGGATCGCCAAACGCATTTGCGGATCAACCGAAGTTTTCTTGCCCGCAATCCGTCTTGTCGGGCTTGCTGGTATCGACGTCGACAGAACGATGCAGCCAGTGGACTACTACCATATTTTACTGGATCGCCACGATGTCATCTTGGCAAACGGCGCACCGGCAGAAAGCCTTTTTGTGGGTGCCATGTCCAAGAAAACGCTTGCTGACGAGATCGCAGAAATCGACACTACCGATGTCCGTTATCGCGCCTATGCTGACATGA
>NZ_JAFMHR010000148.1:0-3475 GCF_017854415.1 Yoonia sp. | reverse complement strand
GTTCATCGGCATATCGGGTTGACGGGATCAAGGAATCCGCCTATCTCGCGCTGATCTTATTCACGACCCTGCTTATGCGGGGCTCAACCCCGTATCACAGGATGCGCCAACCAACCGGGTTGGTTATGTCCAAAGAAAAGGAAAACGCTCATGTCGCGCCGTTGCGAACTGACTGGAAAAGGCCCAATGTCTGGCAACAATGTCAGCCATGCCAAGAACCGTACCCGCCGCCGCTTTTTGCCAAACCTGCAGGACGTGACTTTGATGTCCGACGTGTTGGGCCGGACATTCAAGTTCAAAATATCGAATGCTGCGTTGCGCACTGTTGATCACCGCGGTGGTTTGGACGCGTTCATGGCGAAAGCCAAAGAAGGAGAGCTTTCTTTGGACGCGCTGAAGGTCAAGAAAGAGATTGCTAAAGCAACTGCTGCTTAAGCCCTTTCGACCAACAATGAATTGAAAACCCGGGCGCTTCATGCGGCCGGGTTTTTCTTTGTTGTGCGTAAGGTGGCGTCTGGACCCACCTTATGGCAAAGCTTTTCCCATGACCGCTTTGCCCATCGACCCTATCCTGCCCGACTTGATCGCAGCCCTGCAACGCAGTGGCCGCGCTGTCCTGCAGGCGCCTCCTGGCGCGGGTAAAACAACCCGTGTGCCATTGGCGATGCTTGATGCGAATGTGACAGCTGGCAAAGTCATTATGCTTGAACCCCGCCGCCTTGCCGTGCGCGCCGCAGCAACGCGCTTGGCCGAAGGATTGGGCGAGGTGCCGGGCGAAACGGTCGGTTACCGTATGCGTGGCGAAAGCAAAGCTGGCAGCCGGATCGAAGTTGTCACCGAAGGTATTCTGACCCGTATGATCCAATCGGACCCCGAATTAACGGGTGTCGGTGCCGTGATCTTTGATGAATTTCACGAACGATCCTTGAATGCGGACTTGGGTTTGGCGCTCGCTTGGGAAAGCCGCGCTGTGTTGCGTCCTGATCTTTTAGTCGTGGTCATGTCCGCCACTTTAGACGCAGGCCCCGTCGCCGCGATGCTTGACGACGCACCTGTCATTACGTCGCAAGGGCGGGCATTTCCGGTAACGACCCACTACTTGGACCGTGCGATCTCCAAAGGTGTGTGGCTCGAAACGGCAACCGCCGATTTGACCCTACAGGCGCTCAATGAAACAACAGGTGGCGTGCTGGTGTTCTTACCGGGCGAAGGTGAAATTCGCAGGGTTGCGGCCCAACTCGAAGGCCGCCTGCCCGCAGATACCGTTGTTCGCACACTTTACGGCGCACTACCTTTTGCGGACCAACGTCGCGCCATTGCGCCTGTCGAATCTGGACGCAAGATCGTGCTTTCCACCTCTATCGCGGAAACATCCCTGACGATCGAAGATATCCGCGTGGTCGTCGACGCAGGCCGCGCGCGGCGGGCACGGTTTGATCCCGCTTCTGGCATGTCACGCCTTGTCACCGAAAAAGTCAGCAAAGCCGAAGCCACCCAACGTGCGGGTCGCGCAGGCCGTGTCGCCCCCGGTGATGCCTATTGCCTGTGGACCAAAGGCGAACACGGCGCCCTGCCCGCGTTCGCCCCAGCCGAGATTGAGGCGGCAGACCTCGCAGGCCTCGCACTTGAACTGGCCACATGGGGCAGCGACGATCTGGCCTTTCTAACGCCCCCGCCCGTGGGTGCACTGGCTGAAGCACGCAGTTTGCTGGTTAGCCTTGGGGCTTTGGACGCAGACCACCGTATCACAGCGCATGGACGCGCTTTGGCGAAATTACCGCTGCACCCGCGTCTTGCGCATATGCTGCAACGCGCTGGCACGCAGGCCGCACCGTTGGCGGCCCTTTTGGCAGCGCGTGATCCATTGCGCGGCGCACCTGTGGATTTATCGCTTCGGATCAGCGCCTTGCGGGGGCGCTATGATGGCCCCGGTACGTTGCAACATGCTGCGCTTGCACAAATCAAGGCTGAGATCCCGCGCCTATCAAAGGGCTTGCCCAAGGTGCCCTCTCTAAGTTTAGGGCAAATGGCAGCGCTGGCCTACCCTGACCGCGTCGGGATGCGCCGCAAGGGGGATGACCCCCGCTATGTCCTATCGGGAGGCAAAGGCGCGATTATGAGCGCTGCTGATCCGCTGGCTGGTCAGCGTTTGATTGTGGCCACCGACCTTGATGGCGACACCCGCGAGGCAAAGATCCGGCAAGCCGTGATCGTATCAGAACGCGAATTGCGCGATCTCTACGCCGATCAGATTGCATGGCAAAACATCTGCGCATGGTCCAAGCGCGAAGGTCGCGTTGTGGCCCGTCAACAAGAGTGTTTCGGCACGCTTGTCTTGGATGACCGCGTCTGGGTCGATGCCTCATCCGAGGCCATTGCGTTGGCCATGCTTGAAGGCGTACGCCAACTGGGATTACGTCCATCGGCGGCGGCACAGCGTTTTCGCGCACGTGTCGCGCTTGTCGATGACCTGCCCGCGATGGACGACGACACCCTTCTCGCAACTGCTGAAACACGGCTGCTGCCGCACCTGACTGGCGTAAGGTCAACTGACGACTGGAAACGTTTCGATCTGCTGCCCGCCTTGCGCGCAATGCTGGATTGGGGGCAAACCCAACGTCTGGATCAGGCGGCACCTGCGCATTTCACGACGCCCTTGGGCCGCAAAACCCCGATTGACTATGCGGGCGAAGCCCCCGAAATAACGCTGCGCTTGCAAGAGATGTTTGGCGTCACCGCCCACCCGATGATCGGACGCACGCCTTTGCGTGTCACGTTACTATCGCCAGGGCAAAAACCAGTTCAGGTTACCCAAGACATTGTAGGCTTTTGGGCGTCATCCTATGCGGACGTGCGCCGCGATATGCGCGGGCGTTATCCGCGCCATCCTTGGCCAGAAGACCCGACCCAAGCCGACCCTACATTGCGGGCCAAACCACGCGGCACCTAGGCCGATTTGCACACCGAATCACCTTGTGCTAACCTAAACGTAATAAAAACAGCCTATTGGCAGGTACATGAGCAATTTAGACCAATCCTTTTGGACGGGCCGCGAGGTCCATGTCACAGACCCGACTGCAATGCTGCAGATTGGTGCGCTTTGTTTGCGCGACAGCAAGACCGGGCCAGAGGTGTTATTGGTCAAGTCATCACGCGGGCGCTGGATTGTACCCAAAGGCTGGCCGATGGACGGACATACCGACGCAGAAGCCGCTAAAATCGAAGCTTGGGAAGAAGGCGGCGTGCGCAAAGGCGACGTCAGCAAAACACCCGTTGGCGGCTATATGACCGAAAAGCGGTTTGACGACGGGCGGCGCGTGCCGTGCTATGTCAGTGTATACCGCATTGACGTGACCAAAATGACCGATACCTACCCAGAGGCTGGCCAACGCAAGCGCAAATGGTTGCCCCTGAAAAAAGCCAAAAAGAAAGTCGATGATTCAGGTTTGCGGGCGTTGCTCAAGGCCTTGACGTA
>NZ_JAFMHR010000147.1 GCF_017854415.1 Yoonia sp. | reverse complement strand
CAATCTGTGCAAAACACCGGCCACAAGCGCCAATACCGCGAGAGCGGTTTCGTCCTCGTCCGCAATGCAGTCATCTAAGCAGGTGGAACTGAACGTCCGCTTCCGCGCAACACTGAGCCGAACTGGTTTTAGCAACTGTACTACTAACACTCTGTTAGAACACAGTGTTTTAGGTTACTGTGTTGTACCCAGCGTTTGCCCTACCTGCCCTACATTATCGCTATCATACAGTTTTTCGCACACCACGTTTTCGCGCCAATTTATCCTTTACTTTCAATAGCCTATTTCAAACACAAGTCTTTAAAATCCTCGTGTCGGTGGTTCGATTCCGCCCCTGGGCACCATTTTTACCATAAAAACAAGGCACTCGAGCATCGCACAGTTTTTAATTCCTGCGTTGCACACTCATCGCGCTGTAACGTTTTTCGCTTTGTCACGCCAAATATATGTCTCGTATGTGTGCCTGCGGGCGTGTGTGTGCCTGCGTGCGGGCGTGCACACGTAAACACTTATATATATTTAGTGTTACAAAACAGATATATATACTATTGTTGTTTAAAATCAGACACTTAAACTGTTACAAAAAATGTCACAGCCGGAAAAAGCGCCAAAAAGTGTTACAACGTTGTTTTTAAGAGATTTTATCCATATTTGACCGATTTTGAGGCCAAAAAGCGTTATGAAATGGTGTTTTTATGAATCGCTAATCCGATTAGGGGCCCTTTTATGAAGGGCTAATCCGATCAGTAGCGCCTCTGCGGCCGTCTGCAGACGGGTCAGGAATTGCCTGTTTTGGTCGCTCCATTCTTAAGCAAAGCAAAAACTGTGACAAAATCCGGTGCCGAGATGCGGTCAATTTCGAGGTAGCGTCTACAATTTTCGCCGCATGGCTGCGGCGTTGGCAGCGCTGTATGGCGACCTCATCAGACCTGAGCAGATAAGTGCAGTCAGCCCATCGTAGCAGGTTGTACGTTCTGCATTCGCCGGCGCAGCATCTGACACAGAGGGCGGAAACCAGACATTAGCTGCGCGCGCTCAGATTCTCGGGCGGCCCTGCGAAAGCTGCCGTTCATTTGGTGATCGACCTCAGGAATGCTGCGTACGACCTAGTGACAGCAGAGAGCCCGTTGTACCGATGTTCTGTGTCGCAGCGAAGGTTCGGTTTTGTGCGGGAAATAGAAAAGCCCCAAAGTGCCGGCCCATATGCCACCTGTCGCGACGCCGCCAAACACAGTCGTATTCGCGGACCCAGAGGCGGCCCGATCCGACGTGCTGCGTGCAGATGCTCCGCGCGATTTAGTTGCGCTGTTCAAAACTGTGGGAGCGACCTCAGTTTTTGGATTCGATAGTCCTTTAGTAAACAACACCACAGGAGAACGCAAAATTGACCAAACATATGAAGTGAAATAGGCTGGATAAATGAAACCGCTTCTTTTAATTATCGCATACCTGTTCGCTGTTACATTGCCGTTGATTTTGTCCTGGTTGACCGGAGCACCACCACGACCGTTCCACCAAGAACTCGCATCCGGTCTTGGCATTCTTGCGTTCTCAATGGTTCTTATGGAATTCGTCTTGTCTGGTCGCTTCAAGGGTATTTCGAAAGACGTTGGCATGGATGTAACCATGCGGTTTCATCAGGTCATGGCGCGCACGGCACTGGGTTTTGCCTTGCTACACCCCTTCCTCTACCAAGGTACGCCTTCCGGAGGTCAGCGCCCTTGGGACCCCACGCGACAACTAACAATCACTACTGACTTTTCTGCTTTGTCTACAGGCATTGCCGCCTATCTGCTTCTTCCAAGTCTTGTTCTTCTGGCAATCGGACGCACTCAACTGGACTACAAATACGAAACTTGGCGCCTGATGCACGGGATCGGCGCGCTCTTGATCGCGTTGCTTCTGTTGCATCACACTGTCTATGCGGGACGATATGGATCACAGCCTGTGATGACCTGGATTTGGCTAACAATGACAGGTGTTGCAGTAGGATCGCTACTTCATGTTTACCTGCTAGCGCCTGTTCTGGACAAAGCGCATGCGTGGCGGGTGACCTCAGTGACTCGATTGACGCCAAAACAATGGGAAGTGACCGTGAAACCCGATGGTCATCGTGGTCTTGACTATAATGCTGGGCAATTCGTCTGGTTGAATGTGGGGCACAGCTCATTCTCGATGAAAGAAAACCCATTCTCCATTTGCTCCGCACCTGGGGGCGGACCGGAAATATCGTTCATGATAAAAGAGCTTGGCGACTTTACACGAACCATTGGCCAGATTGACTCCGATGCGGTCGCTTATCTTGATGGCCCTTATGGCAATCTGTCTGTTGATGACCGCACCGAACCTGGGGTCGCTCTGATTGCAGGTGGTGTGGGGCTAGCGCCGCTACTCGGCATCCTCAGAGAAATGCGCCTTGCCAACGATCCGCGCAAGGTGAGGTTGATCTATGGAAACCGGATGGATGATCAGATTGCCTATCGTGACGAATTGGGAACACAGGACGTGGTCTATGTCCTGTCAGAACCGCCAGAAAACTGGCACGGAGAGACAGGCTTCATCGATGCTGCACTGATAGATCGCGTTTTTTCACCAAAAGAGTTCAGCGAATGGGTCTTTGTCATGTGCGGACCCGCGATCATGATGGATACTGTTGAAAATCATCTGATTGAGAGGGGTACGCCCTCGCATTGTATACTGTCGGAGCGGTTCGACTATGACTAATCCATTCAAGCATATGAGTCTGCGGCGGCGGGTTTCTTTGACGGTCTGGGTTCTGAACATCATTCTATGCTTGATAATTCTAGCCTTTGCCCTGCGCTAAATCATGCCTTTACAGTTGTCCTTTGGCCTCGATTGTGTCGCAAATGTTGCACCACTTAAAGACTACTTAATATTCGTTGCGGCCGGTGAGGATCAGACGCAACTGCTTGTCCATTTCAAAAATTGCGAAAAATACGGCGCCGATGCGCCAGCATAAATGGCCGCTTCGGAGTAGCCGCAACGCAGCGTTTGTGAAACGACCAATGTCCGGCAAGGCCGCGTTTGCGCTCGTTGTTACACATTGCTCGAAGGTCGGGAATGTCCGCATTGTGTGAATTCAGACATCACTCGATTTCGCGGTTGCGGCGAAAGTCCGGTCTGACGGGCCGCACCGCAGCAATATTGACGCTTGGTCAATGGCCGGTATGGGCCGAAACTTACCGGCGCTACTGCAGGCGCATTTTGGAAGAAAGGGGCGGATTGCGGACGTTTGCTGCAGTGGCAAAGGAAGTGGATAGGCACAGATGGCACCGGGTGAGCACTCATCCTTCAGATGGAATAAGCGGAGTCATTTCTGCGCATCTTATACATCGTCGATCTTGCGAATAACGACCCGACCAACAACTCTGACAAACACATCAAATGAGATATTCCATCGCCGCAACAAAAAACATTTATGATTTGGACATATATCAATGCCCCCCCCCCTGAGCTGGTCAACTTAAGTCTCAAAATAAGTTTAGGAGAGAATAATGCGCTTGATGAAAACAATGAAATCCTCTGTTGCACTCACAGCGGCCGTATTGCTCACAGGGGTTGCCGCCAGCAGCTTCTCTGGCACGTCAATGGCAGCGTTCGCACAGGAGGACGGTTCTGGTGGCCAAGCTCAAGGCCAAGGCAATCAAGGTGGTCAGGGACAGGGTAGCCAAGGTGCTCAATCTGGCCAAGGCAATCAAGGCGGATCTGGCTCGGGTCAAGGTGGGCCGTCTGCGGATTCCGACGGCACAGGGGGGCAATCAGGCGGACCTTCCGACACCAGTTCCGGTGGTGGCAAGCCCGCTTGGGCACAAGAAGGTATCCCTGAAGTGGAACTGGGGCGCCTCAGCGTTGCACGTTCGCCCGATCAGGTCCTCGAAAGATCGCTCGAAGAAGCACTTTCGACTTGGGATGCAGTGACAATGGAAGACTTCTACAGTCTGCCATTGGAAAATGCCGATGTATCCATCCTGAGTGAGCTCAGCCTGAATTGGGACAATCTGACAATCTATGATTCGCCCCTTCAGAACCTCGCTCTGATGAAGGACATCCTTGAGGATGGTGATAGCCAGTTGGAAGTAAACAACGACACTGATGTGTTGATGGCTGTATTTCTTGGGGTCGCCTCTGACAAGACAGTGCCCATCACAACCGAGACCGTTATCGCCGTTACAACCATCCTAGGTTACCCAATTACGGGTGACGATGCAGAGGATTTGGCTAAGGACGCTGAAGCAGTTCGCATCGCCGTTCTTGCCGGTCACGGCTGAACGCACCACGCTGCCCGCAGGTTCTCCCACCTGCGGGCAGCCACTTCATTTGGCAAATTCCTACAGGAGGTTCGCAATGCTGATCCGGCACAACCTTGCTTGGGGCAAGGCCCCCAAACTCTCTATATCGGCGCTCGCTATCACGATTGGGCTTGGTCTCGTCATGACACCAAGTCTCAGCAGCTTTGCTTTGGCCGATGGGCATGAAGACGGCGACACAACCCATACCGGCGGCCCAAAGGGCCCCGGCGGACAGGGCAGTGGTGATGACCACACATCAGGTGGTGACGACCACACATCAAGTGACCATGAGACCGACACCGAGGATCACAGCGACCATGAGGGTGGCCAAGGCGGCCCGAAGAATGGCGAAGAGGGCCAAGGCCAGGGTCAACAAGGCCAAGGTGGTGGCGGCTCGGGTCAACAGGGCTCTGGGGGGGAATCCGGTCGCCCAGTTTGGGCGCAGGAAGGTATCCCCGAGGTCGAACTTGGACGGTTGAATGTGGCACGTTCACCGGATCACGTTCTGGACCGCGCCTATGCGGAGGCAGTGGGCAGCATGACGCCGGAGGTTCTGACCTTTTATAGCCGCGATCTGGAAGAGATGATCACGGAGCTTTCGCTGAACTGGGAACAGGTGGACTTTATCGATTCGCCCTTGCAGAACCTTGCGCTGTTGCGCGAAGCACTCGACGGTCCATCGGTCCTGACCACAGAAGAGATAAACACCAACAAGGACACCTTGATGGCGGTATTCTTAGGCTCTGCGTCGGACAAAAACATTCCGATCACAACGAATACGGTCTTGGCATTGACAGCGATATTGGCGCGACCAATGTCGAAGGAAGATGCTGAGGCACTCGCGACAAATGCAGAGCGTATTCGCGCCGCAATTTTAGCCGGACATGGCTGAAGAACAGGAAAATGCTGCAGTCCGTTGTTAGGATGGAATATCTCGGTACGATGGATTGATCTAGAAAACCCAAGGAGAGCAGAAAAGTGCATATTTTTAAGTCTTTTGCCGTCGCATTGACGACCTCTGTCGGCTGTCTGGCCTTTGCAGCGCCAAGCGCAGGGCTTGCTCAGACGACTGATGTGGCGTTCGGGCAGAATGTGGCGAGTGTTACCTATGGCCCCTATGTCCGTTTCGAACTCGGGGGCGCTCGTCACGACCTGTCTGACGCATACTGGCTGCCTCCGGGGGAAGACGATCCGCGGATCAACTTTGGCCCCATTCCCAACGATGATTGGCGCGGTTTTGGCGGGGCAGCTATCGGCTATGATTGGCAAAACGGGTTCCGCGCCGATGTCTCGCTTTTCTCGACGGGTACGATTGGATTAACCGCGCCCTGCATCGGTGTCGTGGAGGACCCATCTCCATGTAGCGAACACGCCGACATTACAGATACATCCATCGAGAGTAGCGGGCTGATGGGCAACGTGTTTTATGCACCGTTGGAAGCGCGCGGATCAAACGCGGTTCTACAGCCATTTGTTGTCGCGGGCCTCGGCTTTGCGCGCAATGAAATGGGGTCATGGACCCGTACCAAGAATGAAGACAACGAAACTGAAGGTCCCACCGTTCGCACCTTTGAAGGTGCAACCAGTACCGATCTTGCATGGTCGGTTGGCCTTGGCGCATCGCTGCAACTCACGCGGCCAGGGAAATGGCCAGTCATCCTTGAGGCGGCATATCGCTATTATGACTATGGAAGCGTTTCTGGCGGGGTTGATCCAATCGGAGATACGAGATCATCCGCGCGGCAGGGGTTTACGCTTGATCACACTGACCAGGTTATCAGCCTTGCGATCCGCGTTCCCCTTCAGCGCTTTTGATCACGGGCATTACGAAAGCAAATCGACTTAGCTCTATTTGAGGATAAAATGTTTCGCACCATTTGCGTTGCCGCAGCACTTACCAGCTTATTGTCTTGTGCTCAGCCGACGGATTGTCGGAACTGGACGACGTATCAATTCTTTGTCACGGCATCTGTTGAAGACGTGGCCGGTTGCATTGCTGCTGGCGCAGACGTCACCATGACGGATGAGGATGGCGGAACCGCGCTGCATTTGGCGGCTTTGGGTGCCCAAGACCCAGCTGTCATTGAGGTGCTGATCGCTGCTGGTGCTGATGCCGGGGCGCGCGATAAGGCCGCGCGAACCCCGCTCCATTGGGCGGCCCTTATTAACGAAAACCCTGTGATCTTTGCGGCGCTGATTAATGCTGGCGCTGATGTCAACGCGAGGGATGTGTGGGGACAGACCCCGCTGTATCAGGCAACGTTAGTTTCCAAGAACCTTGCGGTCATGGAGGTGTTGATTGCTGCTGGTGCTAAATGAAGGCTGGTTTATGTGTTGCGCTGGAGTTTGCTAGTAGCTTGTTCGGTCGGCCATGCGGGCAGATTATCGTCGCGCGCGATCGCCGAGCTTGAGTTCAATTCAAGGGCAGTGAGCCTCGGCGACGGCAGAAATGTCTAAGAGTCTGATTCAAAACTAACTGAACGTTCTCAATTTCTTGCGAGATGCCGTGTG
>NZ_JAFMHR010000146.1 GCF_017854415.1 Yoonia sp. | reverse complement strand
AGGATTGAACTCCCGACCTCGTCATTACCAATGACGCGCTCTACCACTGAGCTACCACAGCATCTTTGGATCGGGGAATTAGACGTAATCTGACTTTGGTGCAAGCCCTCTCTGGACGGTTTTTGCCCTTGTTGCTAACAGAGGTACCATGAGCGACAAACACACCAAGAACAAAGCAGATAAGACCGCCAAGACCCGCGAAGACCGGTTGAAGGCGGCGCTGAAGGCCAATATGGCCAAACGCAAGGCTCAGGCCCGCGCACGGGCAAGCGACGCAAAAGAGAAAGAGTAGGCAGGCATGGATTCTATCGTCGTTACGGGTGGTACCCCCCTTCATGGCAAAATCGCTATTGCGGGCGCTAAGAACGCAGCATTGGCTTTGATGCCCGCCACGTTGTTGTCAGAAGAACCGCTGACCCTCACGAATGCCCCACGCCTGTCCGACATAAAGACGATGACTGCCCTGCTGCAATCATTAGGTGTCGAAGTCACTTCGATGCAGGACGGCAAAGTGCAGGTCCTTTCCAGCCATGCCATGACGTCTACAACGGCAGACTATGAAATCGTGCGCAAGATGCGCGCGTCCAACCTTGTGCTGGGTCCCCTTCTGGCCCGCCACCACCAAGCTATTGTGTCTTTGCCCGGCGGCTGCGCCATTGGTGCGCGCCCTATGGATATTCACGTCACAGCACTTGAAGCGATGGGTGCCGAAATCGAGCTTAAAGACGGCTATCTGCATGCAGTCGCTAAAGGTGGCTTGAAAGGCGCGAAAGTACCACTGCGTTTTGCCTCTGTGGGTGCGACAGAGAACATCCTGATGGCTGCGACCTTGGCCAAAGGTACCACCGTAATTGAAAACGCCGCCCGCGAGCCTGAAATCGTGGACTTGGCCCAATGCTTGCGCCGTATGGGTGCACAGATCGAAGGCGAAGGCACCAGCACGATCACCATTCAAGGCGTCGATAGCCTTGGCGCTGCTACACATCCTGTTGTTACTGACCGAATCGAATTGGGTACGTACATGCTCGCTCCTGTCTTTGCAGGTGGTGAAGTCGAATGCCTTGGGGGTCGTCTTGATTTAGTCGGCTCCTTTGTTGAAAAATTAGACGCTGCAGGCGTTGACGTAACCGAGACACCAGATGGTCTTAAGGTGAAACGCAGGACGGACCGCGCCATGGCCGTGGACATCACCACGGAGGTCTTTCCGGGCTTCCCGACCGACCTGCAGGCCCAAATGATGGCGATGCTATGCACCGCCCAAGGAACGTCCGTGCTAGAAGAAAAAATCTTCGAGAATCGCTTTATGCATGCCCCTGAACTGATCCGCATGGGGGCAGATATTGAGGTCCACGGCGGCGTTGCGACCGTAAAAGGTGTTGATCGCCTAAAGGGTGCGCCTGTGATGGCCACGGACCTGCGTGCCTCTGTGTCGCTGATCCTTGCGGGACTTGCTGCCGAGGGCGAGACAAAGGTTAGCCGCATCTACCACCTTGATCGCGGGTACGAGCATATCGAAGACAAGCTAAGCGCTGTCGGGGCAAAAATCGAAAGGGTTTCTTCATGACCGAAGACGCAAAATTCGAAGATGGACGCGAGGCGCCTTTGCGGCTCAAGGCGCTCGACACCGATGATTTGGCAGTGATGGCAGCACTTGTTCAGGACGCAGTCTTTCCTGCGTCGGAAATGAAGTGGGACGCCAAGGCGCGCCGCTTTGCGATCTTGCTCAATCGCTTCCGCTGGGAAGACGTCGACAGCGCCCGCCTGCGCAAGCGTAGCTTTGAACGCGTACAGTCGTTACTGGTCATCGAAGACGTGATGAAAGTGCAAAGCCAAGGTGTTGATAAAGCCGCCACTGACATGGTGTATTCGCTGTTATCCATTGATTTCGTAGCAGGCGAAGACGGTATGGGCCGTGTTGAATTAACGCTTGCAGGTGACGGTATGATCGGGCTTGAGGTTGAAGCGCTTGAGGTGCTTTTGCGCGACGTGACACGCCCCTATGTGGCACCGTCTGCCAAGGCACCGTCACACCCCGCATAACGCGTCCATTGAAGCACCCCGCCCTGCCCGCTATGTCGTGCGTCCAAGGAGTTTGCGATGCCACAGTTTCTATCCACATCTGATCCCGATTTTGAGGTCCGCTTTACCGCCCTTTTGGGTGCCAAACGCGAAGACAGCCCAGAGGTCGATCATATAGTCGCCGACATCATCGCCGATGTGCGCGCGCGCGGTGATGCAGCCGTTCTGGAACTGACGGCAAAGTTTGACCGGCTAGAACTGACAGCTGACACCATGCGCTTTAGCGAAGCAGAAATCGAAGCCGAGTGCGCGAAAGTCGACGATGCTGACCGTGCCGCTTTAGAATTGGCTGCAGAACGCATCCGTGCCTACCACAGCCGCCAAATGCCCGCTGATGCGATGTGGACCGACGAGATCGGCGCGACGCTTGGGTGGCGGTGGACGCCTGTGTCGGCTGCTGGGCTTTATGTTCCCGGTGGCACCGCATCCTATCCGTCATCGGTGCTGATGAATGCGATTCCTGCAAAGGTCGCGGGCGTGCAGCGTCTTGCGATTGTCGTGCCGACACCTGACGGGGTGACGAACCCGCTCGTGTTAATGGCCGCGCGTATCGCTGGCGTGGACGAGATTTACCGCATTGGTGGCGCACAGGCTGTTGCCGCCCTTGCCTACGGCACGCAAACGATTGCGCCTGTCGATAAAATCACTGGTCCTGGAAACGCATTCGTGGCCGCTGCCAAACGCCGTGTCTTTGGCAAAGTCGGCATTGATATGATCGCTGGCCCGTCGGAAATTCTGGTGATTGCAGACAAAGACAACGACCCTGATTGGATCGCTCTTGATCTGCTCAGCCAAGCCGAACACGACGTCAGTGCGCAATCAATCCTCATCACCGATGATGCAGGTTTTGGGCAAGCAGTTGCACACGCGGTCGACAAGCGCCTTGAAACACTTGAGCGGCGTGCGATTGCAGGGGCAAGCTGGCGTGATTTTGGCACGATCATAACGGTTGCCGATTTCGACGAGGCTGTGACCCTGTCAGACCGGATCGCCCCCGAACACTTGGAGCTGTGCACTGCTGATGCGGACGCGCTCAGCGACAAGATCACCCATGCGGGTGCGATCTTTATTGGTGGTTGGACACCCGAGGCAATCGGTGACTACATTGGCGGTCCAAATCACGTGCTGCCAACAGCACGTTCAGCAAGGTTTTCAAGCGGTTTATCAGTCATGGATTTCATCAAACGCACCACGTTGTCACGCATGACACCCGAGGCCCTAGCGGCGATTGGCCCGTCAGCAGAACGATTGGCAATTTCAGAAAGCCTAGAGGCACATGGCCTGTCAGTGCGCGCCCGATTGGACCGATTGAACGGAGGTGACGCATGAGCAGGATTATCCACATCGATCTTGATGATCGCAACCTGCCGCCGCCCACACCAGAGATTGATCAAGAACGCAAAGTAGCGATGTTTGATCTGTTGGAAGATAACAGCTTTTCTATCCCGGACCGCGACGATCGCGAAGTGCCGCCCGGGCCGTACAAACTGGCGCTGTCAATCAAGGAACGTCGGTTGGTCTTTGATCTGACGCAAGAAAACGATGAACCTGCGGGCGCGTTTTTGTTGTCGCTTGGACCGTTCCGGCAAGTCGTAAAAGACTATTTCCAAATCTGCGAAAGCTATTTTGACGCGGTCAAAACGCTGCCGCCCAGCCAGATTGAAACCATCGATATGGCCCGTCGTGGCATTCACAACGAAGGCGCGCGTGTTCTGCAAGAACGGCTAGAGGGCAAAGCAGTAGTCGACAACGACACCGCCCGCCGCCTGTTTACGCTGATCTGCGTATTGCACTTCGGGGGCTAGGAAATGGCGCAGGGCAAAACATACCAAGACTTGCCTCAGTCAGTGCTATTTTGTTGCGATCATAACTCTGTCCGCTCTCCAATGGCCGAAGGGATCATGAAGCAGCTATATGGCCAGCAATGTTATGTGCAGTCGGTCGGTGTGAAAAATGATCTCGAGATTGACGGCTTTTCCATCGCTGTCTGTGCCGAACTGGGGGTGGAACTTTCGCGCCACCGATCGCGGTCATTCGATGAAATGGAAGACTGGGGCGATGACCTGTCATCCTTTGATCTGGTGCTTGCCCTATCCCCTGCCAGCCAACGCCGCGCGCTTGATTTAACACAGTTTTATCACATCGAAGTCGAATACTGGCCGATCCTTGATCCCACTGGTTTGGGCGACAACCGCGAGGCCCGCATGGCCCTCTATCGCCAAGCCCGCAACCAAATCAGGGACCGCCTGATCGCGCGCTGGGGCCCCGGCATCGACGCACAAGACGACTGAACGCATCAAAACTGCCACATGGCGCGCGGTCAGACCGATTACCCCTTGAAAAATAGTCAATTGAGGCGCATCTAAGCGCCGTCCACACCAAGTGGATTACAGATATAGGAGATCACATGGCCAAGGAAGAACTGCTCGAATTCCCAGGTGTCGTAAAAGAACTTCTGCCAAATGCGACGTTTCGGGTCGAGCTGGAAAACGGCCATGAGATCATCGCACATACGGCAGGCAAGATGCGCAAGAACCGCATCCGCGTTCTGGCTGGCGACAAGGTGCAGGTCGAAATGACACCTTATGATCTGACCAAAGGTCGGATTAACTATCGTTTCAAATAACGTGGCGCGCCCGTGCCAATTCGGCCCGCGATGACCACTTTGCCCTCTAACGCTTCGCTGAAACTGGTGCTCGGCTCTGGCTCGCCTCGGCGGTTGGAGCTGTTGGCGCAAATTGGATTGACGCCATTTGCGATCCGCGCTCCTGACATCGATGAAGACGCGCAAATGGGCGAATTGCCCCGCGACTACGTCAAACGCATTGCAGCGCAAAAAGTGGATGCCGTAGCAGCCGACGCAGACGAAGTCGTCTTATGTGCAGATACCACCGTCGCCTTGGGTCGCCGGATAATGGGCAAACCCGCAGATGCAGGGCAAGCCGCGTCGTTTCTTTACGCGCTTTCGGGTCGCCGCCATAAGGTGATCACTGCAATCGCGGTCAAACGCGGCACGCAGGTCTGGACCAAAGACGTTCAAAGCACTGTAGCGTTCAAGCAATTGTCAGACGGCGAAGTAAACGCTTATCTCGCCAGTGACGACTGGCGCGGCAAAGCTGGTGGCTACGCAATACAAGGACCCGCAAGCGCCTTTATTCCATGGATCAATGGATCATACACTGGGATCGTGGGCCTGCCTTTGGCAGAAACTGCAGGCCTGCTGACCGCAGCAGGCATCGCCATTTACGGAGACCACACATGAAGGGCCGCACAATCGTTCTGGACCACATCGGCGAAATTGAAGCAGCCGCCTATCTGGTCGACGGCAAACTTGATGATATCCTCATCGACGATCTCGATGCACCCCGCCCCGGTGCGATATACCGTGGCATTTGCGATCGGCCGATCAAAGGCCAAGGCGGTATGATGCTGCGCCTGCCCGAAGGCGAAACCGCATTCTTGCGGCACGGCAAAGGGCTAAGCCCCGGTCAACCTTTGTTGGTGCAAGTCACTGGTCACGCAGATGGTGGCAAAGCTGTTCCCGTCACAGATCGCGTTTTGTTTAAAAGCCGCTACGCCATTGTGACACCTGGAAAACCCGGCTTGAACATCTCGCGCCAGATTACCGACGAAGACACACGCGACGCATTACTGGCCATCGCCCATCAGGTATTTGACAGCACGCACGGCCTTATTTTGCGATCCTCTTGCGAGGGCGCAGACGCGGATGAAATCGCAGACGACATCGAAGCGATGCTGACAATGGCTGACACAGTCCTTGCTGATGCAGAGGGTACAACACCAGAGGCGCTGACCGAAGGCGATGGACCGCACACTGTCGCTTGGCGCGAATGGACGGGTCGGGCTGACGTTGTGACCGAAGCAGGGTCGTTTGCGCATCTGGGCATTTTAGACCAGTTCGCCGCAATAGGCGACGAATTGGTCCCTCTTGGCGAAGGTTATATGTATGTTGAACCCACGCGCGCGCTTGTTGCTGTGGACGTCAACACGGGCAATGACACGTCGCCTGCGGCAGCCTTGAAAGCCAACATTGCCGCCGCGCGCGCATTGCCACGGTCGTTGCGCCTGCGCGGACTAGCCGGACAAATTACCGTCGACTTCGTATCGATGTCGAAAGCACACCGCAAACAAGTTGAACAATCACTGCGCGCGGCGTTCAAAGCGGACCCGATTGAGACATCGCTGGTGGGCTGGACCCCCATGGGCCTATTCGAGCTACAGCGCAAACGCGAACGTCCGCCTTTCCCCAAGGCGCTGCTAAAGGACATCTGATGGCCTGCCCAATTTGCAAAAAGCCGACCCTCACTGAATTCCGCCCGTTTTGCTCTAAACGCTGCGCTGATATCGATTTGGGCAAATGGTTTTCAGGCAGTTACGCCATTCCGGCGGACGATCCCGAGGACGCGGATGATTTGGAAAGCCAACTTCGGCAAGCGGATTTGAATAAACCACACTAGTCATTGATTTTTCGCGCAGTTCCCTCTGGACACCCCCAACCACCGCGTCTAAAACCGCGACACCCAATATGGGATGCGATGCATCCCATCCCGGTGCCCGGGTAGCTCAGGGGTAGAGCAGTGGATTGAAAATCCTCGTGTCGGTGGTTCGATTCCGCCCCTGGGCACCATTTTACAAGCAAAATCAATGACATAGGTCAGCGCAAAACGCCCTATGCGTGTGTTTTTCAAAAACACACCAAACACACACTTTTTACCGTGTTTGAGGGCTGGAGCGAGAGTGGAATCACCGTGT
>NZ_JAFMHR010000145.1 GCF_017854415.1 Yoonia sp. | reverse complement strand
GTGATCCGTCCGATGATGTATCTGGCGCTGTCCTACGACCACCGGATCGTGGACGGCAAAGGGGCGGTGACGTTCCTTGTACGGGTGAAAGAAGCGCTTGAGGATCCACGGCGGTTGTTGATGGATTTGTAAACCTTGCTGACTGCAGAAACACAGGGCAGCGCTCGGACCTCGGGGTGGGTGCAAAGCGCCCTCCCCATGGGGGAGGTCCGGGCGCTGCCCGGCGATGCCGGGCGGAGGACTCTATGGTGATCAATCTTGAGAAAAGCGAAGTTGTAATTGCCAAAATTTTATCGCTTCTTTTGGAGTGGGGCATTCAAGAAACTCAGCTCGAGTTTCAGGAGTTGGAACTCGATGACAGTTTTGCCCCTTTCTTTTTTCCTTGCGCTGAGTGGCTCGAGGCCGAGGGAATAATCCGGTTCTCAAATCTTCAAAGGTTTCAAGATTCGATAGCCAGTGGCCGAGTAGCAAGACCAGTTCTGACTGCATCGGGATTTGCAACTCTTGGCAAGTCGATAAGCGTTAATGGACAAACTGAAACGTTGTCAGAAGGTGTGAACAAGATAAGTGCGTCAGAAAGCTCACTCTGGCAGGTCGGTGATGCCATCGGTGGAATTTTGGGCGGCCTCACAAAGTCAATGGGTAGCTAAATGACCCCCGAACTCACAGTCCTCGCCCTCGCGGCTCTCCTCCAAGGCGTCCAGTTCACCCTCATGGCGATTCCTGCCAACATTGAACTTGGCGTCGGCAAAACCATGTCCGCCCGCGACAACAGCCGCATGGGCAAGCCCATTGTCGAACAAGTCAGCGACAAAACCGGCCGCCTGATCCGCGCGATGAACAACCATTTCGAGGCGCTGATCCTGTTCACAATCGCCGTCGTTGTCATCACCCTTGGCGACAAAGGCACCGGCCTGTCCGCGATTTGCGCGTGGACATATCTGGCCGCCCGCGTCCTTTATATCCCCGCCTATTACTTCGGCCTAGCCCCGTGGCGATCGCTGATTTGGTTTGTGGGGTTCCTCTCAACCATGCTGATGATAGTGTCGGCCCTGTTCCAATAATGTGCCTGACAAAAGCCCGACGCTTTGCCGACACCGAAAATGCCCAAGAAGGAGACCCTCATGTCCAGCTATGATGTCATCGTAATCGGTGCCGGCCCCGGCGGCTATGTCTGCGCAATCCGCTGCGCCCAACTGGGTATGAAAGTCGCCGTCGTCGAAGGCCGCGCAACCCTTGGTGGGACCTGCCTGAACGTCGGCTGCATCCCATCAAAGGCGATGCTGCACGCAACCCATATGCTGCACGAGGCAGAGCATAACTTTGCATCCATGGGCCTAAAAGGCAAAGCGCCTTCGGTCGATTGGAAGCAGATGCTTGCCTATAAGGATGAGACAATTGCCCAGAACACTGGCGGCATCGAATTCCTGTTCAAAAAGAACAAAGTCGACTGGATCAAAGGCTGGGGATCGATCCCAGAAGCAGGCAAAGTCAAAGTCGGCGATGACGTCCACGACGCCAAGCATATCGTGATTGCGTCAGGGTCCGAGGCGTCCGCGCTGCCGGGGGTAGAGGTCGACGAAAAGACAGTCGTCACATCCACAGGCGCGCTCGAATTGGGCAAAATCCCCAAGAAACTCGTTGTGATCGGCGCAGGTGTCATCGGGCTCGAACTCGGTTCCGTCTACGCTCGTCTTGGCGCAGAGGTCGAAGTCGTCGAATTCCTTGACGCGATTACCCCCGGCATGGACGCGGAAATCGCGCGTCAGTTCCAAAAGATGTTGACGAAACAAGGCCTTAAATTCACCCTTGGCGCCGCCGTGCAAAGCGTCGCAGTCAAGAATAACAAGGCTACGGTCACCTATAAACTGCGCAAGGACGACAGCGAACACACCTTGCAAGCGGACACTGTTCTGGTTGCCACGGGTCGCAAGCCGTTTACTGCAGGTCTTGGCATCGATGCCCTTGGCGTCGAGATGACAGAGCGTGGTCAGATCAAAATTGATGGTAAATACGCAACCAACATCGCTGGCATTTACGCAATCGGCGACACCGTTGAGGGGCCAATGTTAGCCCACAAAGCCGAAGACGAAGGCATGGCCGTCGCCGAAGGCATCGCAGGCCAGCAACCGCACGTGAACTATGGCGTCATCCCCGGCGTGATCTATACCCACCCGGAGGTCGCGAATGTCGGCGAAACCGAGGAAAGCCTGAAAAAACAAGGGCGTGCGTACAAGGTCGGCAAATTCCCGTTCATGGGCAACGCCCGTGCCAAGGCGAATTTTGCTGGCGACGGATTTGTGAAATTACTGGTTGATGCAACCACCGATCGCATTCTGGGCGCGCACATTATCGGGCCAATGGCAGGTGACTTGATCCACGAAATCTGCGTCGGCATGGAATTTGGTGCCGCCGCCGAAGACATTGCGCGGACATGCCACGCACACCCCACATACTCCGAAGCGGTACGCGAAGCAGCACTTGCCTGCGGCGATGGTGCAATCCACGCTTAAGGCATCAAGTGGTCCGAGGGGCATTTTCGCCACTCGGACTGCTCGGTTTAAGGCTGTCACTGGTCAAAACCCAACTTATCGCTAAACTACGCGTTAGTTCTTGATAGGCACCCACTTTGGAGGGATGCTTTATCGGGCTCTGCTGTTGTGTGTTAATGTATAATTATTTGAGTAAGCCTATGATGCGATTTATCTTTCCATTCCTGATCGCTGCATTTTTCAGCAGTCCTGTGCATGCATTTACAGCTGATACGGGGATGTTTGATGGTTTGGAATTTGTGGCTGACACGGACATCGCGGGCAGCCAAGGCCAGACCCTATCTTTGTGTCATGAAACCCAAGCGCTCAAACTCTTCGGCTTTACTATTAGCAGCACCGCATCGGGCTATGCCTTGTCAGATGATGCTTGCACCCAAACTGTAACGCGTCAATTGAGTCAGGATCAGATGGCAGCAGCGCAGTCATTCGACCTTATCGACCCTGACCTGCCGCTTGCACCTGCCAATAGCTTTGTGCGTTCATTGCAGAATGTGACTATTTGGGTTGCGATCAGCTTGGCCATGATTGCTGTCATCATTCGCCGGACCAAGTCGCTTTCAGGGAAAGACATGCGCAAGCCAATGCGCAAAAAGGCAAGCGACCGAATTTTGCAGGTCATGTGTTATGTCGGCAAGTGCGATGGGATCGTCGCCGCGAAAGAAATTGCGATCATTGGCGAAACCGCGCAGCGGTTAACGCGCCGTCCTGTGAAGTCTTCCGAGGTGATCCACATCACTGACCACATCAGCATGGACCTAACCCCGCAGGACTTTGTGAATTTCGGCAAAGGTCTACGCGATTCTGAAAAAGACGTCCTGATGCAGGGGGCGTTTTACGTGGCACTTGCGAGTGGGCGAATTTTGCCCGCAGAGCATGAATTTGTTACCGACCTCGCCTATGCAATTGGCATGCCCGGTGAAGATTTCCGCCGCGTGATGAACCTGACCCTTTTGGATCTGGACCTGAACCCGCCCTCTTAACCTTTGAGCATCCGCAAGCCCTGCGTCGCATCTGTACGCACCGCTAGCCGCAATCCAGGCTCGTCTCCGGCTTTGAGTGCTGCGAGGATCAACTTGTGATTATAAGGCGGCTCTGCCCTGTTCAGGCGACCGTAAAGCGCACGCATCGTTGGCCCCAATTGCAGCCAAACCGTTTCGGTCATCGCCAGCATCGCAGGGGCTTGCGCGCGTAAATAAAGCGTGCGGTGGAATTCAAGGTTAAGGCGAATGTAGCCAATCGCATCATGACGCGCGATCACTTGATTGACACCTTGGTTAATTGCCTCAAGCCGGTCAATCAGCGCGAAATGCGCACGTGGCAGTGCCCGCGACGCCAGTTCCGGCTCTAACATGGCGCGAAGGGTCGCAAGCTCTTCGATCCGGTCATCTGACAAGGCCGGGGTTGATACCCGACCGGACGACGACAAAAACAGCGCGCCTTCGGCCACCAGCCTGCGTACGGCTTCGCGGGCAGGCGTCATTGAAACACCAAAGTCCTTGCCGATGCCACGCAGGGTCAGCGCCTCGCCGGGGTCAATTTCTCCGTGCATAATACGCGTGCGCAACGCGCGGTACACCCGTTCATGGGCGGCGGTGGTGCTGTCTTGGGCGCGGGGTTGAATCATAATGAAATGCTTGTGATCACAAACGAACGCTGCGTCAATCGTCGAAACTAACGCGGTGCAGACTGTCACCATGCGCACGCAACCATGCGCGGTGTACTGCATAGTCGGAGCAAATGCTGGCCACGACATCCCAAAAGGCCGGCTGGTGGTTCATCTCGACCAAATGGGCAACCTCATGTGCGGCGACATAGTCAAGCACGGCTGGCGGCGCCATAATCAGCCGCCAAGAGTACATCAGCGTCCCTTGCGCAGAACACGAGCCCCAGCGCGACCGTGTATCGCGAATCGATAGACGTGCGTACGTCCGCCCCAGTGCGTGGGCATAGCGATCGGAGGCTTCGGCAAGCGCATTGCGTGCATGATGGCGAAACACGGCTTTGACCTGTGGTCCGGCAGGTTTGTTCTGCGATACCTGAATCGCGTCTGTCCCGACGATGGCACGAGCCCTCGATCCTGCGATCACTTTGAAAAGTGCGCCCCGAAACGGAACCTCGCTGTCTATCTGAACATGCGTAGCGGGGCGCAGATCAGCGAGATGCCCGCGCAGCCAGCCTTCTTTACTTTGCAAGAACGAAACGCCTTCGCGCGCGGGTGTGCGTTGCGGTAGCGTCAGCGTGACCCGACCATCCAACCGCGACACACGCAACGACAACCGCTTGGCGCGGGGCGAGTGGCGCAAAGTCACGTCAATCGGGGGGTTGCCTTCAAGTATATGACGGCCCATATCCAACTACTCTTAATCAGTGGTGCCAAAGGCTTTGACACGCCCCGCCTCTTATGGCAGTTGGCATCGATCACCCGCAAGGGTACGACTTATGTTTTTGAAGGGATAGCCTATGCCTAAGGACGAGTGGGGCACGAAACGCCTTTGCCCAGAAACCGGCAAACGCTTTTACGACCTGAACGCCACGCCAATCATCAGCCCATACACGGGCAATGAAGTTGCCGTTGATACATCCAAGACCCGCACGATGGTCGCCGATGCCGAAGATGCGCAGACCACAAAGGTCAAAGAGGCATCCGAGGACGATGAACTGGTTCTCGACGATGATGACGATACAGATGATGTCGATCTTGGCGATGACGTACTAGAAGATGATGACGACGAAGATACTGTGTCTCTCGACGAACTCACAGATGTCGCCACAAACGACGACGACTAAACATCGTTCGATAAACAACCATTCAGAGCGTGATTTTCACTTGATTTCGCTCTGACCGCTGCATAGACAGCGCGGGCAGCGATTGCTGTCAGGATGGGGCCTTAGCTCAGTTGGGAGAGCGCTTGCATGGCATGCAAGAGGTCAGGGGTTCGACTCCCCTAGGCTCCACCATTCTCATTAAGATCACCTTGTTCAATAATGGCCGATGAATACTTTAGGTATTCCGGAAGCTTCAATCTGGGGTTACGGCGTCAGTGTAGCAAACCCATCCCTCTGATTTCCCCCGAATGTACTCCGGAACGCCATCATGACAAATTTCCAGTCGACCCGCACATTGCCAACCAACCCCGACGTTGTCGTTATCGGGGCAGGATCGGCGGGGTTTGGGGCCGCGAGACGCCTGATGAAGGCAGGCAAATCTGTCATCGTGATCGAGGCGGCAAACCGGATCGGTGGTCGCGCTTGGACACAAAGCGATAGTTTTGGTGTGCCGGTCGACATGGGCGCGTCTTGGGTGTCGGGTGCAGACAAAAACCCCTATACGAAGGTAGCCCGCAAGAGGGGCTATCACCTTGTCGACCACACAAACGCACCAACTGATTTATTTCGCTTAGATAAATCCCGCGCAGATACGCAGGGCTTGGTCGACTATCGCAAAACAGCAAAAGCTATTCAAAAGGCCATGAAAAAAGCTGGGCGCAAGGGGCGTGATGTGCCTGCCTCTGACGTCATTCCAAACGACATGCCTTGGGCAGGGGCTGTGCAATCATGGCTTGGCCCGATGGACTACGGTTTTGACTTTGACCAAGTTTCAACACTTGATGACTGGTATAGCAAGAGCGATCAACCCAGCTATTTCATACGCGAAGGCCTTGGTGCCGTAGTCGTCGAAAAGGCCCAAGGTTTGCCGATAAAGCTTAACACAGCAGTTACCCACATCGACTGGAGCGGTGAAGGCGTGCGCGTCGAAACCAGTGACGGCACCATCAACGCCAAGGCCTGCGTGATCACCGTATCAACCGGGGTCTTGGCGTCAGGTGCAATTCGCTTTACGCCTGCGCTGCCCGAAGCCAAGATTGAAGCCGCGCATGCCTTGCCGATGGGTCTGCTTGTCAAAGTACCCATGATGTTTGACGGCGCACGGTTGGGTTTGGGTGACAACAATTGGGTCACATATCAGGTCCCCAACGACATGCCTGCCAAGGCCTGCTATTTCATCGCTTGGCCATGCGGCCATGACTATTTGTTCGGCAATATCGGCGGACAGTTGGGTTGGGAACTTTCTGCCGAAGACCCCGCTGTGACTGTTGATTTTGCCATGGAAGAACTTGTGAAACTCGTAGGATCCGACGCACGCAAGCATTTCATCAAAGGCTTTCGCACGGACTGGGCAAATGACCCCCTGACTTTGGGCGCATATGCTGCAGTCAAACCGGGACACTATGGCGTTCGCGAGACACTTGAAGCGCCCGTCGGCGACCGCCTCTTTTTCGCGGGCGAAGCAATGGGAAAGGGCCGCTGCGCCCTTGTTAGCGGTGCTTACTACAGTGGCAAGCGCGCCGCGAAAAAGGTAGC
>NZ_JAFMHR010000021.1 GCF_017854415.1 Yoonia sp. | reverse complement strand
TGCAAAAGCACCTGATGGAAGACCGCACTGACGCGCAAAACATCGACATGATGAACTTAGCAGGCTTTTGCCGGAACTGCCTGTCGCGCTGGTACCAAGAGGCCGCAAACGCGCGCGGTATTGAAATGACCAAAGACGAAGGCCGCGAAGCGTTCTACGGAATGCCGTTTTCGGAATGGAAAGAGAAATACCAGACCGACGCATCCTCTGCGGCCAAAGAAGCCTTCAAAGATAGCCACGGATAAAACGACATGCTCGAACGACTGACCGCTTTCTTCGGCAACCCCGCAGGGTATCACACGCCCTTGCCAGAGGCCGATGCACAACACGCATTGGGCGCGCTGCTGGTGCGTGCGGCCAAAGCAGATCACACCTATCTGGTCGAAGAAATCGCCCAGATCGACAAAGTCCTGCGCGAACGCCACGGGCTGAACCCTGTGCAAGCAGCCAAAATGCGCGCCGAATGCGAATTGCTGGAAAAAGCGATCCCTGAGACGGCAAAGTTCGCAACAATCCTGGAGCACGCAATCAGCACGGCCGAAAAAGAGGCAACGCTGCTGGCGCTGTGGCGGGTGGTCTATGCCGACGGGGTCAACAAAGAGGTCGAAGACAAGCTGCTGCACGAGATTGAGGCGGTGTTGGGCGTCGGGCCAGAGCGCGCGAAAGAGTTGCAAGACGCGGCGCACGGCTGATGGTTGAGATAATCTATGTCTATTCGGCACATTCAGCCTTTGCCTATCTTGGCTCAGGCAAGCTGGCTCAGATTTGCGCCGCTGGAAACGTCACGCTGATCCACAAACCAGTCCTGCTTTCCCCCGTCGTCGAAGCACAAGGCAGTCTGCCCTTCGCTGCCCGCACGCAGGCTCATGTCGATTACTTCTTTGGCCGCGAGATCGAACGCTGGGCCGCATACCGCAATGTCCCAATCGTCAATTACCGCCCAACCTATCACGATGCGGATTACAGCCTCGCGTCAGGTATGATCATCGCACTCGGGCAAAGCGGCTCGGCCACAGACAGGATGGCTCACGCAGTGCTAGAGGCGCATTGGCGCGACGATATCGACCTGTCAGACAAAGCATCGTTGCACCGGATTGCTGCATCGCTCGGTCATAACGCAGACCAGCTATTGGCGCAGGCGGGGTCTGACACCATCCAAGCAATCTTGCAGGACAATTCCACTTGGGCAAAAGATCAAAGCGTATTTGGATCACCCACCTATATCGTAGATGGCGATCCGTTTTACGGGCAAGACCGGTTGGAATTGGTGCAAGCAGCAGTCAAGCATCCATTCGCGCCGGCAGATTGGGTAAACCCACCGGTGAACTAGCCATAGGTTCTGGGGGGAACCCCGACCTACACAGCCACCTTGCGGCTCTCATCTAGATAAATCTCGCGCAACCGGGCAGCAATTGGGCCCGGCACACCCGTGCCGACGGCGACGCCATCCACTTCAACCACGGGCATCACGAACGTACTGGCGGATGTGATAAACGCCTCATCCGCGTCTTGCGCTTCGGCAATCGTAAAACTGCGTTCTTCCACCTGCATCTGCGCTTCTTTGGCGAAACGCAGGACGGCAGCGCGGGTGATACCGTGCAAAATTTCGTTGCCCAAATGCCGTGTAATAATTGTATTGCCCTTAATGATATAGGCGTTGTTGGAAGTGCCTTCAGTCACTGCGCCATCCTCAACCATCCAAGCGTCATCAACGCCAGCAGCTTTCGCCATCATCTTGCCCATGGATGGAAACAGCAATTGCACGGTCTTGATATCACGCCGCGCCCAGCGCTGATCCGCGATCGAGATAACCTTGATGCCCTTTTTGGCAGCAGGGCTATTGGCTAAACCCGGTTTGTTTTGTGTGAACAGAACAACCGTTGGTTTGGTGGTCTCTGGATCAGGAAAAACAAAGTCACGGTCATCAGGTGCACCGCGCGTGATCTGCAAATAGATCATGCCTTCGTCGATGCCGTTCAAACGCACCAACTCGCGATGAACCTCGAGCAGATCAGGTAAAACCTCGGGATGCGGCATGTCCAACTCGTTCAAAGACCGCTCCAGCCGTTTCGCGTGACCCGCAAAATCAATCAATTTGCCGTCCAGCACAGAAGTGACCTCATAAACGCCATCAGCCATCAAAAACCCGCGGTCAAAAATCGAGACTTTAGCTTCATTTTCAGGCAGATACTCGCCGTTGACATAGACTGTGCGCATGGTCATCCCCAAAGTGCTGCGGCGGGCGGATGCACGCCTTTTTCATCAAAGTGCAGTGGTTGGTCACGGTCTTCGGCCAATAACAGCGGCCCGTCAAGGTCCGTAAACGCAACAGCCTGCGCGAGGATTGTCGCAGGGGCCATGGCAAGCGACGATCCAACCATGCAGCCAACCATCACACCGTAGCCTTCGGCAATAGCTTGGGTCTTAAGCGCCAGCGCCTCTGTCAAGCCGCCGGTCTTATCCAGCTTGATATTCACCATGTCATATTTGCCGCGCAAATTCGGCAGGCTGGCACGGTCATGGCAGCTTTCATCAGCGCAAACTGGCAAAGGACGGGCAATCTCGGCAAGCATATCGTCTTGGCCAGCAGGCAATGGCTGCTCGACCATCTGCACCCCAAGACGGATCAGATGGGGGGCAAGATCGGCATAGACCTCAGCTGTCCAACCTTCATTGGCATCCACGATAATGCGGGCATCCGGCGCGCCGCGGCGGACGGCCTCTAGTCGGGCCATATCATCAGGCGTGCCCAGTTTGATTTTCAAAAGCGGACGGAACGCATTCTGCGCGGCCTGAAATTGCATCGCCTCGGGGGTATCTAATGACAGTGTATAAGCCGTAATTTCAGGCCGCGGTGTCGGTAAACCCAGCAAATCCCAAACCCGTTTGCCTGCAGTCTTTGCGGCATGATCCCAAAACGCACAATCCAATGCATTGCGCGCAGCCCCCGCTGGTAGTGCGCCTTGCAGCTGCTCCCAGCCACCGGAAAACCCTGCAATCTGCGCCGTAACGCTATCAAGCGTTTCGCCATAGCGGGCATAAGGCACACATTCGCCCAACCCACTCACAGCACCATCATGGACCGTCACGGTCAGAACTTCGGCCTGCGTGCGCGATCCACGACTTATGGTAAAAACCTGCGCCAACTGGAACACATCACGTGCGACACTAATCTGCATTCTCATCTTCTTCTGTTCGAAAATACCTCCGCCGGAGGCATCAAAGTTTTTCAAGAGCATCAACCAAACGTGCCGCACCTTGGCGGAAAGTGTCGACGGTCGGCAAGCCCATACGCGCCTCGACTTCTGCCATATAGGTCAAAGCTTCGTCTTCAAACAAATGCTGCGTATTCACGGAAATACCGACAACTTGGCAATTGGGGTTGGCGATACGGGCAATCGGAAGCGCAGTGTCGCGCAACGTCTCGAGGCTTGGCAAATCATAATCAGGCAATCCGCGCATATGGGTGCGGGTCGGCTCATGGGCAAGGATCAACGCGTCAGGTTGACCACCATGGATCAGCGCCATGGTCACACCGGAATACGAAACATGGAACAAGCTGCCCTGCCCCTCGATATGATCCCAATGGTCCGCATCATTGTCTGGCGTCAGATATTCAACAGCACCAGCCATAAAGTCGGCAATCACGGCATCCAGCGGCACGCCGCCGCCAGTGATCAGGATGCCGGTCTGACCGGTAGGGCGAAATGTGGATTTCATCCCGCGTTTGTGCATTTCGATATCCATCGCCAATGCTGTGTACATCTTGCCAACAGAACAATCAGTACCAATCGCAAGGCAACGCTTGCCAGTCCGCTTGACACCGTTGGCAATTGGATATGCGACGGACGGGATACGTACGTCAAACAACGTCTGGCCATTCACGCGAGCCGCCGCCATCAGCTCGTCTTCGTCGCGCAGCAAATTATGCAGACCAGAGGCAATATCAAACCCCATTTGCAAAGCCTTCACCAAGACCTCTTTCCAAGCCTTTGAAATATACCCGCCACGGTTCGCGACACCGATGACCAGCGTCTTGGCGCCGGCCGCTTTGGCCTCTTCCAAGGTCATATCAGTGATCCCCAGATCCGCGCCACAACCGTCCATGCGGAATTGACCAACCGCATTTTCAGGACGCCAGTCCTTGATGCCTTGCGCCACCTTAGCGGCAAGCTGGTCGGGGGCATCGCCGAGAAACAAAAGATAAGGTGTCTGGATCATTGAAAGGCTCCGTAAGAATGAGATTCGGTTTCAACACGCAATATCGTGCGGATCTGTGGGATTTAATCGCAGAATAGGGCGAATATTTCATTATTTTTGACAGGTATCCGCGGTTAATTCTAAAATGATAGAAGGATTTCCCACTTTCGGTCGCGCAAGGTGGATAATCATCCACCTGCCCACAAAAAAACCCGGGCGCGAACGCCCGGGTCAGTTTCAGAACTGATAGGAAGGATATCAGCCTTTTGTAAATTCAGGGTAGGCTTCCATACCCAACTCGGACACGTCCAAGCCGTTGATCTCGGATTCTTCTGAGACACGGATGCCAACTGTCGCTTTCAGGATCGTCCAGACAACAAAGCTGACCACGAAGGTAAAGCCACCGATTGCGACAAAGCCAGTCAGCTGGGTGCCAAAGGATGCATCAGCGTAGATTGGCACGACCATTGTGCCCCAGAAGCCTGCAATGAGGTGAACCGGGATCGCACCAACCACGTCGTCGATCTTGAACTTGTCCAGCATTGGGACAGCGAAGACCACGATGATACCACCAACAGCACCGATCCAAAGCGAACCAAACAGGGTCGGCTCAAGCGGGCTGGCTGTGATCGATACCAGACCGGCAAGAGCGCCGTTCAGAACCATCGTCAGGTCGGGCTTTTTGTACATGACCTGGCTCATGATCAGTGCTGCTACAGCACCGGCAGCAGCCGCCATGTTGGTGTTGGCAAAGATACGACCCACATCTGTGATGTCGCCAACGGTACCGGCCGCCAACTGCGAACCACCGTTGAAGCCGAACCAACCCAACCACAAGATGAACGTACCCAGTGTGGCGAGTGCAAGGTTTGAACCTGGCATCGGGATGGTTTTGCCATCTTTGTACTTGCCGATACGAGCACCCAGAACGATGGCACCTGCAAGGGCCGCAAAGCCACCGGCTGCGTGTACAACAGTTGAGCCGGCGAAGTCATAAAAACCAGCTTCGGACAACCAGCCGCCGCCCCACTGCCAGGATGCACCAATCGGGTAGATCAGGCCTGTCAGGATGACAACGAAGATCAGGAACGGCCACAGCTTGATACGCTCGGCTAAAGTACCGGATACGATGGATGCCGTCGTTGCACAGAACATCAACTGGAAGAAGAAGTCGGATGCAACGGACGCATAATCGAGTGCGGCATCGGCAGCAGCCAGACCAACAGGCTCAAGCTCGGTCGGAGAGAACGTGCCAAACCAGCCTTGGAAGATCCAAGCGTCGCCCGGATACATCAGGTTAAAGCCAACCAGCCAGTACATGATCGCGGACAGTGAATAGAGAGCGATGTTTTTGGTCAGCTGTGTGGCCACGTTCTTGCCGCGCACGAGGCCTGCCTCGAGCATCGCAAAACCGGCAGCCATCCAGAAAACAAGAAAACCGCCGATCAAGAACAGTAATGTGGTCATCAGGTATGGGCCGATTTCGTCAAACGACGGGGCCGCATCTTGCGCCAGCGCAAAAGTTGGCAGCAGCGAAACCGCCGCGCCTACCGCTAAGTATTTTGTTAGTTTCATAATATTGTCCCTCAGTTCACGCGATCAAAGCGCGTCGTCGTTGGTCTCGCCGGTGCGCACCCGAAGGGCGCCTTCCACGTCGAGAACGAAAATCTTGCCGTCACCGATTTTCTCGGTTTTGGCAGTTGCGGCGATGGTTTGGACGACCTGATCAGCCATGCTGTCTTGCACAACGATCTCAAGTTTGACCTTTGGCACAAAGTTCACAGCATATTCTGCGCCACGGTAAATTTCAGTGTGGCCGGACTGTGAGCCAAAGCCTTTGATTTCAGACACCATCATCCCGCGCACACCTACGGTGGTCAGCGCTTCGCGGACCTCCTCAAGCTTGAACGGTTTGATTGTTGCAATGATGAGTTTCACGTTCTTCCCCTTGCAAAATTCTATTGCGGAACGCCAATGCCGACACCCGCTTGCAGGAAAAGACAAAGCCCGCCCTGACCCGATCAGCAAGATTGCTGCAGGTGCGAAGGGGCTAGTTTTCACCGCTACTTGCACAATTTTTGCACAAATTAGTCAGTTTGATTAAAAATTAAGCGATCAAAAAAGGCGAATCGGACGCAGCATCACCCGCGACATTCCCTGACAGGCCGTTTATGGTACCCCAAAATAGAACAACACAGTCAATCGAGCAGAATATGAGTGGACCCGGCAATAAACGCCCCCCTTTGGTGGCCGACAAGCGTTATGCCGCGAAGCCGGCTGCGAAAAAGAAAGCAGCGCCTGCAAAGAAAACCGCCAAACCGGCGGCACGGCGCAAGGCGACCCCTCGCAAAGCAAAGCCGCGCGGCTTTGTCAGTTGGTTGCTCACACCGTTCCGGTGGCTTTTTCGGCTGATCTGGGCGTTCACGTGGCGCATTGGGCTTGTGGTTAGTCTTATTGTCGCAGGGTTTTCATTCTACTTTGCCTCCCAAATGCCTGCGATGACCGATTTGATCGATGGCCGCGCGCGTGGTTCTGTTACCATCACCGACCTGCGCGGCGACGTCTTTGCATGGCGCGGCGATCAATTCGGCGGCATGGTGACAACACAGACTGTCTCTCCGCATTTGCACAACGCTGTCGTCGCCACCGAAGACAAACGTTTTTACCGCCATTTCGGCCTTTCGCCGCGCGGCATCGCGTCCGCCGTACGCATCAACTTGAGCGAAGGGCGCGGCCCGTTGTCAGGCAACGGCGGTTCAACGATCACCCAACAAACCGCAAAACTGCTGTGCCTTGGCGTACCATTTGACGCGAACCGTTGGGAAACCGAAGCAGCCTATGAGGCAGACTGCCGTCGCGGTTCACTGTGGCGCAAAGCCCGCGAAGCGATGTTTTCGGTCGGTATGGAAATTGCCTACTCCAAAGAAGAAATCCTCACGATCTACTTGAACCGTGCCTATCTTGGCGCAGGCAGTCGCGGGTTCGAAGCTGCAGCCCAGCGCTATTTCGGCATTTCAGCCGCCGAGGTTAGCCCCGCGCAGGCCGCCATGCTTGCCGGACTATTGACAGCACCATCAGCAAACGCGCCCACGCGCAGCCTTGAACGCGCGCAGAACCGCGCCGCCACTGTGATCGGCTTGATGGAAGATCAATCCTACCTGACCGCGGCCCAAGCCCGTGATGCCCTGACAAATCCCGCGACATTGTCTGATGCCGCGCGCGCAAGTTCAGGCGGGTTCTTTGCTGACTGGGTCATGGACAGTGGTCCTTCGTTTTTTACCAATAACACAACCGAAGATGTGATTATCCGCTCGACCTTGGATCAACGCATACAAACCGCTGCAGAAGACGCGCTGATATCAGTGTTTGAAAACGACGTGCGCGAAGGGTCAGAGGCCCAAGCAGCAATCGTTGTCATGTCGGCTGACGGGGCGGTGCGCGCGATGGTCGGCGGGCGCAATATCAGTGCGACTGGCGCGTTCAACCGCGCCACCCAAGCACTACGGCAAACCGGATCGGCCTTTAAACCATTCATCTACGCGGCCGCCCTCGATCTGGGTTGGTCGCCCTATGACATGATTGATGACGCGCCAACGTGCTGGACCAGACGCGGGTCGCCACAGTGGTGCCCCGAAAACTACGATCGCGAATTCAAAGGGCCCGTCACAATGGTTCAGGCCTTAGCGGAAAGCCGCAATATTCCGGCGATTCTTATTTCTGAAAGCGTAGGCCGCGAACTGGTCCGCAATGTCGCCGCCGGTTTCGGCATCGACGGTGATCTGGCCGCTGGCCCGGCTTTGGCGCTGGGTGTGTCAGAAAGCACATTGCTGGAAATGACTGGCGCTTTTGCGGGTATCCTTAACGGCGGATCAGAGGTCACACCCTACGGGCTGACCGATTTACGCTTTATGGGCGACAATACTACGCTGATGGACGCCCAAGGCGCTGGCATCGGCGAGCGGATCATCCGCGAGGACGCGGCGCGACAATTGACATGGATGATGACGAAAGTCGTTGAAGAGGGCACAGGCCGCCGCGCGCGGATTGAAGGTTGGGACATCGCAGGCAAATCCGGCACGACGCAAGGATCGCGCGATGCTTGGTTTATCGGCTTTACAGGTGATTATGTGACCGGTGTCTGGATGGGATATGATGACAACAGCCGTCTGACGGGCGTCACAGGTGGCGGTCTGCCAGCTACGATTTGGCGCGAAACGATGGTGCGTGTGCTGGACGGGATGCAACCAACTCCGCTGCCCATGACGATCCCGCAACGCCCCGCGACTGCCGGCATCCTTGAAAGCCAAGGTGGTGAAGTGCTTGATCAAGCGATCTTGAATCTGCTCGACAATATTATGTCTGGTGGGACGAACTGATAACACCGCACCTTTGACGTTCAAAACTGCGGCAAAGACCGCCCGCGATGCGCCAATTGCCGCAAGCGTCCCTTGCGCGTCAAACAGCACGCACGGACGTAGACGTTTTCTTTATGCGACACTGCGATAAATCAAGAAGGGCGGTTCTATTCACACTATCGAGAATTTGTATAAGCTGGCGCAGCGCCATCAAAAAACCACGACGGGACACCGACACTATTATGTCTGACGAACTCAACGCCAAAGGCCGCGCCGAATTACGCGAAACACGCCGCAAAAGTCGCTCGCTTTATTGGATGGTCGCCCTTTTCAGTTTTTTCGTGAATATGCTGATGCTGACTGGCCCTCTGTATATGCTCAATATCTATGACCGTGTGCTCAGCTCGCGTTCCTTTGAAACACTCATCGCGCTTTCGGTTCTGGTGGCCTTTCTTTACGGGATGATGGGTATCCTTGATTTCGTGCGTGGTCGTGTCATGGGCCGTGTCGGTGCGCGGTTTCAGGCCAGCTTGGATCGCCGCGTTTTTGCTGCTGTTCTTAAAGCCACCACTTTGCACCGCGCCCCGCGCGAAGCAGCAACAGGGCTGCGCGATCTTGAGGCTGTGCAGCGGTTGATCACATCGCCCGCACTTATGGCCCTGTTTGATCTGCCGTGGGCGCCGCTATTCTTTTTTGGAATATTCATCTTTCATCCGCTCATGGGATTATTGGCCATTGCGGGCGCAGTTGTCTTGCTGATCGTCGCTCTTATGAACCAATTCATGTCCCGCAAACCGCTAGAGGCTGCGAATGCGGCCAGCTTTGCGTCTGAACAGCTTGGTGCGCATATCCGCAGCGAAAGCGAAATGGTCCATTCATTGGGCATGCGTCAGGCCGCATTTGACCGCTGGCAAGTGGCCCGCGGGCAATCACTGGATACCACGATTGATGCCGCTGACACCGCTGGAACGTTTACTGCCGTGACCAAGTCCTTCCGGCTGTTTTTGCAATCAGCGATGCTGGGTTTGGGTGCCTATCTGGTTTTGATCAACGAGCTAACGCCAGGCGCAATGATCGCAGGTTCGATCCTGTTGGGACGTGCGCTGGCGCCGATCGAGTTACTTGTGGGGCAATGGGCGATGTTCCAACGTGGCCGTGAAGGCTGGCGCAATCTGTCCGTCTTGCTGGGCCATATTCCGTCCGAGCCCACACGCACAACGCTTCCCAAACCCAAAGCAAGGTTGGTTGCCGACCAAGTCACTGTCGTCCCGCCCGGCGAAAGTCAGGCCGCCTTGCGGATGATCAGTTTTGAAATTCAACCCGGCCAAGCGGTAGGCGTGATCGGCACATCCGGCGCAGGCAAATCGACCTTGGCGCGTGTGCTAACGGGTGTTTGGCACCCTGCGGGCGGTAAAATCAGGCTCGATGGGGCCGCATTGGATCAGTATGATCCGGATGTTTTGGGCCAACACGTCGGTTATCTGCCGCAGCGGGTGCAACTGTTTGACGGCACCATCAAGGAAAACATCGCGCGCATGTCCATGACGCCTGACGATGGCAAGGTGATCGCAGCGGCCCAAGCTGCTGCCGCGAATGATATGATTCTGAAACTACCCGACGGCTATGATACCCGCGTCTCCGCGATCAACGGGCGGCTATCGGGTGGGCAAATCCAGCGCATTGGCTTGGCACGCGCCCTTTACGGTGATCCGGTCATTGTTGTTTTGGACGAACCGAACTCCAACCTCGACAATGAAGGGTCAATGGCGCTGAACAAGGCGATCAAATCGCTCAAGTCCGACGGCAAAATCGTTTTCATTATGGCGCACCGTCCCTCTGCAATTCAAGAATGCGACGTTTTGCTTGTCATCGAAAACGGCGTTCGCCGCGCCTTTGGCCCCAAGGACGAAGTGCTTGCGGAAATGGTCCAAAATCACGGTGAAATCCAGCGCAGCACTGGCAAAGCAGGAGGTGTATCATGAGCACTGATCCAACCGTCAAGCGCTGGTCTGCAAGCAAACATTTGGTGATCGGTGGCCTGACGCTTTTGATCTTGGTGGGCGGCTTTGGCACATGGTCCGTCATGGCCCAAATCACCGGCGCAATCATCACCTCAGGCCAGATCGAAGTTGATCGCAACAGACAAGTCGTCCAGCACCCCGACGGCGGTGTAGTCGAAGAAATCGTGGTCCAAGAAGGTGACGCCGTAAACGTAGGTGATTTGCTTTTACGGCTGGACGCAACTGCAATCCAATCCGAACTGGCGGTGGTCGAAGGCCAATTATTCGAAATTCTTGCCCGCCGCGCACGCCTTGAGGCAGAACGCGATAACGCAGCGACACTGACCTTCAGTCCGGTACTGATAGAGTCTATGACGGCCGAGGTGCAAACCCTGATGGACGGGCAGCTTCGGTTGTTTGAGGCGCGGGTGGAAACCAACAAAAGCGCCGCCGAACAACTGACACAACAGCGCGCTCAAATCGCCAGCCAGATGGGCGGAATAGGCGCGCAGCAGGAAGCCCTTTCAACCCAGCGCGAGCTGATTGCCCAAGAATTGGCCGACCAGCAAACCCTGCTTGATCGCGGCCTTGCCCAATCCAGCCGCGTGCTCGCCTTGCAGCGCGAAGAGGCCAGCCTTCTTGGTACGGTCGGTGAATTGACGGCCCAGCGCGCGCAAGCGGGCGAGCGTATGACAGAAATCGAATTGCAAATCCTCGGGCTGTCCTCTGCGCGCCGCGAAGAGGCAATCACCCGTTTGCGCGACCTACAATTCAACGAGCTTGAACTGTCAGAGCGACGCCGCACCCTGCGCCGCCAGCTTGACCGTCTGGATATTCGCGCTCCCGTCTCCGGTATTGTGTACGGGTTACAAGTTTTCGCGCCCCAGTCAGTCATCCGCGCCGCTGATCCAGTGATGTTCTTGATCCCACAAGACCGTCCGTTGGTCATCGCCACCCAAGTGCAAGTCGTCGATGTCGATCAGATTTTCGTTGGCCAAGAGGTCACATTGCGCTTTTCCGCCTTTGATCAGCGCCGCACACCCGAATTGCAGGGCAAAGTCACACTGGTTTCAGCGGACGCATTTCAGAACGAAAACTCTGGCCAGTCCTATTACCGCGCCGAAGTAGAATTGGACCCCGGTCAGATGGACCGCCTGCCCGGTGACTTGACCCTGATCCCCGGCATGCCAGTCGAAGCATTCGTGCGCACTGCTGACCGCAGCCCGATGGATTACCTGATCAAACCACTGGCCGATTATTTTACCAAGGCCTTCCGCGAGCAGTGATTGCACCTGACCATTTTGCCCGCTAGCGTCGGCGCAAATAACTGGAGAATTGCGATGAGCATGATTGAGACAAAACTGGCCGAACTTGGCGTCACGCTGCCTGATGCACCCGCACCTGCTGCGAACTATGTGCCCTTTGTTGTGGCTGGTGATCTGGTCTACGTCTCTGGCCAAATCGCGGCAAATGCGGACGGTATGATCAAAGGCAAACTGGGTGATGACATGACCGCTGAAGACGGTGCCGCCGCCGCCCAAACCTGTGCTATCTCTCTTTTGGCACAACTGAAAGCTGCTTGCGGCGGCGACATCGACCGCCTTGTACGCGTTGTAAAATTAGTAGGCTTTGTGAACTCTACCCCCGATTTCGGCGACCAACCCAAGGTGATCAATGGCGCATCTGATTTCATGGTTGCAGCGCTGGGTGACAAAGGCCGCCATGCACGTTCCGCAGTCAGCGCTGCCAGCTTGCCGTTTGGTGTCGCGGTCGAGATCGAAGCGATCTTTCAGATCAAATGACCCTGCCCGCGTCCTTTTTTGCCCGTCCTATCACCCACCGCGCCTTGCATGATCGCAAGGCGGGGCGTGTGGAAAACAGCCTCAAGTCAATCGCGGCCGCAATAGAGGCTGGCTACGGCATCGAGATCGACGTGCAATTGACAAGTGACGGTTATGCGATGGTTTTTCACGACGATCAGCTGGATCGGCTCACCGGTGAAACCGGACCTGTTCGTCAAAAGTCGCGGCAGGAACTCGAGGCTATCGTGATATCAGGTGACGGCGGCACGATCCCGCGGCTGGAAACAGTCTTGGACATGGTTGCGGGTCAAGTCCCGCTACTCATCGAGATCAAAGACCAAGACGGCGAGATGGGTCCGGACGTCGGCCCGCTCGAAACAGCAACCTGCGCCGCGCTTAAGACCTATAAAGGCGATGTGGCGTTGATGTCATTTAACCCGCATGCCGTCGCCAAATGCGCGCAGCTGGCGCCAGATATTCCTCGCGGGATCACGACATCAAGTTACGAAGGCATCTTTTGGCCAGAAGTCCCCGCAAAAACCCGCGATATCTTGCGCGAAATACCCGATTACGACCGTGTTGGTGCCTGTTTCATCAGCCACGAATCCACCGATCTTGACCGCCCCCGCGTGGCCGAGCTGAAATCCAAGGGCGCGCACATCTTCACGTGGACCATCCGGTCAGCCGCCGAGGAAGCAAACGCACGCCGCATCGTCGATAATGTCACCTTTGAAGGCTACTTGGCTTGACGACAGCGTTGATGCACCCAAGTTGCAAGGTATGACCGACGCACCTATCGAAATCACAGCCCATCCGACCATCACCGCAATTGACGCGGCTGATTGGGATGCCTGCGCGTGCCCCGAAGCGGCAGATGGCCGCCCCAATGACCCGTTCACGACACACCGCTTTCTGAAGGCCCTTGAGGACAGCGGATCGGTCGGCCCCGGAACAGGTTGGCAGCAACGTTATCTGACAGCCAGACAGGATGGGGCTTTGATCGCAGTGGCCCCGCTTTATGCCAAGGGCCATTCACAGGGCGAATATATCTTTGATCACAACTGGGCGCATGCCTACGAAAACGCAGGTGGGCGTTATTATCCAAAGCTGCAGATCGCCGTGCCATTCACGCCTGCAACTGGCCGGCGTTTCCTGACCAAACCGGGATTTGAAGTCACAGGCATGTCTGCTTTGATCCAAGGTGCCGTTCAAATCGCTGCCGATAACGAGATTTCATCGCTGCACGCCACCTTTTGCACGCAAGCCGAAGCGCTGGCTGGCGAAGAAATGGGACTGCTGCCTCGCATTGGCCAGCAGTTTCACTGGGTGAATGACGGCTACGCTGACTTCGAAGCGTTCCTTGGGTCGTTGTCCAGCCGCAAGCGCAAGAACTTGCGCAAGGAACGCGCCACCGCCAATGATTTCGGCGGCGAGATTATCGAGCTGACCGGCGGTCAAATCCTACCAGAGCATTGGGACGCGTTTTGGGTGTTCTATCAAGATACCGGTCACCGCAAATGGGGCACGCCGTATCTGACGCGGAACTTCTTTCACTTTGCCCACCAAACACTGCGCGACGATATGCTGATGGTGCTGGCGATCCGCGATGGCAAACCCGTTGCGGGTGCTTTGAATTTCATCGGACGCGACACACTTTACGGGCGCTATTGGGGCTGTACCGAACACCATGCCTGTCTGCATTTCGAAGTGTGCTATTACCGTGCCATCGACTATGCGATCCGGCACGGCTTGGCGCGGGTCGAGGCGGGCGCGCAGGGCCAACACAAGCTTGCGCGTGGCTATCTTCCTGTGGCGACCCATTCGCTGCATTGGTTTGGCGACCCAGGCTTTAAGGACGCGGTTGCACGATATTTAGACGAAGAACGCGATGCCGTGGACCACGAGATCGAAGTACTTACTAGCTACGGCCCATTCAGAAAAACCGATATGGAGGATCATCAATGACCGATAAATTGACCACCACTGAGCGCACCGCACTGATCGACCCGCTGCTGGCAAATGGGTGGGCCATGCAAGACGGACGCGATGCAATTCAAAAGACGTTCGTCTTCATCAACTTCATCGAGGCCTTCGGTTTTATGACCCGCGCAGCACTTTGGGCGGAAAAATGGAACCATCATCCCGAATGGTCCAACGTCTATAAAACCGTAGAGGTCACCTTGACGACGCATGACGCAGATGGCCTAAGCGCGCTTGACGCCAAATTGGGCGCGAAAATGGATAGACTTGCTGGGGGCTAACTTGGAAACGCTTTTGACGACCGTGATCTGGGATGGGAAAACCATTTCTGATATTCTAACGCTGGAATTCCTGGCCTCTGCCGTGGGCAATGTCATGGCAGCTGTCACGATCCTGGTCGTTGGCTTTCTGGTCGGTGGCTGGGCGCGCCGCCGCCTGACGTCATTGGGTGGCAAGCATGCACATCTAGATATCACGCTGTTCAACTTTCTGGGAAATGTCGCCCGCTATGTTGTCATCGGTTTCGCGTTTCTCTTTGTTCTGAACACCTTCGGGGTGCAAACCACATCTGTTGTCGCAATTATTGGTGCGGCGGGTCTGGCCATTGGTCTGGCGTTGCAAGGCACGCTGTCCAACGTCGCCGCTGGCGTGATGATCGTTTTCTTCCGCCCCATCAAAATCGGCGATTTCGTCGAGGTGAACGGCCAAATGGGCACCGTCAAAGACATTACCCTGAATTGCACCGAGCTTGCTGCGATCAGTAATGTCCAAGTTATCATCCCCAACAGTCAGGTTTGGGGCAACACGATCACCAACTATTCCGCCTATGACACACGCCGCGCGGAATGGGTGTTTGGTGTGGGTTACGGCGTGAACCTCAAGGTTGCTGAAGAGGCGATTATTAAGACCATTCTTGCTGATCCTCGCGCGAAAACCGATCCGGAGCCGTTTATTCAGGTGAACAACCTTGGTGCCAGCTCTGTTGATTTTCTGGTCCGTGTCTGGTGCAACAGCGCTGATTTCTTTGCATTCCAAGCCGACATGAAACGCAAGGTTAAAGAAGCACTTGATGAAGCAGGTGTTGATATTCCATTCCCGACCCAAACCGTCGTTCACGTTCAGAAATAGACGATGCGCGCAGTCTCATACACCCATTTTGGTCCCGCTTCCGAAGTTCTGACGCTTGAAGATTTGCCGACCCCGAACCCTGCCGCCGGCGAAGTTTTGGTGCGGCTGGTAACATCAGGCGTGAACCCGTCAGACATTCGTGCCCGTGCGGGGGGGCGCCCCGGTGTGACCAAACCGCCCTTCCCCAAAATCATCCCGCACAGCGACGGCGCTGGCGTGATCGAAGCGGTCGGCGAAGGCATCGACACCGTGCGCGTCGGTGAACGGGTGTGGATTTGGAACGGCCAATGGCAACGCCCCTTTGGCACCGCCGCCGAGTACATCGCATTGCCATCTGCGCAAGCGGTCGCACTGCCTGAAAATACTTCGTTTACCCAAGGCGCTGTTCTTGGCATCCCTGCACTGACCGCGATCCACACTGTGTTGGGTGCGGGACCCGTTGCGGGCAAACAGGTTCTGGTAAGTGGTGGCGGCGGAACAGTCGGGCGACTGGCCATTCAAATCGCCGCTGCCTCTGGGGCCAAGGTCATCACAACATGCCACGGTGAAGCCGATAGTGCCGCCGCAAAATCCGCAGGCGCGCAGGCTGTCCTTGATTATCGATCACCTACGCTTGCCGACGATATTCTGGATGCGACGGGCGGCACGTTGATTGACCATGCGGTCGAAGTCGAGTTCGGTCAGAACATCGACATGCTTGCAAAAGTTATTTGCGAAGGTGGGCGCATCGTGGCCTACGGCTCTGCCCGCGATATGACGCCAACTTTGCCGTTCTATCCGCTGATGTTCAAAGCTGTGTCTATCGATCTGGCGCTGATTTATCTGTTGCGCGATCAAGAGCGAAAGATTGCGGTCGAAAACCTGACCCGTTTGCTGGCCCAAGATGCGCTTGATCTGCGGATATCAGAAACGATGCCGCTATCGGACTGCGCAAAGGCGCATGATATCGTGGCCGCTGGGGATCGTGCCGGATCAATCATCCTGACAATGTGAAAAGGGCGGCATCGCTGCCGCCCCTTGGCTTGTCAACTCATTGCTTCAAGCAAAGTCTCGCCTGCTGAAATCTCGCATTGGCCGGGGCCTGCTTCTTCGTTCAGAATTGTAACAACCCCGTTTTCGACCAGCATCGCATAGCGCTTGGAGCGCTCAACGAAACCAGCCGGGCCTGCGCTAAAGTTCATGCCAATCGCCTTGGTAAATTCGCTTTCAGCGTCGCCCAACATCGTGATGCCAGCAGCAATTGCGCCTGTATCTTCGCCCCATGCTTTCATCACGAAAGGGTCGTTGACTGACAGGCAAATGATTTCGTCCACGCCTTTGGCTTTGAACGCCTCTGCGGTGCGGATAAAGCTGGGGACGTGCGCAGTGGTGCAAGTTCCAGTATATGCGCCTGGCAATCCAAAAATAACGACTTTGCGGTCAGTCAGCTTTTCGACCATCGTTACGGATGTCGGACCGTCGTCACCCATAAGAAGCAATGTCGCGTTTGGTAAAGTGTCGCCTGTCGTGATTGTCATATTTGATACCTTTGTTCGCAATTGTGTAAGTCGTCGCTTCACATATAGAGTGCCAACGACCAAGTGCCAGAAATTCAAAGGTATTACCCATGACCCATGTCGTTATTGTTGGCGCAGGCCAAGCAGGTGCGTCCCTGGCCGCTAAATTGCGCAGCATCGGTTTTGATGGCGACATCACCCTGATTGGCGCTGAAAAAGTACCACCTTACCAACGCCCCCCCTTGTCCAAAGCTTATCTGCTGGGCGAAATGGCCGAAGAACGCCTGTACCTGCGTCCTGCAGAATTTTATGCAGATCAGAATATCACATTGCGGCTGAACACGCGCGTAACGGGCATCGACAAAGACGCCAAGACAATCACCTTGGATGATGGCGAAACGCTGGGCTACGACCAGCTTGCCCTGACACTTGGCGCGCACCCGCGCACCTTGCCTGCGTCCATTGGCGGTATGCTGGACAGTGTGTATGCCGTGCGTGATCTTGCCGATGCAGATGCGATGGCCCCTGAATTTACAGCCGGAAAACGCGTCCTCATCATCGGCGGTGGCTACATCGGACTAGAGGCGGCAGCGGTTGCCTCAAAGCTTGGCCTCACCGTGACGCTTGTTGAAATGGCTGACCGAATTTTGCAGCGCGTGGCGGCACCCGAAACTTCAGACTACTTCCGCGAGCTACACAAAGCCCACGGCGTTGATATCCGCGAAGGCGTCGGTCTTGATCGGCTACTGGGCGACGAACACGTCACTGGTGCGCGGTTGACTGATGGGACCGAATTAGAAATCGACTTTGCAGTCATTGGCGTGGGCGTAAATCCTGCAACGATCCTTGCCGACAGCGCAGGTCTGGCAATTGGCAACGGCATCACAACCGACGATCACGGGCGCACTTCTGACCCGTCAATCTGGGCCGCTGGCGACTGTGCATCATCGCAGTTCCATGGCCAAACTGTTCGCATCGAAAGCGTCGGCAACGCCATTGATCAGGCAGAGGCGATTGCGATCAATATCGCAGGCGGCGACACGCCCTACATGCCAAAACCTTGGTTCTGGTCGGATCAATATGACTGCAAACTGCAAATCGCAGGGCTAAACATCGGATATACAGACGTCTACGTTCGCAAGGGCGACGCGGGCGTGCAGTCCAACTGGTACTACAAAGATGCAACGCTTTTAGCGGTCGACGCGATGAACGACCCGCGCAACTATATGATCGGCAAACGCCTGATCGAAGCAGGTCGCAGCCCTGATCCCACACTCATCACCGACCCTGCGACTGACATGAAAGCACTATTGAAGCCGTGAGGATCATCGCAGGCACCCATCGCGGAACGACTTTGGCAGACGTCGGTAAAGGCGACGACGACGCCCACTTGCGTCCGACATCAGACCGCGTGCGCGAAAGCCTGTTTAACGTTCTGCAAGGCGGACGCTTTGGTGATCCGGTCAAAGGCGCGCGCGTGCTGGACCTGTTTGCGGGAACCGGTGCGCTGGGGCTAGAGGCACTTTCGCGCGGGGCGGTCCATGTCACGTTTGTCGATAATGGGCGGGTGGCACAAAAGCTGATCCGCGAGAATATCGCAAAACTGCGCCGCCAAAGTGATACCGCATTGCTGACCACCGATAGCGCACAACTACCTGCCGGAGGTGCCTGCGGATTGATTTTCCTCGACCCGCCTTACGGCAAGAACTTAGGTGGCAAGGCGCTGTCCGCAGCCGTGCAGAACGGCTGGATTGGCAAAGATGCGCTGATTGTCTGGGAGGAAAGCCAGCCGCAAATCGCCCCATTAGGCTTCATGCGTTTGGACCAACGCCGCTATGGTGATAGCTGGATCACCTTCCTGCGCTATCAGTCGTGATTTGCGCGACAGCCGCTTGATTGCTAAGCTTGGCACATGACCGATGCGAGCTATTTCAACACGACACCGCGTGTCGCGCGTGCAAAACCGGCCAGCATGCCGTTGCCTGCGCCTGTGCCATTCGGCGCGCCTGTCTTTATTTCAGACTGCGTGAACCCGCTGGCCGGTGAAACATTACTAAGCCTGCTGTGGAAACGCATGGACCCAGAGTCCGATCTGAAAGACTAGAGAACGTCAGCAGGAACGATCCACCAATTCGGATGCGCCGCCTGCATCGCACCTGCAACACGCCGCGCCGCATCCAATTCCTGCACCACTGCAAAACAAGTCGCTCCGGACCCTGACATCCCCGCAAAAGCAACGTCAGGCAAAGCTGAGAGGGCAGCAATCGTGGCGGCAATCTGCGGTGCGATCAATTCGGCGGGGGGCTGCAAATCGTTGCGTTGCGCTTTCAACCAATCAACAAATCCCGCGAAACCCAACCCTGCGGGCAATGGCGACATCGATGCGCCATGTTTGGTCGCCAATCCATCAAACACCGCACCCGTTGGCACATCAATAGGCGGGCGCACCAGAACCAGTGCAAACGCGGGCAATGGCGGAATAGGGGTCAGGACCTCGCCGATCTCTGACATGCGAACCGCGTTTGGCGCATGTCTGCAAACGGGAACATCAGCGCCCAGCGCTAGAACCTCTGGCACATCAGCGGCCAGCGGTTTGACATCCCAAAGTGCCGCCAGCATCCCAAGCGTCGCAGCAGCATCAGACGATCCGCTGCCGATACCTGCGGCATGTGGCAGGTTCTTTACCAGTGTCATCGCGGCACCAGCGCTAATTCCGCGCGCGGTGCGCAACGTTTGTGCTGCGCGCATCATCAGATTTGTGTCATCAACAGGCACACCCTGCGCAAAGGGGCCGCTGACGGTCAGGGTAAGATCATCGGCATGTGTTGCCGTCAGATGATCCGCGACATCGACAAACACCACCAGACTATCCAGCAGATGATAACCATCTTCGCGCTGCCCCGTCACATGCAGTGTCAGGTTTACCTTAGCCGGGGCGTCAGCTTTAGTCGTCGTCATTGGCAACACGCAACGGCGGGGCACCTTCATCAATCAAGACCAGATCCAGACCGCGGGCAAGCTTATCGCGGATACGGATCGCGTCATCTTCTTCGGGCTCAAATGACAGCGCACGTTGCCATTGAAACCGCGCTTCGGTTGCGCGGCCAACGGCCCAGAACGCGTCCCCAAGATGGTCGTTGATCACAGGGTCCAATGGCTCAAGGGATGCTGCCTGCTCAAGATGCAAAACAGCCTCGTCATAGCGGCCTAGTTGAAAATACACCCAGCCAAGACTGTCCACGATTGCCCCATTATCAGGCAGCGCGGCTGCAGCGGTTTCGATCATCGCCAGCGCCTCGTCCATCTTTTCGCCACGCTCTACCAGCGAATATCCAAGGTAATTCAGCACTTGCGGCTGATTAGGGCGCAAGGCCAGTGCCGCGCGGAAATCGACCTCCGCACCGGGCCATTCATCCAGTTGGTGCTGTGAAATCCCGCGCGTGTAGTGGATGAACCATTTGACGTTACTGGTATCATCATAAAGCTCTAGTGCGCGCCCGTAGGCTGCTTTCGCCTCCTCGAACATTTCTGCTTGGCGCAGGCTGTCGCCCTTTGCAGCATAGACTTCGGCGCGGTCGGGATAGCTACGGCTTAGTGCGTCAAGCACCTCAATCGCGGCGTCGGGCCGATCGGCGGAACGCAGTACTTCTGCGCGCCCCAGTTCAGCGGCCAGAAACGCCGGATCATCCGGACTGACAAGACTGTAAGTCCCGTTGGCAAGGTCATATTGCGCCAGTTCTTCCAGCAACCCCGCGGTCATCAAGATCGCTTGGGTATTTTCAGGCCAAAGATAGGTCGCAGCCCGCGCATAAAGCAACGTGAACTCGTCTGGGGCATCGCCCTGCAAGATGCTGGCAACCAAAAGATACAAGTCCGCCATGCCTTGCGCAGGCGTGCGCACCGCACTGTACGCAACCGAACTTCCAGCGACCAAATCGTCGCGCAATAACGTCAGACCAGGATCCAGTTCATTGCCAAACACGCGGTCCATAAAGTCCACCGCGGCATCATTCTGGCCAAGCTGGCTTAGGATTTGCGCATAGGCAATTACGCTTTGTCGGCTAAATCGCAGCCCTGGATTGTCGCGAAAAATCGCCTCTGCACCTTCAAAGTCGCCGACAGACGCCAAGGCATATGCTTTGTGGGTCAACCCGTAGACCGCCATGCCTTCACCGGCGATCACTGCATCAAAGCCCGCCAATGCACGGGTAATGTCACCCGCGCCCAAGTGGGCCCAAGCCACAGATAGCCCATCCACAAGCGGCGAAATATCGCGTCCTGCATCCAGTGCCGCGACAAGTTCAGCCCAGTTTTCGGCACGTACATCCGCCAAGGTCATCGTCAGATGAGCAATGGGGTTGTCGTGACCTTGATCGAACATAGCGCGCGCCACAGGCACCGCGCGGTCGATCTGGCCAAGCGCGACCAGCGCCCGCATTGCATTTTCCTGCAGCACCACATTTGTAGGATCGGCCAAGAGGGCTTTGGTCAAGAAACGCGCGCTTGTGGTAAAATCGTTTACGCTGTCGGCCTGCCGTCCGGCCAGATAGGCCCCCGCATCAGGATCAGCAATCGCAGGCCCGGATCCCAATAGAACGCAGGCAAAACAAGTGGCAGTAAATAAACGTTTCAGCACAGTCTGGTATCACCTTTTGATCGTATTGCCGGCACCCTAGCCAGTCTGGGGCGACGATGTAAATCACACAAAACCGTGACGAAAAAGCGCTGCACAAGGCCTATCGGTTATGCCTGACGTAGTCCGCTTTTGGAAAAACAAAAGGACAGGTCGTTTGACCTGTCCCTTGCCCTGCCAATACTGCTCGCACACGTCTATTAATAATGACGCTTCGCGTTAGGGGTGATTCTAATCGCATGAGTGATTCGCAGTCAAGCCACTGATTCGTTTTGTGGTCAACTTGTTGGCGTGTAAACGCGGCAAAGCGGATCAACGGGCACGGGGCTCACGAGGAAAGGTGTCTCTGGTGGCATGCCGCTTGCTTCGACCCAAACGCCATTCAAACAAAAATCCTGCGCATAATTCCCAAGATTAAAACCAAAGCCGGGTGTACCGCAGTCATCCGCATCGCCATTCGCGTTCCACGCCTGACTAACCCCAAGCCCCAAATCACCCGGTGTCATAAATTCGCGGCGCGCGGGATCAAAATTCAAAAACCAACTGGCACCTTCAACACGCGTCGCCATATCCCATTTGCCCAAAAGGCTGCCATTTTGATAGCCCGCGATCTTGAACAGACTTACGTCATCATGTGTGACGATCGGTTTGTTCAACGCGGCAGGGTCAATCGTCATCTGACCGGTCATCGTGTAACCGTTCGCGCCTTGCCAGCAGAAATAGAAATCCGCCGCGTGGGCTTGCGTCGACAAAAGCGACAAGACAAATGCCGCCCCGCGTATCATGCCCCGTTTTCGCGCATCACATGACCTGCAAGATAAAGCGAGCCGCATATCAAAATCCGGGCATGTGGGTCTTTGGCCGTAATCGCACTGATCGCCGCTTGGACATGAGGTGCAACATCAGCCGTCATGCCAACTTGGCGCGCATGATCGGCTGTTTTTTCGGCGGGGATAGTGTTCGCCTCACCTGGTATTGAGACGGCTGTCAGCGTTTCGGTCACTGTCGCCAACGGGGCCAAGTAACCGCCGATGTCTTTGGTGTTCAGCATCCCGCAAATCAAATGCGTCGGGCGTTTGGGTTGGGCGCGCAGTGTTTCCGCCAACGCACGTCCGGCAGCCGGATTATGTCCACCATCCAGCCACAACTCTGCCGGGGCGGCCAAATCAACCAACGGCCCGGCGGTCAGTTTTTCCATCCGCGCGGGCCAATAGGCTTGGGTCACGGCAGCCTCGCATGCGTCATCGTCTTTGCCCAATTCGCGCAAGGCGGCAATCGCCGCACCCGCGTTCATAACCTGATGCGGTCCGGGCAAGTTGGGCAGCGGAAGGTCAAGCAAACCGCGTTCGTCTTGATAAATCAGACGACCGCGCTCTGTGCTGACATGCCAGTGCTGACCGTACGCCAAAAGCGGGGCACCAAGACGTGCCGCATGACGTTCGATCACATCCATGCTTTCGTCGTGTTGCGGGCCAACGACGCAAGGCACGCCGCGCTTGATGATGCCTGCTTTTTCACCTGCAATCGCGCCCAGCGTGTCACCAAGGTATTGCTGATGGTCTAGATCGACAGGCGTTATGATGGTCACAGCGGGTTTTGCGATGACGTTCGTTGCATCCAAACGCCCCCCCAATCCGACCTCTAACAGGGTGTAATCGGCGGGCGTTTGCGCAAAAGCCAAAAGCCCAGCAACAGTCGTAATCTCGAAATAAGTAATCGTGTCCGTGCCATTGGCGACATAGCAACGGTCCAGCACATCGGTCAGTGCTTCTTCTGATATCAGCGTGCCAGCCAGCCTTATGCGTTCATGAAACCGTGCCAAATGCGGTGACGTATAAGCGTGAACAGCGGCGCCGCCTGCCTCTAGCCCGGCACGGATCATCGCTTGGGTTGATCCTTTGCCATTGGTGCCCGCGATGTGGATTACCGGCGGCAAGCGGTCCTGCGGATTGTCGAGGGTCGCCAACAAGCGCCAAACACGATCCATGGTCAGGTCAATGATCTTGGGGTGCAAGGCCATCATCCGGTCAAGGATCACATCAGACGACTGCGTCACTTTGCTGCTTCCGACGCCGCAATTTCTTCTGCAGCGCCTGACTGGATTTCAGGCGCAGGCAAATCACCTTTGACCGGCGCGGACTGCTTCATCAGTAAACGTACAATCGTGACAAGCTCGCCCTTGAGGTCCGTGCGCTTTGTCACGCGGTCCAGCATGCCGTGATCCAGCAAGTATTCGGCACGCTGGAAACCTTCGGGCAGTTTTTCACCAATGGTTTGTTCAATCACGCGCGCGCCGGCAAAACCAATCAAGGCATTGGGCTCGGCAATCTGCACATCGCCCAACATCGCATAAGATGCTGTCACACCACCGGTCGTGGGATGCGTCAGCACTACAATATAGGGCAGGCCCGCTTCTTTGAGCATTTGCACTGCAATGGTCGTGCGCGGCATTTGCATCAGGCCCAAGATACCTTCTTGCATGCGCGCGCCACCGGCGGCGGAAAACAGGATCAATGGACGCTTGAGCGCAACCGCGCGTTCCGCGGCGGCGATAATGGCATTGCCGACGAACATCGACATTGATCCGCCCATAAACGAAAAGTCCTGCACGGCAACCACGACGCCAGTGCGGCCCATCTCGCCTTCGGCGACCAGCATCGCATCTTTTTCGCCGGTCTTCTTGCGGGCTTCTTTGATGCGATCCGTATAGCGTTTCTGGTCACGGAAATGCAGCGGATCGGCTACAGGCTCGGGCACCGCGACGTCCACAAAAACACCGCCGTCAAAGATAGAACGCAACCTGTCACGCGCGCCAATCGCCATATGGTGATCGCAATTGGTGCAAACATTCAGATTGTCGGCAAGTTCGCGGTGAAACAGCATTGTTCCGCATTCGTTACACTTAGTCCAAAGATTATCCGGCACCTCGCGGCGCGAAAACAGCGAGTTGATCGTGGGGCGGACGTAATTGGTGATCCAGTTCATGAGCAAGCCTTTAGACGAGTTTCCCATCCGAGATATGACGGGTCGGAATGAATTGCAATCAACGCTTCAATGCAACGCGTGCCGCAACCCACATGATAAATATTGTGATAAGCAAGGTTATAAGTTGAAAAATAACCCAAGGACTGAACAAAGCCTCTGCATCCAGCGCATAAAGCGCAGGATCCTCATAGGGATATAAGAACAGCGCGACACCGGACGCAGGCCAGCCTTCAACGGCAACAATCAACAAAGCAAAAGCGTTGTTGGCTAGATGCAAGCCAATCGCGGCCCCAAGATTGCCGGTCCGCGCCGTCAGGTCAGCGCAGGCAATCCCAAGCGTTGCGGCCCAAATCGCCCAGATAATGCCATCTGCAGCGCCATTGCCATTCCAATAATGCAGCCCGCCAAACATCAAAGATGGCAGGACCATCCACGCCCAACGGCTTGATGACAAGCATGCAAATTGTTGCTGCAAATAGCCGCGAAAGAACATTTCTTCGGTGCCCACTTGGATCAGCAACACAACCAGTGCCATCGGGATCAGCGCCAGCCAGACCCCGAAATTACGAACCATGGCAAGATCGGCAGTGTCGATCCATGGTGGGAAAACTTCGAGCACAAGCAGCCAAAAACCGACCAAGACTGCGACATTGGTCAAATCACGCTTTGCTGCGGCAGCTGGACCAATTAGTGACCAAAATCCACGTCCATGCAAAAGCTGCAGCAGGATGACAAATCCGGCCGCAGCCACACCAAAGGATGCAAACTGCGCCAAAGTGCCGAATGCGGATGTGCCTTCGTAAAAGGCGGCGGACAATTCCGGACTGGGCAGCACGCTCGCGAAAACCGACGGTGACAGCATGAAAACCACCTCGAACGCGACTATCATCACTATTACCCGCCATAAGTCGCGCGCGGCCCATGCTGGCCGAATAAAGTCGCGATGTGCGGCGTAAGGATCACTCATGCCGGACACTAGGCCGCGCCGCACGTCAGTCGCAACCGCCACTTGAAGGCTTGCGCAGGGCTTGCCCACTATTTAGACCTCTCTCAACAGTTTTGCAGGAGAATTCAGATGTCCAAAGACAAGGTCGATAAAACCAACCTTCCATCCCGCCACGTCACCGAAGGCCCATCACGTGCGCCGCACCGGTCGTACTTCTACGCGATGGGTCTGGACGAAGAGGCAATCGCACAGCCTTGGGTCGGTGTCGCCACCTGCTGGAACGAAGCCGCACCTTGCAATATCTCGCTGAACCGTCAGGCGCAGGCTGTAAAGCTAGGCGTCAAAAAGGGCTACGGCACGCCGCGTGAATTCACGACGATCACCGTTACCGACGGCATCGCGATGGGCCACGAAGGGATGCGGTCGTCACTGGCATCACGCGACGCGATTGCGGACACGGTTGAACTAACAATGCGAGGCCACTGCTATGACGCGATTGTGGGCCTTGCGGGTTGCGACAAATCTTTGCCGGGTATGATGATGGCGATGGTCCGTCTGAACACTCCGTCAGTCTTTATCTACGGTGGGTCCATCCTGCCGGGCCGTTTGGCGGGCAAAGACGTGACCGTCCAAGACGTGTTCGAAGCTGTTGGCAAACACCAAGCCGGCAACATGACTGACGCGGAGCTTGAAATCCTGGAACGCGTGGCCTGCCCATCTGCGGGCGCATGTGGCGGCCAGTTTACCGCCAACACTATGGCGTGCGTTTCCGAAGCCATCGGCCTTGCGCTGATGAATTCGTCGGGCGCGCCTGCACCTTACGAAAGCCGCGACCAATACGGTGTGGCCTCTGGCGAAGCTGTGATGCAACTGATCTCAAAGAACATCCGCGCGCGCGATATCGTGACACGCAAATCGCTTGAAAACGCGGCCCGCGTTGTGGCTTGCACAGGTGGGTCCACCAACGCCGGCCTGCACCTGCCCGCGATTGCACACGAAGCGGGTATCGATTTCGACTTACAAGACGTGTGCGAGATTTTCCGCGACACCCCGTACTTCGTTAACCTTAAGCCGGGCGGCGATTACGTAGCAAAGGACCTTTACGAAGCGGGCGGCGTACCAGTTGTTCTCAAAGAACTGCGCAAAGCTGGCCTGATTCACGAAGATTGCATGACAGCGACAGGCCGCACGATGGGCGAAGAGCTTGATATGATCAAAGGCAATGCAGACGGCAAAGTCATCTATCCGGTTGAAACTCCGATCACTCCGACCGGTGGCGTTGTTGGCCTGCAAGGCAACCTTGCCCCCGAAGGCGCAATCGTCAAAGTCGCGGGCATGTCCGCAGACGAACAAGTCTTTACCGGCCCTGCGCGCGTATTTGAATGCGAAGAAGACGCATTCGAAGGCGTCAAAGCACGCGCCTATGAAGAAGGCGAAGTTCTGGTCATCCGCAACGAAGGCCCTTCAGGTGGTCCGGGCATGCGCGAAATGCTGGCAACAACGGCGGCCCTATCCGGTCAAGGCATGGGCAAAAAAGTAGCACTGATCACCGATGGTCGTTTCTCGGGTGCGACACGCGGTTTCTGTGTTGGGCACGTAGGTCCAGAGGCGGCACATGCAGGGCCAATCGGACTGCTCGAGAATGGCGATATGATCACCATTGATGCGGTCAAGGGCGTGCTAAGCGTTGACCTGACTGACGAAGAACTAGCGACACGCAAAGCCAACTGGAAGGGCCCGAAAGAAACGATCTACGCTTCGGGCGCTTTGTGGAAATATGCGCAGCTTGTCGGCGGCGCACGGCTTGGGGCTGTCACGCATCCGGGCGCAAAGCAAGAAAAGCACATCTATATGGATCTTTGATCCCATGATGCGCGCAAGCGTTGGATTGTGCGGGATGTTGGCTATTGCAGCCTGCACCCCGCCTGCCCCATCGCAGTCAGTCACTTTGGCAGATGGTGCGATTCTGGCGACCCCACCTGCGGGGTATTGTGTCGATAATCTTGCCAGCCAACCGCGCCGCGACTTCGCCGTGATTGCACCTTGCGTGACGCTTGGCGGCACCCAAGATACGCCCGCAGTCATCGGCATGGCCACCATTCAAGTCGGCCCCGATAACAGCGGCAGCATTGCCCAAGACGAAATCGCTTTGCGTGACTTCTTGATCACCGATGCCGGCGCTGGCTTGCTAAGCCAGCAAGGCGACGCGAGCGACGTAACAATCCTTTCGACCCAAGCGTTCAACGACCAAGTTATGGTTCATTTCGCCGACGCAGGCGCGCCCCCGATCGCTGGATTGCAAGCTGAAGAATGGCGCGCCTTTCGTGACATCGACGGCCGGCTTGTCACGATAGGAGTGCGCGGATTATCTGCAGCACCTTTACGCGATGGGCCAGGAGCAGGTTTGCTGAAACTGGTTCTTGCCGGTGTGCAAAGCACCAGCGACGATACCGACGAGGACAATCCAGACGCCTAAGGCTGTTATCTTGCATGCGCAGATGTCAAACTAAGCGCGACACAATAGGACTGCCGCAATTATGCTTTTTTCACCTCACGGGATGATCGGGCGCTTTCTACACCGCCGCTCTGTCGCGCGGTGGAAGGCGACAATGCGCCAAGCGGGCGATGTCGATTTGACCTCTCTCGAGACACAAAGCCAAATGGCTCAAAAGCTGGTTCGCCATGTGCGCAACTTCCAAGCCGAAGCCGAAAGCCGTCTTGCATTGCCGCGTCCCGGATCGACGACGTTTCCGCGGCCTTCGGGCACTGATTGGGCGTGGCGTCCAAAACTCTGGCGGTCCGCTTATGCCCAAGGTGGGCTGGCACCCGCAATGCCCAAAGATAACATGACCAATGAAGTCGTGATCTTTCACGATTGCAAAAGCGCCGAGATCACCCTGCGGCAAATCAGAAACATACGCGAAATTGATCTTTCACCCTACGGATTGGCTATTGAAGCATTTCATTTTGATGGAAATTATCTTTCGATAGTGATCGAAGTACCGCCCGATTCATGCAAGGGACTGCGCAGAAAACACCTGATCCGCTTTGCCGCGGTGATCGAACGCGAACGTCCTTCTAGGATCTACGCGCGGCTGAACGTCAAGCACGGCCCGAACACCGAACAGCTTTTGCTGACCCTACCGGACGATCAGGCTGAAACGATGGTTGAATTCGATCTCGCCTATAGCCAGCTGAACGAGCAGCGTGCGGACAAAATGTGGGTGGATCTCATGATCGAAAGTCCCGCAATGAACAAAATTACATTCCGCGACCTGACCCTGTGCCGCTATCCGCGCGCCGAGATTTAGACAAAGGACATAGCCCCGCGATGACCCAACACCAGATCATCAACACCCAAATCCGCGCAGGCGTTTGGGAGGGCGAATTGTCCGGCACAGCAACAGCGGAACCCGATATCAAAGTTGCGCACCAAGGCGTTTCTCTTGAAAACGTGACATACAGCTTTGACAGCGCCCGCGCGATGTGGCTGATCAAAGCCCCCATTCCGCCGCAGTTGATCAACGACGGCTTGCAGACCTTTACGGTTAGTAACAACGACATCGTCATCGCTCATTTCACACTTCTGGCTGGCGACGCGTTAGAGGATGATCTGCGTGCAGAAATCAGTTTGCTACGCAGCGAGCTCGACATTCTGAAATCAGCCTTTCGAAAACACTGCGCGCAAGGCTGAACGTACGTCGGAACCTCAGGTTCAGATCACATTAATTCAGCAGATAAACTCATTGTCAGAATGAAAACCAAGTCAGTCTTTGATGCGTAAAGATACCATTATCAAAGACTAGAAAGGTCACACAATGAACCGTCGTTTTGCTATCAAGTCCGCTATTCTTGCCTTTGGCGTTGCCGCAGCTGCCGCATGTGCCCCGATGATGGAGAAAGAACCAGACATCGTCGACATCGCCGCATCCAACGGTAATTTTAGCACATTGGTCGCAGCTGTTACCGCTGCGGGCCTTGTTGATACCCTCAAAGGCGACGGTCCATTCACCGTATTCGCACCGACTGACGCAGCTTTCGCAGCCCTGCCAGAGGGCACAGTGGAATCGCTGTTGCTGCCAGAAAACAAAGATACGCTGGTATCAATCCTTACGTACCACGTCGTTCCAGGTGCAGTCACATCCGACGCGCTTGCAGGTCAGCGTTTGAGCGTTGCAACGGTTAATGGTGCGGACGTGCACATCGACGGCCGTAATGGCGTGAAGGT
>NZ_JAFMHR010000144.1:3994-6952 GCF_017854415.1 Yoonia sp. | reverse complement strand
AGCAAAAGCACGACTTAGCGCAATAAGGTTTGCACTTATTTGCGCCGCAATCGCAGCTCATTGTTTCGCCTGTGGCTACATTGAAGATGGAATGTAATCTTTAGTTCCAGAAATTGCACCCTGTGAAAAGAGGGACAGTAACGCCATCTTCGCTGGTCGGATGAAATAGACACGATCTAGTGGTAGAAACTTTGCGCTATTATCCGTGCGATTACCGCACGAATTTCTTATGCTTCATCCGCTTTGGCTCACCTGCGTCTGCGCCCAGACGGGCTTTTTTGTCTTCTTCGTAGTCGGTGAACCCACCTTGGAACCATTCGACATGCGCTTCGCCTTCGAACGCAAGAATGTGCGTACAAATCCGGTCGAGGAAAAAGCGGTCGTGGCTGATGACCACGGCGCAGCCTGCGAAATCGACCAATGCGTCTTCGAGGGCGCGTAGCGTTTCGACGTCGAGGTCGTTGGTTGGTTCGTCAAGCAGCAGAACGTTGCCGCCGGACTTCAGCAGTTTGGCCATGTGTACGCGGTTGCGTTCACCGCCTGACAACAGTCCGACTTTTTTCTGCTGATCGCCGCCTTTGAAGTTGAACGCCGAGCAATAAGCACGCGAGTTCATGGAGGCGTCGCCCAGTTCGATAATCTCGGCGCCGCCGCTGATTTCTTCCCAGACGGTGGTGTCTGCGTTCAGCGCGTCGCGCGATTGGTCAACGTAGGACAGTTTGACGGTATCGCCAAATTCGACCGTGCCGTCGTCTGGTTCAAGTTGCCCTGTCAGCATCGAAAACAGTGTCGATTTACCCGCGCCGTTGGGTCCAATCACGCCGACGATGCCGCCGGGAGGCAGATCAAACGTCAGGTCTTCGATCAACAATTTGTCGCCCATGGCCTTTTTCAGACCGTCCACTTCGATCACTTTGGATCCCAGACGTGGCCCATTAGGAATAATGATCTGGGCGCGGCCCATCTTTTCGCGCTCTGACTGGTTGGCCATGTCATTGTAGGCGCTGATCCGCGCTTTGGATTTCGCTTGGCGTGCTTTGGCGCCTTGGCGCATCCACTCAAGTTCGCGTTGTAGCGTGCGTTGCTTGGATTTGTCGTCTTTGGATTCGCGCTCTAGCCGTTTTGCTTTGGCTTCCAGCCAGCTGGAATAGTTCCCCTCGTGCGGAATGCCCGAGCCACGGTCGAGCTCCAAAATCCACCCTGTGATCGCATCCAGGAAATAGCGGTCGTGGGTGACGATCAGGATTGTGCCTTTGTAATCAATCAGGTGCTGTTGCAGCCACGCGATGGTTTCCGCATCAAGGTGGTTGGTTGGTTCGTCAAGCAGCAGCATGTCTGGGGCGTCCAGCAGCAACTGACACAGTGCCACGCGTCGCTTTTCACCGCCCGAAAGCGTCGTCACATCGGCGTCGTCTGCGGAACAGCGCAATGCCTCCATTGAGATGTCGATTTGTGCGTCGAGGTCCCAAAGGTTCTGGCTGTCGATTTCGTCTTGAAGCTGCGCCATCTCGTCAGCGGTTTCTTCGGAATAGTTCATCGCTACTTCGTTGTAGCGGTCCAAAATGGCCTTTTTGTCGGCCACACCCAGCATCACGTTCTCACGCACTGTTAGGTTCGCGTCCAGTTCGGGTTCCTGCGGCAGGTAACCTACGCGCGCGCCTTCGGCTGCCCATGCTTCGCCGACAAAGTCTTTGTCCTGACCTGCCATGATCCGCATCAACGTCGATTTACCAGTGCCGTTCACACCGACCACACCGATTTTGACGCCCGGGAGAAAGTTCAGCCGGATGTTTTCAAACACCTTTTTGCCGCCGGGATATGTTTTGGACACGCCGTCCATGAAGTAGACGAATTTATTGGCTGCCATGGTTTGCGCTCCGTGAGGTCAGGGAATTTGACCCTAGATAGCGGGGGCAAGGGGCGGGGGCAATCGGTCGTGCGCCTAAAGTGTGATCGTCATGCCGTCTTTGCCTAAGAAAAGCGGGCCATTCCAATGGGTGCGCACCGCGTCAGTCCAGTGTTGGTCAGTGAAGTCAGGGTCGCCATCCGGTACAAAATGGTTGAGCGCCAGTTGTTTGACCCCTGCATCCTGGGCGATGCGCCCGACGTCTGCCGCGTCGGTGTGACTGTTCAGGATATGTGTGCGCAGGCGGTCGTCGCCGTTGGTCATGCGTTTGCACAATGCCTCAACCCCGTCGCGCAGCATCGCTTCGTGGACCAGAAGGTCGGCATTTTTGGCAAAAGGGGCCATTTGCGGCATATAAGCAGTATCACCTGACAGGACGACGCTGGAAGTTGGACCGTCAAAGCGCAGGGCGAATGTGTCTGTGATCGGCGGATGGACATTGCGCATCGTATGCATGGCGATATCGCCGAAGTCATGTTTTTCGTCGATGATGTGAATATCGGCAAGACTGCCAAAGTCGCAGCGCCCTTCGTCGCGGATGCGCAGGTCGATATCGAAACCCATGCTGGCTTGGAAACCGGCCCAATACGTATCAAGACCTTTGGGGCCGATCACAGGGATCGGGTGGTTCAGGCCTGCGGTCCATGCAGTGTGAAACAGGGGGCCGAGTTCTAGATAGTGATCCGAATGCAGGTGGGTGATGACGATTAGGTCGATGTCAGTGAGTGCCACGCCTTGATCACAAATCCCGCGTGTGACGCCGAGGCCTGCATCAATCACAATGTTCTTGCCCGCCATCCGTAGCAGCATGGACATTGGCATATGCGACCCGGGCCGAATGGCCGGGCCGCCTTTTACGCCCATAAGGGCGAGTGTATCGGTCATGATATTCTTCTATTCAGCACATTTGCCGCCCTAGCGTAGAACATGATTAGTGTCGCCGCTAGGGTTCAGCGCCGTTCTTAAATATCTAGTTTTGACGCCTCAGAATACAGCCCGACAACCGTGTTCATGTCGCCTGTCATAAGGTTGCCGGTCTGAAATGCGATACC
>NZ_JAFMHR010000144.1:0-3738 GCF_017854415.1 Yoonia sp. | reverse complement strand
TGTGCCAGCATACGCTGCCGTCCAGCGATATCGATGGTGAAGACATCTGTTTGCAGAACCGTCGTTTGGCCGGTGTATTGCCCGGAAATCTGCACAACCAAGCGCTGTGCTATGTCCAGCAGTTGCGCGCTTTGGGCCGCGATTTCATTGACGTCGTCTAGTGTACCTGTGCCTGCTTCAACCTTGGCGGCTAGCACTGCGATAGGGGCCCACAGATCTTTGATTTTATTGATGCCAGCAAGCGTACGCCGCCGGTCTTCGGCACCTGAGATACCAAGGTCTGGATCGCCAAATTCGAGCGCATTTAGGATTTGCGCGAACTCTGTCGTTGTCGTGCCCAGGCTTGCGCGGCTCATCTCCGGTGCGATACCTGCTTGTGCATAGCAAGACGTTGCCACGATCTTTTGGCTAAGCATACGTAGCTTACCCGAGAAATTGATCCGTTCGCTGGCACCACTGTCCTGGACAAACTGCACAGGCGTGACCTGCGATACATCCGCATCATCGGCATGAACAGTAGTGGCGCTGGCGAGGCCGACAAAGCCCAAAATGAGAGCGAAATTGGACGTTTTCCGGAAACGTGTTTGGGCAGCATTCTTGTGCGTCATGCGAGACACTCCATCTGTCGGCATAACACTGCCGAGGTTAAACAACTGAGCTATCAAAAGCAGTGATGTGCTGCAGATAACCCATTTCGAACTCAAAATGTTTGGTTCGAGTACGTGGGCCTTACACAACCGAAATCAGGCTAAATTAAGACGTTTCGTCTCAAAATACGTGAAGTGTGAATCTTAACCACGAAGGCTGCAGTTTACAGTTAAAACAAACGTTTTTCACAAAAAACCCCGCCGGAATTGGCGGGGTTTTCAAGGTGACCTAGCGTAAGGCTTACTGTGGGATTTCGCCAGTGATGCCTTCAACGTAGAAGTTCATGCCAGCCAATGTGCCGTCATCTGCGATCTCGCCGTCCGCCAGCCAAACAGAACCGTCCTGTTTGTTGATCGGGCCTGTAAAGGCGTGGTATTCGCCGGTGCGCAAGACTTCGATCATGGCTTCTGCAGATGCTTTGACGTCAGCAGGTACAGCGTCGGTGATTTCACCGATACCAACCATGCCTGGGCCGATGCCGTCCCATGTGTCAGTGCTTTCCCATGTGCCATCCATGACTGCTTTGGTGCGCGCGATGTAGTAAGGCGCCCAATCGTCGATGATGGAAGAAACGCGTGGGAATGGACCGAACTCTGCCATGTCGGATGCTTGGCCGAATGTCACAACATTGCCAGCAGCTTGCGCTGCGGCCTGCGGTGCAGTCGAATCGGTGTGCTGCAAAATCACGTCAGCGCCTTGTTCGATCAGAACAGAGGCAGCTTCGGCTTCTTTTGCTGGATCGAACCAAGTGTAGGCCCAAACAATTTTGAACTCGACGTCAGGGTTGACTTCGCGCGCATGCAAGAATGCAGAGTTGATGCCACGGATAACTTCCGGGATCGGGAAGGACGCAATGTAGCCCACAATGTTGCTTTCGGTCATGTGACCGGCAATGTGGCCTTGGATCGCGCGGCCTTCATAGAAGCGTGCGGAATAGGTGGATACGTTATCAGCGCGCTTGTAACCAGTTGCGTGCTCGAACTTCACATCCGGGAAATTGGCAGCGACGTTGATTGTTTGATCCATATAACCAAAGGAAGTTGTAAAGATCAGGTCGGCACCTTGCAGCGCCATCTGTGTCATCACGCGCTCTGCGTCGGCACCTTCAGGGACGCTTTCGACGTAGACGGTTTCAACCGCGTCGCCGAATGCTTCTTCGACGGCCAAACGGCCTTTGTCGTGCTCGTAAGTCCAGCCGCCGTCGCCGATTGGGCCAACGTAGACAAAGCCTACTTTGGTTTGATGCGCATCGGCAAAAGCGCCGGTGGCAAAACCAAGTGCAAGTGTTGCACCGGTCAGAATGGATTTGATTTTCATGTGTTTCCCCTTGGTGGTCTTGTTGGTGACGCCTTTAACGTGAGGCATGGAATGATTGGCCCAGTGATCCGGGCGCTCGTCCAGCCCGCATAATAACCAGAACGGCGATGGTTGCCAGATACGGCGCCATAGAAAGATACTCAACTGCGATTGCAGCGCCCGCTGCTTGCAGATTTAGCTGCAGGACGGTCACGCCGCCAAACAAATAGGCACCCAGCAAAAGCCGCCCCGGTCGCCAGCTGGCGAAGACAACAATGGCCAGTGCGATCCAGCCTGCGCCAGCGGTCATGCCTTCGGTCCATTGGGGTACGCGCACAAGGCTCAGGTACGCCCCACCAAGCCCTGCACAGGCTCCGCCAAACATGATCGCCATAATCCGCACGCGGACAACATGATAGCCCAAGGCGTGTGCGGCTTCGTGGTTTTCGCCGACGGCACGCAGGATCAATCCAGCGCGTGAATACCTGAGGAAAGCCCAGACGACCGCGACGATCAGTAGGCCCACATAGACCATCGGGTCATGCTGGAAAACGATTGGTCCCAAAACGGGAATGTCCCCAAGCAACGGGATGTGCCAATCTGGAAAGCTGGGTGCTTTGATCCCGATATAGCCTTGGCCCATCAGTGCCGAAAGGCCCAAACCAAACAGGGTCAGTGCAAGTCCGGTGGCCACTTGGTTTGACAGCAATATCTGCGTCAGAAAGCCAAAAATCAGCGATATCAGCGCACCGCCGATGGCAGCCCCGATAAAGCCCAGCCAGGGTGAACCGGTCGCGACCGCAACGACAAATCCGCAGACGGCTCCGGTGATCATCATGCCCTCGACCCCGAGGTTCAGGACACCTGCACGCTCAACCACCAACTCTCCGATTGCAGCAAGCAGGATAGGGGTGGCGGCGACCATCAAAGACGCCAGGAGCAGGATCGGATTGATTGAAGAAAGATCCATTATGCGACCCCCCCTTTTCCAAATCGGACGCGGTAGTTGGTCAACACATCAACAGCGAGCAGGAAGAACAACAGCATCCCTTGTAGCAATTGGATCGCAGCCAGTGGCAGCCCAAGGTTGGATTGCGCGATTTCGCCGCCGATATAGGTCAACGCCATCAGTCCTCCGGCCAGCAGAATGCCGACGGGATGCAAACGACCCAGAAACGCCACGATGATTGCAGTAAAGCCATAGCCGACGTTGAAATCGATGCTGATCTGGCCTGCGGGACCAGAGACTTCGAAAAGTCCAGCAAGTCCGGCCAATGCGCCCGAAATACCCATGCAGATCAAGATTAACTTCGACGGGTTCACACCCGCAAAACGCGCGGCGCGTGGGCTTTGGCCTGACAGACGCACGTTAAAGCCAAAGATGTGTCGCGACAGGGCGACGTAGGCGAAAATCACTGCGATAAAGGCTGCAACAATCCCCCAATGCATACCTGCGGATTGATCAATCCAACTGGTCGCGGACGGGTATTGCGCCAAGTTGCGGCTGCCCGGAAACCCCATACCTTCGGGGTTGCGCAACGTGCCAAGCGCCATAGAGGCCAGTAATTGCTCTGCCACATAGACCAACATCAAGGACACCAGAATTTCGTTGGTGCCAAATTTGACGCGGAGAAACCCGGGGATCATGGCCCAAAGAAAGCCACCAAATGCGCCGGCCAAAACCATCAGCGGAAATATGATGAAGGATTCGTAAGGGTAAAACGCGAGCCCAACTGCCGCTCCGAAAATTGCGCCGACAATATACTGGCCTTCTGCGCCAATGTTCCAAATCCC
>NZ_JAFMHR010000143.1 GCF_017854415.1 Yoonia sp. | reverse complement strand
CGGGCTGGCCTGCGCAAGCAGATTGGCCCGCGCAGGCCTTGCGCCGATCATTTTCGACAAGGGCCGTGGCATTGGTGGGCGCATGGCGACCAAACGTATTGAACAGATGCAGTTTGATCATGGGGCGCAATATATCACGGCGCATGACGACCGTTTTGCTGAGGTGCTGGGTGACCTGCAAACAAAGGGTGCGGCAGCCAAATGGGATGACGGTTCAGGCCGTCCGCGTTTCGTGGGCGTCCCCGGAATGTCGGGATTGCCCCGCGCGATGTCTGAAGGCTTCGATATTCGGCAATTGGCGCAGGTCAGTGCTATATGCCGTGAAACAACGGACTGGACCGTTCAGGTTGGCGAAGAAATCCACCACGTTGATCAGGTTGTCATTACAGTGCCTGCGCCACAGCTAGCGGGCTTGCTTGGTCAGGATCATCCATTTGTTGTGCAAGCGGCTGACGTGCGTTTCACCCCTTGCCTGACGTTGATGGCTGCAATCGACGCACCAGCGCCCTATGTCAGTCGCCGTGATGATGCAGGTCCGCTCGCGTGGATTGCCCATAACAGCAGCAAACCAGGCCGACCACAGGGTCAGGCGACCGCCTGGGTGGCACAGGCCAGCCCCGCGTTCAGCGCTCAATATCTGGAAGACGATCCAGCAGCGGTTATCGCGAGAATGCTTCCGCTTCTGTGTGATCAGCTCAGCGTGGCTGCAAATCAAGTGATCCACGCAAGTGCGCATCGTTGGCGCTATGCCCGTGTGACTGCGCCCTTGGGCCAACCTTTCTTGCATCACGCAAAGTCGCTCTATGCAGGCGGCGACTGGTGCATCGGTCAACAGGTTGAGGATGCATGGATCAGTGGCGATGCGATTGCGCAAGATATTTTGCAGACCCGTTCATGACCGAAGATCCGCGTATTGCACGCCTAATCACACTGATCCGGGCGGCCATGTCACCACCGCAGGGTGCAGGGCGTGTGCTTATGGCGCTTGGTTTGGGTGTGTTATGCCACGCGCTATTTGCTGCTGCCGTCCTCTCCATGATTCTGGCGATGTTCTTTGGCCTCAGCCAGAGTTTTGGCGCTGTGCCATGGCCTTGGGCCATATTGGCGAACGTCGCCTTGATCGTGCAATTTCCACTGGCACATTCGATCTTGCTGACAAAAAGAGGCAATGGCATTTTACAGCGCCTGATCTCCGGACCACACGGAGCAACCCTTGCAACGACGACCTATGCGATCATCGCGTCCGCGCAGCTTTTGGCGCTGTTTACGCTGTGGACGCCATCGGGGATCGTCTGGTGGCAGGCTGAGGGTGCTATATTTTGGGCTATCAGCACGGCCTATGCGGTTGCGTGGTTGATCCTTGGTAAGGCCAGTTTCGATGCTGGTGCGGAGGTACAGTCAGGCGCACTTGGCTGGATGTCACTGATGGCGCGCATCCGGCCCGTATTTCCCGAAATGCCAACCCAAGGCCTGTTCCGCCTGATCCGCCAACCGATCTATGTGGCCTTCGCCCTGACGCTTTGGCTGGTGCCTGTGTGGACGCCAGACCAACTGGCCCTCGCGGTATGCTACACAGCCTATTGCCTTTTTGCGCCACGCCTAAAGGAACGCCGTTTTGCCGCACGGTACGGAGCGAAATTTGATTCCTATAAGGCGACAGTCCCATATATCCTGCCACGAAAGCGGGGAAAATAGTTCGACCAGATTGAACACGACCACAATCCGTTTCTTGCCATGTGGTGGATGGAGTATGCCAAATACGGGTGTGATCAGACGCTTGAAGGGAAAAGTATTTGTCCGCTCATACCGATGGACCATCGTACATCCTCGTGCGTTTTATTAACAACCTGCGTTATGCCACGGTATCTTTGCAAACCCGCCGTCCAGTGTCGCATTCAAATGCATCTAATCCCATGAGCTTGACGTATCTAACCTAACTAAACAAAGAACAAACACACCGGAGATCGCTTATGTCAGATAACCCTAAAGCAACTGGCTTTATTGATCGTTTTGACCGCCCCTCCGAACACATGGCGACCAAAGACGCAGCGCACGCGCCTTGGACGTCAGATGCGTGCCGTGGTGACAAAGACAAAGCCGGACATCGCAGGTATCACGGATTATTCGAAGATTTGATGAACTAAACGACAATCGCACGGGGGCGGCATTCATGATCAAGCGGTTTCTTATCAGCGCAGTTATCTTCTTGGGGTCTCAAACAGTGGCGCTTGAAACCAAGGCGCCGTTTGGATCGATTGATGGTGGCACGCTTTCCATCGACCAGTGGCTTGGCCAGCCAGTGCTTGTCGTGAACACGGCATCGCAATGCGCCTTCACCCAACAATACCGCGGACTTCAAGACCTTTACGATGCGTACCGCGCACAAGGGCTTGTCGTTCTGGCTGTGCCATCTGATGACTTCAATCAGGAACTCGCAACCGACGCGGAGGTCAAAGATTTTTGCGAACTGCAGTATGGTATTGATCTGCCGATGACGGTGATCACCCATGTGAAGGGGGCGGATGCCCATCCGTTCTACGCGTCGCTCAAGGCTGAAACGGGTTTCACGCCGCGGTGGAACTTCAACAAAGTGCTCATTGATAGAAATGGTGGGGTCGTAGCGACTTTCGGATCCAACACATCACCACAATCGCCTGCGATCACGCGGCTGATCGACGACATGCTGATCAATGACTGAAATGGTTCCCACACGGGCTGCTGGTCTTGCCGCAATGCAGGCGTTTATTCCTGCAATGGGCCGTCGATACGAGAATGGTCGCAATTATGATCATGGTCCGGGTCAGCACAAAGCAGTGTCAATGTTATCGCCCTACATTTGTCGGAGGCTGATCACGGAAGCTGAGGTGGTCACGGCAGCATTAGATGCACACGGGCCGGAAGATGCAGAAAAGTTCATCGAAGAAGTGATCTGGCGCGGTTACCACAAAGGCTGGCTGGAACGACGCCCGCAGGTCTGGGACAGCTATGTCCAAGGGTTAAATACAGATCTGATGTCACTCAAACGGGATCGTCGTTTGCGGCGTGACATCGCACTGGCAGAAACCGGTCAAACGGGTTTGGATTACTTCGATACATGGGCGCAGGAACTGGTTGAGACAGGATATCTGCACAACCATGCGCGCATGTGGTTTGCGTCGATCTGGATTTTCACGCTTGGACTTCCTTGGCGACTTGGGGCTGATTTCTTCTACCGCCATTTGCTTGATGGGGATGCCGCGTCAAACACGCTGGGATGGCGTTGGGCGGCAGGTTTGCATACACGCGGCAAACCTTACCCGGCACGCGCACAAAACATTGATACATTCACCGATGGCCGCTTCACCCCAAAACATGGCGAACTTGCACAGGTTGAACAGGGTTTGGAAGCATCGGAGCCAGATGGTCTCCCTACGGTGCAACCTTTGTGCAAAATGCACGAGGCGCAGACCGACCTGCCGACCGTGCTTTTGATCACAGACGAAGACTGCCTGATTGAAGACTTTGACCATGCTCATCTTGATCTGCAATGCGCTGCCACACTGTCATGCAGTCACCTGCGCTCGCCGCTTCAGGTGTCCGAGCATGTTTATGCTTTTGAGACTGGTGCATTAGCTGACGCAGCGTTGCGGTCAAATTTAGATATGATGCATCTCAAAGCGACAGAACCATCAGTTTTGGCTGACTGGGCGGCAAAGGCTGGGGCAAAGCAAATCCTCACCCCATATGTGACGCACGGACCTTTGCGCGACTGGTTTAATTTAGCTGAGCCATACCTTGTGGAGCGCGGCGTAACCCTGTGCGAACAACGTCGCGCTTGGGATGAAGCGATCTGGCCGCATGCGACCGCTGGGTTTTTCAAAGTCAGAAAACAGATCCCGCGTATATTGGAGCAAACGATAGGTATGGAGCAGAGATGACGTCGCCCCCCTCCCGCACGGCAGACATCATAAGTCGCTATATGGTGCTCACAAAAGAAATCATGCCTCAGATCGCGCGTGACCCGTCGGTGAAATGGCCTGTCTGCAACGATCACTGCTTTCAGCGCATCGTTCTTGATAACGTTTGCGGCGGCCCGTGGTTCGCACATCTGCCAAAGCCAGCATACAAAAACCTTTCCCGCGACCAAGCCGTCCGTGCAGTGCAATTGTGCGAGGATATCGTCGCCAACCGCGTCGACTTATATGATCTTAATAGAAAATCGCTTACTTGGCGTGGAAAACAAGTGCCGTAGAAGATCGACATGACGTTTTTGGCGCCGCTTCTGAATTGAAAGCCAACCTTACATCGCCAACGCTACTAAGAGCTGCTGCGCACCAAAAAATGAGATTAACTCCACATGACACAGGCACCTTGCATCGTTTGGTTCAAACGCGATCTGCGGATTAATGACCACGCCCCGTTGTTGAAAGCGTCGCAGTCGGGCGCACCCATGATACCGCTTTACATCGTTGAGCCTGAATATTGGAAACAACCCTTCGCATCTCGTCGCCATTGGCACTTCATCCACGATTGCCTTCGTGACTTAGACATAGATCTGGCGGCGTTGGGCCAACAACTCATCGTAAAAGTTGGTGATGCTTGCGAAGTGATCAAAGAGCTTCATTTTGAACACCGTGCAAGTGACGTGTATGCACACGAGGAAACAGGAAACCTTTGGACGTACCGCAGAGATATCGCAGTTCAAAAACTGTGCTTGGACAATAACATCGCACTGCATGAAGCGCCGACAAACGGTGTTGTGCGAAGATTGCGCAGTCGTGATGACTGGTCCAAAATCCGAAATGCACGGATGGCGGAAAAGATTCTGCCAAAGCCCGATGCGCTGCGATCATTTCCGTTCTGCAAGTCCGACACTCTACCTCAGAAAAATGATCCGATGTTTGGCAATGTACCTATTGCTAAAGTGCAAAAGGGCGGGCGAACGCATGCCGTTGCTGATCTGCGCAGCTTTCTAAATCACCGATCTCGCGAATACCTTTATCACATCTCAGCACCAGATTTATCTGAATTCCACTGCTCGCGCCTGTCCGCCCACCTTGCTTGGGGCAGCCTGTCTGTGCGTGAGGTCGCGCAATCCATCGTTAAACGCCGCGCCCAGTTATCCCCAAATGAAAAGAAGAGCTTTGGCCGCAACCTGACGGCCTTTGGCTCTCGCCTGGCTTGGCGCTGTCACTTCGTCCAAAAGATCGAAGACCAACCCGAAATCGAAACGCACTGCATGCATCCGGCCTTTGAGGGGCTGCGTGAGAACGAGCACAATGACCTGCATTTCCAAGCATGGGCGAGCGGCCAGACCGGTTACCCCTTTGTTGACGCCTGTATGCGCAATCTGACTGCGAAAGGTTGGATCACCTTCCGCATGAGGGCTATGCTGGTCAGCTTTGCCAGCTATCAACTATGGCTTGATTGGCGCGTTACGGGCGAACATCTGGCACGGCTGTTCACAGACTATGAACCCGGGATCCACTATAGTCAGCTACAAATGCAATCAGGTGTAACAGGCATCAACACGATGCGCGTTTATAACCCGATCAAACAATCCATAGAGCATGATCCAAATGGCACCTTCATTCGAAAGTGGGTCCCTGAGCTAAACAGCGTTCCGGATGCGTTCATTCACGCTCCATGGAAGTGGGAAAAGACACTGATCGACGATAATGATTTTGCGCTTGGGCAGGACTATCCTGTCCCAATTGTTGATCAAGCTTCCTCGGCAAGGGCCGCAAAACAAAAGATCTCTGCTATACGGAACGGTCAGGACTTTGGGGTCGCGGCAAACGCCGTTTTTCTCAAGCTGGGAAGCCGAAAATCAGCCTCAAAGCGCGAGAAAAAGGTCAAATCGAATGATGATACTCAGCTATCGTTGTTTTAAGGCAAGTCTCCGCAAGCCTGAGGCGATCTTTGAGGATTTACCGGCCTATTGCCTATTTGCGTCACATCTAAAAGAACGTCGGTTTGCCGCGCACTATGGCGAGCAGTTTCATGTCTATCGCGCCGAAGTTCCCTACGGCGACCCACGCCCAACCTCAACAAAAGAGGATCGGCGCAGACAGTAGCGGCAGATTGACGCGATTGACGTCTATGTCGCGGTCTCGGGCGTATCTATATCAAAGGAGACCGTTATGTTTTTGGAAAACGATACAAAGACCTTACTGCTGGTTGAGGATGATGATGTGCTTCGGTCGCGTTTAGGTACCGCGATGCAAAAAAGAGGGTTTGACGTTACGCCTGCGTCAAGCGTTGCCGAGGGTCTGCGTGCAGTTCGCGCAAATGCACCAGAATATGCAATCATTGACCTTAGGTTGCAGGATGGAAGCGGGTTGGACGTCGTTGAGGCGCTAGAACAACAACGCCCTGATGCGCGCGCGATCATTCTGACGGGGTACGGTAATATCCCAACTGCCGTCGCGGCAGCGCGTCTTGGGGCCATCGACTATATTGCGAAACCCGCCACTGCGGACGAGATTGTCGATACGCTTATGGCGCCAAAAGGCACACGGCCATCGGCACCGGCTGCGCCAATTTCACCCGACGATGCGCGGTTTGAACACATCGAGCAGGTCTTTCACGAAGCCGGCGAAAACGTATCAGAGACCGCGCGGCTTTTGCAAATGCACCGTCGGACATTGCAGCGTATTTTGAGCCGGCATGGGGTCGTCAGAGATACCGCGTAACGACAATGGTGTAATCGCAATCAGCAACATTTCAGAAACCAGTGTTTCAGATCAGGCGTTTGAAAATGGGCCGACCATCTACTTTGACGGGTCGTGTGCGCTGTGTTCGGTTGAGATAGATCATTACGCGTCTCGCGTGGGTGGCGAGAAACTTGGCTTTGTTGATGTATCCAGCAACGATGCCCGACTTGGCGCTGATCTTACGTCTGACACATCGATGCGGCGGTTCCATGTTCGCAGACCAGATGGCTCACTCGTCTCGGGCGCACGGGCGTTTGTCGAGGTCTGGGATACGCTACCGGGGTGGCAGTGGGCCGCCCGTGTGGCCAGAATCCGCGGCGTATTGCTTGTGCTTGAG
>NZ_JAFMHR010000020.1:10534-30051 GCF_017854415.1 Yoonia sp. | reverse complement strand
AGACCATCTTCATGCAGTAACTTCTTGATACCGCCCAATAAATCCATATCGGCGGGCCGGTAATAGCGTCGTCCACCAGCCCCTTTAACAGGCTTGATCTGGCTGAATTTGCTTTCCCAAAAGCGCAGCACATGGGTGGGTGTATCCAACCATTCGGCAACTTCACTGATTGTACGAAATGCGTCTTTGGCTTTGGCCATAACTTAGCGTTTGTTCCCCGCAGCGACGCGATCTTTCATCAGATGCGACGGACGGAATGTCAGAACGCGGCGGGGGTGGATTGGAACCTCTTCGCCGGTTTTAGGGTTGCGACCCACGCGTGCTGCTTTTTCGCGCACGGAGAAGGTACCAAACGATGAAATCTTGACGGTTTCACCAGAAACAAGACTGTCAGACACGTGACTAAGCACGCTTTCAACCAAATCCGCGCTATCGTTTCTGGAAAGACCAACCTGGCTATGCACTGCATCTGCCAAGTCCATCCGCGTCAAAGTCTTATCCGCCATCTAAGTACCCCTCACATTACAAAAGATCATATGCCGTGCGCAAATTCAGAGTCAATAACAACGGCTTGGCAATCGGTATTCAAGGCAGCTTTGCGCCCTTTACCAGCGGATCACAACCGCGCCCCAGGCCAAACCACCACCAATTGCCTCTGTGACGACCAGATCGCCTTGCTTGATCTGGCCATTTGCGACCCCGACGGACAGGGCAAGGGGAATCGATGCGGCAGAGGTATTGCCATGATCTTGGACTGTCACGATCACCCGCTCCATGCCGACACCCAGTTTTTTGGCTGTGGATTGGATGATGCGGATATTCGCTTGATGGGGGACGATCCAATCGACGTCATCAGCCTCTAGGCCAATTTTCCCCAAAGCGGCATCAGCGGTTTGTGCGAGCTTTTCAACAGCATGGCGAAACAGCTCTTTGCCTTGCATGCGCAGCATACCGCTGTTTTGGGTCGAAACACCGCCATCGACGTAAAGTAGATCTTTGTAGCGACCGTCGGAATTCAAATCGACCGACAGCACACCGCGATCAGCGGTGTTGCCTGTACCGTCTTCAGCTTCAAGGATCAGCGCACCGGCACCATCACCAAACAGCACGCAAGTTGCACGGTCTGTCCAATCCATAATGCGGCTGAATGTTTCCGCACCGATGACCAGCACGCGGTCAGCTTGGCCGGAAACGATAAGGGCGTTTGCATTTGATAGGGCATAGACGAAACCCGCACAAACGGCTTGCACATCAAAGGCATAGCCCGTGGTGTTCCCGATAGCGTTCTGCACCATTGTGGCCGCAGAGGGAAAGGTCAGGTCTGCGGTTGAAGTCGCGACAATGATCGCGTCGATGTCGCTGCCTTCCATGTTTGCCATCTTAAGCGCGGCTTTCGCGGCTTCGGATGCAAGATCGGATGTGGTCTGGCCTTCGGCTGCGAAATGGCGCCGTTCGATGCCAGAGCGGCTTTTGATCCATTCATCTGAGGTTTCAAGGCTTTTTTCAAATTCAGCGTTGGGGACCACACGTTCGGGTAGGTAGTGACCAACCCCTTTTACGACTGCGCGACGCATCATTTCTACTTGCCTGTTTTTGTTTTGAGACCTGGGGTCTCACTTTCCGTTAACGTATCTTGAGCAACTGATGCGGCGGATGCAACCCGTGCGGCAAGTTTATCGGAAAAACCACTTTGCGCCAGGCGGTAACCAAGATGCAACGCTGCGGCAACGCCAGTCGCGTCCGCCGATCCGTGGCTTTTGATGACCGTATGGTTCAAGCCCAAGAAGACACCGCCATTTACGCGACGTGGATCAATCCGTTTGCGCAATCCGCGCAAAGATCCACGTGCGAGCATTGCACCAAGCATAGACCACGGGTTTTTCATCAATGAACTACGGAGCAACTCGCTGATCAGCGTTGCAGTGCCTTCGCCGGTTTTCAGCGCCACATTGCCGGTAAAGCCATCGGTGACAATCACGTCCACTTTGTTGGATGGCAGATCACCGCCTTCGACAAAACCGACATACTCAAAATCACCAAGAACAGCGGCCTTGGCGATCAGTTCGTGCGCGACCTTTAGCTCTGCGCGGCCTTTGTGTTCTTCGGTGCCAACATTGAGCAGGCCAACCCTTGGGTGTTTGATATCAAGGCCATTGCGGGCGTAAGAGGCGCCCATCAACGCATAAGTCAGCAGATCATCCTGATCCGCGCGAATATCCGCACCGGCATCTAGCATCACATTGAAACCAGCAGGATTACGCGATGGCCACAGGCAAGCGATGGCAGGGCGGTTGACGCCTTCTGCCTTGCGCAGACGCAGCATCGACATTGCCATCAATCCGCCCGTATTGCCGCAACTGATAGCAACGGCCGCTTCATCGTTGCGCACGGCTTCGATTGCGGACCACATAGAGGTTTTCTTGCCGTTGCGCAGCACATGGCTGGGCTTGTCGGTCATTTTGACGACTTCTGCAGCATCATGCACTGTGACACGGTCTGCAATTTTGTATTTAGCAATCAAGGCCTGCAACTCGGGTTTGGGGCCGTGCAGGATCGCGCGCGCATCGGTTTCGTCGCTTAGAAACTTTGAAAGGCCCGCAACAACAGTTGCAGGCCCTTGATCGCCGCCCATAGCGTCGACTGAAAGCACTTTGTTTGCAGCATATCCCTGCGTCGGATCGATGTCCTGCTGGGATGATGTCATGCTAAGTGCCTTTGCGTCGCTTATGCTGCGTCTTCGTCGAGGTCGACTTCGGTTTTGTCTGCGATCACTTCGCGTGTCGCATAGTGACCACAAGATGGGCACACGTGGTGCGGACGCTTGAGTTCACCACAGTTGTCACACTCATTTGGGTTCGCTGCAACCAGCGAGTCGTGTGCACGCCGATTATTACGGCGGGATTTGGATACTTTATTCTGCTGGACGGCCATGTCTAACCCTATATTTTAAAGGGCCGAGGCCCAGATTTCCTTGTGTCTGCGGGGGTCCTACGCGATTGTGACAGCCCTGTCGAGACACGATGTAAAAGAGGCGCGAACATACTGCGATTCCGTATATGTGCAACCCTTTTTCCCCACCGCCTAAGGTGCGGCTATTCTTCTTTCTTTTCAAGACTTTCACGCAATGCGCCCAAGCCCGCAAAGGGCTTTGCGTCATCATCGCTCATGGGGGCAATTCCGGGGGCCGTGACGGCAATCTTGCCCAGATCCGCACCAGCGCTGCGCGGATACGAGGGCAGGGCCAGTGACAATGCCTCGATCATCACCTGTGCCAGATCAAGCGTTTCAGGCAGCGGATCAATCGCATCATCTTGCGACATTTCCAACTCTGCAGCGTCAATTTCAGGGATCTCAGCCATATAGGCGCGCGCGATTTCCTCATCAATACGGGTGGTTACCGGATCAAGTGTTACAACGCAGTCTTGGACCACGGTCGCACCCAGCTTTGCCTGCAATGTCCAATCGGACCGGCCTTGCGGGGTCAGTGTGCCTTCGAATTTCAGCTTTTTGATCGCGACAATGCCAAGCGCGTCTGCAATCGCCTTGCGCTCTGGCGCATTAGGCAAAAGGGAAAACGGCGTCGCGCGGCCCGTTGTGAGTTCGGATAAACGCATCTGTGATTGGGGCAGTTGGGTCAAAGCAGCTTTCGATTCTTGAACAGGGGTCTTTGGTACTGTAGTGGGGATAAAAGGCCATGGAGGCCAAGGCAAGAGGGCGCGTTCATGGGTATCAAGTCAGGCAAGCTGCGAAATTCGGTCCTCATGCTAGGATTAGTGGCTGTGACAGGCTGCACGCAAATGGATCGCTTTCACGGGTTCATTCCGCCCGCCGAAGAAATTGCGACATTGCAGGTCGGCCAAACTTCAAAATCAGAGGTAATCACTCTATTTGGCTCTCCGATTTCCGAGCGCGCGCTTGAAAAGAACACGATTTATTATGCCGCGAGCCAGTTCCGCTATTTCGGACCTTTCGCACCACGGTTGGTTGATCGTGAAATCCTCGCCATTGATTTCGACGCTGGCGATGTGATGCGCAATATTACGCGCTACACGATGGAAGACGGGCGGGTCGTTGTATTGGACCGGCGCGTCACCGAGGACGGGATCAACGACGTGACCTTCCTCAGCCAGCTTTTTGCGTCGTTCGGACGGCTTGATGCAGGAACATTCTTGGGCGAGCAATAGGGCTTGTCCTAAGGCGTTTGCCACCTACCTTTGTGTTATGAAGAAAGCCCAAGACTTGCAGCCGGATCACGTTAGCGAAATCGTTCAGATGGCGCTGTCGGATCACGTGAGCTTTGCTGATATTGAACGCGAATATGGCTTAGGTGAAAAACAGGTCAAAGCGTTGATGCGCGATAAGCTGAAAACCGGCAGTTACCGGACATGGCGCAAACGTGTGCGCACCTTTGGTGACAGGCGCGCACACTATAAATAATGCTTATTCTTCAGGCTCGAAGGTCAACGCGACACCGTTGATGCAATAGCGCAGTCCGGTTGGTTTTGGCCCGTCAGGGAACACATGGCCCAGATGCGCCTCACAGCGATTGCAATGCACTTCGGTGCGTTTCATGAAAAAGCTGCGGTCGGTCGTTTCGCCGACCAATTCAGAATCGATGGGTTGGAAAAATGACGGCCAGCCTGTCCCGCTTTCAAATTTTGCGTCTTGTTCAAACAATGGCGCGCCACAGCAAACACACATGTAAGTGCCTGCTTCTTTAGGGAAATCCTCATAGGTGCCAGCACGTTCGGTGCCATGCTTGCGTGTGACCTTGTAAGCCATGTCAGACAGCTGCGCGCGCCACTCGGCGTCCGTTTTGACGATCTTGTCCATATTTTCACCGTTTCTTTCATTGCGTTGCTTTGTAACGTAGGCCGCATAACCCCATTCGCCAAGACGAGGCTTGATGACATTTTTGTTCCACAAAGGCCGCTACGCGGCACGGTTTGCCCAGACGGCTTGCGAATTGCAGGCCTGTCAGCAACTGCGGCACCTTTGTTTCTTCGGAACACAAGGCGTGGATCAAGATGACTTTGACACCGATTGCGAACACTTGATGGTTACAGATACTGTCGGCCGGGTCGTGGCCACAGCACGACTATATCATATGCATGATGGCGCGAGTGTGAACACAAGCTATACCGCGCAATACTATGATTTAGCAAGGATTTCGACGTCGGTTGATCCCATTATTGAGATCGGTCGCTTTTGCATCGCACCTGATGTTCTGGATGCGGATGTATTGCGTGTTGCATGGGGTGCATTAACGAAGACCGTCGATGAAAAAGCTGCGGCGCTGCTCTTTGGCTGCACCAGTTTTGCGGGCATTGATCCCGCACGGTATGGCCGCGCGTTTCACCGTTTGCGCGCGCAACATCTTGGGCCTACGGCGCTGCGACCTTTGCCCCTCACAGATCAGGTGATTCCCTTTGCGGATGCACCACAAAACGGTGCTGATCCGATGCCCCCGCTGCTGCGCACCTATCTGGCGATGGGCGGTTGGGTCAGTGATCACGCGGTAATCGACCATAAAATGAACACGCTACATGTTTTTACGTGCCTAGAGGTCGCATCTGTGCCCCCATCGCGCGCTGCAGCGCTACGTGCTCTTGCAGAAGGAACGCGGCTGTCATAGCAGGCGGTATGGCAAAAGCACCCTTACTCCAGCTCTCTGATATTGGTCTCACCTTTGGTGGGGACCCCGTTTTTGAAGACCTCTCTTTGGTCGTGCAACCGGGCGACCGTGTCGCCTTGGTCGGGCGCAACGGATCAGGCAAATCAACCTTGATGAAAGTCATGGCAGGACTGATGTTGCCCGACAGTGGTACACGCGTGGCAGCCCCGGGCGTGCAAGTCGGCTACATGGAACAAGACCCCACGATGGAAGGGTTCGCAACGCTTGGCGAATATGCCGCGTCCGGCTTGGACCCCGACGAGGCATACAAGGTCGACATGGTCGCGGAAGGTCTGAAATTTGACCCTGATGGCGATGTGAAAACAGCATCGGGGGGTGAACGGCGGCGTGCGGCCTTGGCGAAACTGATGGCCGAAGCGCCGGAATTGATGCTGCTGGACGAGCCGACAAACCACCTTGATATCGAAGCGATTGCTTGGCTTGAACAAGAGCTAAAGCAAACACGCGCAGCGTTTATCATCATCAGCCACGACCGTGCGTTTCTGCGCGCACTCACGCGGGCGACCCTTTGGGTGGATCGCGGTCAGGTGCGCCGCGCCGAAGAAGGTTTCGAAAATTTCGAGGCGTGGCGCGACAAGCTGTGGGAAGAAGAAGACCAGCAGCGCCATAAACTGAATCGCAAAATCAAAGCCGAAGCGCGTTGGGCCGTTGAAGGTATTTCTGCGAGGCGCAAACGCAACCAAGGACGTGTACGCGCGTTGCAAGAACTGCGTGCGGAACGTTCTGCCCAGATCATGCGCCAAGGTACGGCTGCAATGGCGTTTGATGGCGGTGCGGTGTCCGGCAAGAAAGTCGTAGAAGCTTTTGATCTGACCAAGTCTTACGACGGCAAGCAGATCGTCAAGAACTTCAATCTGACAGTCCAACGCGGCGATAGAATCGCTTTTGTCGGCCCGAACGGTGTCGGAAAAACCACGCTGATCAAGATGCTACTGGGGCAGGTCGAACCTGACGAAGGTGAGATTAAACTTGGCACGAACCTTGATATCGCGGTGTTCGACCAATCGCGTGCAGCACTTGATCAGAACATGACGCTTTGGGAAAACCTTGCCAGCGATCCGGTACTGGGTGTGTCTGGCAAGTCCGATCAGGTGATGGTGCGGGGGCAACCGAAACATGTTGTCGGTTACCTTAAGGAATTCCTATTTGACGAAGCCCAAGCGCGCGCGCCTGTCCGCTCGCTTTCGGGCGGTGAAAAAGCACGGCTGTTGCTCGCGCGATTGATGGCGCGTGAAAGCAACCTTTTGATACTGGACGAACCGACAAACGATCTGGACATTGAAACGCTTGATCTTTTGCAAGACATCTTGGGCGAATACGACGGCACCGTATTGCTGGTTAGCCACGACCGTGATTTTCTTGACCGTGTCGCCACCACAACAATTGCGATGGAAGGCAACGGCCAAGCCGTTGTTTATGCAGGCGGTTGGACTGATTACCGCATGCAACGCGGCGGCGATTTCTTTGAAGCCAAGCAAGCCAGCAAGCCGCTGGCCAAGAAAGACAAGAAGTCCGAGAAAAAGGAAACCCAATCGGGTCTGTCATTCACTGAAAAGCACCGCTTGGAAGAACTACCAACTGTGATCGATAAATTGAATGCAGAGATCGGCAAGCTCGAAGAACTGCTGGCCGATCCTGATCTGTTCACACAGCACCCTGTAAAATTCCAGAAAGCAATGGACGCACTGGTCGCACGTCAAAACATGCTGTCAGATGCCGAAGAAGAATGGCTCACACTCGAAGAAAAAGCGGCAAGCTAAGCCTGCTTCTTCTGTTCGAAAATACCTTCGGGGGGCCCTGAAAGGGCGGGGGCAGACAGCCCCCTCAACAGCCCTTTTCTGCGTGCTTCACAGCATCCCAAAGTGCGTCCATTTCGGCCAAATCGCTGTCTGCAGGCTGCTTGCCTTTGGCTTGCAAAGCATCTTCAACCCCTTCAAACCGGCGCGTGAACTTAGCATTTGTGGCCCGCAGTGCAGCCTCTGGATCAATATCAAGGTGGCGCGCAAGGTTTGCGACAACAAACATCAGATCACCAAACTCTTCCTCGACCTCTTTTTGGGTCAGCTTCTCGCGGGCCTCTATCAACTCGGCGGCTTCTTCGACAATTTTGTCGATGACATGCGACGTATCAGGCCAATCAAACCCTACGCGCGCCGCACGCTTTTGTAATTTCACTGCGCGTGTCAAAGCGGGCATGCCCATCGCCACGCCGTCCAGCGTGCGTGCCTGCGCTTTGCCTGCGCGTTCAACCGCTTTGATTTTTTCCCAATCTGCCACCTGTTGTTCAGCAGATTTTTCACGCGATTCGTCGCCAAAAACATGTGGATGACGCGCGACCATCTTGTCGCTGATGGATTTCACCACGCTTTCAAAGGTGAAATGACCCGCTTCAGACCCCATTTGGGTGTGATAAACTGTCTGCAACAACAGGTCCCCCAATTCGCCCTCAAGATCGGCCCAATCGCTGCGCGCAATGGCGTCGGCGACTTCATAGGCTTCTTCGATGGTATAGGGGGCAATGCTTTCGAAATCCTGCTCGATATCCCACGGACAGCCGGACTGCGGATCACGCAGGCGGCGCATGATTTCCAATAGACGTGGCATGCCACCGTCAGGATCGTGAATTAGGGTGTCATCAGGCATTGCGCAGGGCCTCTTGTTGCGGTCAACTGCGACCCTAATCATACCCAAGCCGGAGCGCCAGACATGCCCGTAATCAACCGCATCGCAGATTTCGCAACGGATATGACCGCGTGGCGCAGACACTTGCATATGCATCCGGAATTGCAGTTTGAATGCCATGAAACGGCTAAGTTTGTGGTCAAGATGCTAACGGATTTTGGCGTCGATGAAATTCACGAGGGTATCGCAAAGACAGGCGTTGTAGCGATCATCAACGGCAAGGCTTCCGGGCCGACAATCGGCTTGCGCGCCGATATGGATGCGCTACCGATGCAAGAAGAGACCGGACTGGATTATGCGTCGACAATTCCCGGTAAAATGCATGCGTGCGGCCATGATGGACATACGACTATGCTTTTGGGTGCGGCGCGCTATCTGGCCGAGACCCGCAACTTTGCAGGACGCGTGGCACTGATCTTTCAACCCGCCGAAGAGGGCGGCGGTGGGGGGCAAGTGATGGTCCAAGAAGGCATACTTGATCGTTTTGATATCAAAGAGGTCTATGCTTTGCACAGTGGCCCTGGCGATGCCGCTGGGTCATTTTATACAACACCCGGGCCGATCTTGGCAGCAGCAGACACGATCCACATCTATATCACGGGGGTTGGTGGCCACGGTGCATACCCCTACGAGACCGCTGATCCGGTTATCGCGGCCGTAGGGATCGTGAATGCGATCCAGACGATCGTCAGCCGCAACAACAAGGCCTACGAGGATCTTGTGGTGTCTATAACGCAAATCCACACGGGTTCTGCAGATAACGTTATTCCCGAAAAGGCCTATATTAACGGGACAGTGCGGACTTTGTCGAAATCAACACAAGCGATGGTGCATAAACGTTTGAGCGAGATCGTTGCAGGCTATGCTACGGCCTATAATGTGACAGCTAAATTAGACTACGAATACGGCTACCCTGCAACGATCAACGATCCCGAGAAAACTGCATTTGCAGCGGAAGTAGCGCGCGAAATATCACCGCTGGTAGATGATGCCCGCCAGTACGAGATGGGCGCAGAGGATTTTTCATATATGCTTGAACAGCGCCCCGGTGCTTATGTCTATGTCGGCAATGGCGATAGCGCGGGTCTGCATCATCCGGCCTACGATTTTGACGATGAAGCCGCACCCGCTGGGGCGTCGTATTTTGCACGCCTGATTGAACGCGCATTGCCAGTGGTCTGATGTGCGGTTGGGGCGGGATGCCTCCGGCGGAAGTTTATTTGGGAAAAAAGAAGAGGGGCATCACATGACACTTGATAAGGCGAAAGAGGCAGCTGATGGGGCTTTCACAGCGACATCCAAGCGCGGCCTGTCATATGAGAATGCGTTTTCCGGAGCGACATCGTTTTTGCGTCGAATGTATTCGAAAGACCTGACCGGTTTTGATTTGGCGGTAACTGGCATACCATTTGATCAGGCGGTTACGCACCGCCCCGGGACCCGGTTCGGGCCGCGCGCGATCCGCGAAGCGTCAAGTTTGCAGCCTTTTGATCCGCCATATGGCTGGGACGGGTTTGATCCTTTGGGTGAGTTTGCTATCGCCGATTATGGCGACATGGCTTTTGACTATGCTGATGTTGCAGGCGTGCCGGATTTGGTTCAGGCCCATATCGCTGGGATATTGGCGCAAGGCTGTGGCGCTGTGACTTTGGGTGGCGATCACTTTATTACATTGCCGATTTTGCGCGCTTGCGCTGAAAAATACGGACCGCTATCTGTGGTGCAGTTTGATGCCCACTCTGATCTGTGGCCCGACGACAATATGGCCCGCATTGATCATGGCACGATGATGTACAAGGCGGTCAAGCTGGGATTGGTGGATGTAACCCGCTCTGTTCAGATCGGTATCCGGACAGAATGCGAAGACTACCTTGGCATGCCTTACATTGATGCGCGTACGTGCCATGAAAAGGGGGCCGCTTGGGTGGCCGAACAAATCAAGGACCGTGTTGGCAATCATCCGACCTATGTCACGTTCGATATTGATGCGCTTGATCCCGCCTTTGCGCCGGGAACGGGCACGCCCGTTTGGGGTGGTCTTGCATCTTGGCAGGCCGCATCCATCTTGCGTGATATCGCAGGGATCAACATGGTCGGCGGAGATATCGTCGAAGTTTCGCCCCCCTATGACACCACGGGTGCAACTGCGATAGCAGGCGCGCATGTCGCAATGGAGCTATGTTGTTTAGCGCTATGGAATAAAAGGAAAAAGTGATGGTTAATCAACCTATTTCCGGCAATGATCTGGCCCGTTTTTCTGGCCCTCAATCGTTTATGCGGTTGCCCGAAGTTGCAACGGCGCAGGGCCTTGATGTGGGCTTTATCGGTATTCCGATGGATATTGGCACCTCTTGGCGGTCGGGCACACGGATGGGGCCAAAACAGTTGCGCGAACAATCGGCGATGATCCGGCCCTATAATATCCAGACGGGGGCTGCACCTTTTGATGCACTGCAATGTGCGGACCTAGGTGATGTGGCAATAAATACGTTTTCGTTAAGCGATAGTATTCGCATTATTACAGAGACTTACGCTGCACACCTTAAGCATGATTTCATTCCGATGACTTTGGGCGGCGACCATACGCTGACGCTGCCAGTGCTGCGCGCTATTGCTGCCAAACATGGGCCCGTTGCTTTGGTCCATGTGGATGCCCATGCGGACGTAAATGACGAAATGTTCGGCGAGCGTGAAACTCACGGCACAGTCTTTCGCCGTGCCTATGAGGAAGGGCTTATCACCGCCGATAAAGTCTTTCAGATTGGTTTACGTGGTACCGGCTATACTGCGGATGACTTTAGCGAAGCGGCCGGATGGGGCTTTAACCAATACCTTGCCCCCCAACTTTGGCACAAGTCGCTGACCCCATTGGCCGCTGAAATTAAAGCTAAAATTGGCGATCAACCGTGTTATATCACCTATGACATCGACAGCCTTGATCCCGCCTATGCGCCCGGCACAGGTACGCCCGAGATCGGCGGGCTGACCACGCCACAAGCCATGGAGTTGATCCGCGGTTTGCGCGGGCTCAATATTGTCGGATGTGATCTGGTTGAAGTCTCGCCGCCTTATGACCCCTCTGGTAATACCGCGCTGACGGGGGCCAATCTGATGTTTGAGCTGCTCTCGATCTTGCCCGGTGTGCCTTACCGTTGAGGAAGACTGACATCATGCGTATCTTGATTGGATTGATTGTCGTTCTGGCGGCGCTGATGCTCTATGTCCGGCTTGCGCCGACCGATAGCGCGCTTTGGCACAAGCGACCAATAGCGACAGCACCAACCGATACGCTGACGGCGGGCAGCTTTTTGGCGGCGCGCCAGATTACAGCACCCCCGGCGCAGGTCTTGGAAGCAGTTGAAAAAATCGCCCTTGAAACCCCGCGCACACGTCTTTTGGCAGGCAGCGTCGCGGAAGGCATGATGACATTCCAAACGCGGTCGCGGCTATGGGGCTTTCCGGATCAGACGACGGTTGCGATCGACGGCGATCTCTTGGTGATTTATGGCCGCTTGCGCTTTGGTCAGGCAGATCTTGGGGTCAACAAAGCCCGCGTTGAAAGCTGGCTTACGGCACTTGGCCCCTTGACCGAACCGCTTTGATCCGCCAATCCCATTGCCATGATAGCAGCTGATAAAATTGAACAAATCATCGACCGTTTCCAGTTTCTGGAGGCAAAGATGGCTGATGGCTCTGCGGGAAATGACATCGCTGCATTGGGTAAGGAATATTCCGACCTGCGCCCCGTTGTCGAGACGGTCACAGCCTACAAAGACCTGCTTGCCCAGATCGCAGATGCAAAGGCGATGCTTTCTGATCCAGAGATGAAAGAGCTGGCCGAGATGGAGCTGCCCGATCTGCGCGCAGCCCTTGAAACATCAGAACACGATGTGCAATTGGCCTTGCTGCCCAAAGATAGCGCCGATGGACGTCCTGCACTGCTTGAAATCAGACCTGGAACAGGTGGCGATGAAGCAGGGCTTTTTGCGGCTGATCTATTGCGGATGTATCAAAAATACGCCGAAGGGCAGGGCTGGCGCTTTGAAATCCTAGAACAATCCTTGAGCGAGCTTGGTGGCGTCAAAGAAGTCGTGGCCCGCATCGTCGGCGACGGTGTGTTTGCGAAATTGAAATACGAGAGCGGCGTGCACCGCGTGCAGCGTGTTCCGGAAACCGAAAGCGGCGGGCGTATCCATACCTCTGCTGCCACGGTTGCGGTGCTGCCAGAGGCCGAAGACGTTGATGTGCAAATCAATCCCGGCGATCTGCGCCTTGATACGATGCGCGCGTCTGGGTCTGGCGGTCAGCACGTCAACACGACCGATTCTGCGGTGCGCATATTGCACATCCCAACAGGCATCATCGTTGTCAGCTCCGAGAAATCCCAACACCGCAACCGCGAGATCGCAATGCAGGTTTTGAAAACACGCCTGTTTGATTTGGAACGACAGCGCGTCGATAATGAACGGTCTGCTGATCGTAAAAGCCAAGTGGGGACAGGCGACCGTTCCGAGCGTATTCGCACCTATAACTTTCCCCAGGGGCGCATGACCGATCACCGGATAAACCTGACATTATATTCGCTCAACCAGATTATGCAGGGTGACCTCGAAGAGGTCGTGACCGCATTACAAGCCGATGCGCAAGCGACACTGCTGGCCGAGATGGGCGCGTGACATCGGACGAATTGTTGCGCCAAGGGACCGCGATCCTAGATGCAGCAGGCGTACCTGATCCGGTGCGTGAGGCGCGCATTCTATGGCGTGCAACCCCTGACGAGGATGGTGCAGCGTTTTTAGCAAAGATCGCAAAGCGCGCACAACGGATGCCGCTATCGCATGTGCTTGGCTACCGTGATTTTTACAAACATCGGTTTATCGTGACATCCGATGTACTCGACCCGCGCCCTGATACGGAAACATTGGTTGAAGTGGCGCTGCGGGCACCGTTTACGCGGGTTCTTGATCTTGGCACTGGCAGCGGATGTATCTTGCTGTCGCTACTGGCAGAACGGCCTGCTGCCACTGGCGTTGGCACGGATATATCGCAGGCCGCGTTGGATGTCGCAAAACAGAATGCGGCCGCACTTGGCCTGACGCCGCGCGCAACATTCCTAGCTTCTGACTGGTTTGGCAGCGTGCAAGGGCCATTTGATCTGATCATATCCAACCCGCCTTATATTGCGGTCGATGAAATGAATGATCTGCAACAAGAGGTGCGATTGTTCGAACCTACGGGTGCGTTAACCGATGGCGCAGATGGGTTGTCGGCCTACCGGACCATTGCGCGCGATGCTGCCGAATACTTGACCCCAAACGGGCGCCTGATCTTTGAGATTGGCCCGACCCAAGCGGCTGCAGTGACCGCGATGATCCAAAGCGCAGGCTTTACCAACACGCAAGTGATTCCAGACCTAGATGGCCGCGACCGCGTTGTCGTTGGCAAAAAACCCGCAATTTGAAGCAAACAACTTGGCAAATTTGCGCAATTCGTCAAGATTTACGCAGTTTACACTTGTCTTGGCCCCACCCGACCGCTTATTCAGTATTCATCGACAGGGACGAGGCTCGCCACTGACCCCCCTGAGATTAGTCGCCAATCATCGCAAGGCCACAAAGCGAAACGCGCATTTTGCGTGATATGTGGCCAGAGCAACGACAGCCAAAGGCTTGAAAGCACATCCATGAGATCAACGAAGTCACGGTCGCGGAACAAAAACCGCAATAACCGCCCTACAGGCGGTAGCATCATCAATCGGGTGTTCGATAGCTCTGGTCCAGATGGAAAAGTGCGCGGAACACCGCAGCAAATCATCGAGAAATACACCCAGTTGCACCGCGATGCGATCCTGTCCGGTGACCGTGTTGACGGCGAAAACTTTGCGCAACACGCCGAACATTACACGCGTATGTTAGCCGAAGCACAGCGCGAGGTTGACGCCAAGCGTGAAGAACAAGAAGAACAAAACCGCCAGCGTCAGGTAGAGCGTGATCGCGAGCGTCAGGACCGGATGAAGGCGCAAGAAGATGCGGCAAATGATCCGGCAAATGCCGCGCAACCCGATGTGACCGATGCCACGCCGCAACAGTCCGCACCACGCGACGATGCAGGTTTGGTCGAAACGCCCGAAGAAAAACCACAGCGCCCGCGCAGGCCACGGGCCCCGCGCAAACCGCGTCCGGCACCCGATGAGGGCAGCACGCCAGAGGCCGCAGAATAACAAAAAGCCCTCCGATTTCGGGGGGCTTTTTTTGTGCCAATCACGAGGCCGCGTTTAGGTCAGGATTGATCAAGACTTCGCGCCAAGGCGCAAAATGCTTCCAATTCAACTTGCTCAGCGCGTTCTGTCGGTTTGATCCCGGCACTGCGCAGATGATCCTCAATATCAGGGCTGACTGATTTCAAAGCAGAGCGCAGCATCTTGCGCCGTTGATTGAACGCTGCAGCAACGACCATGTTCAATGTGCCAGGATTTGCCGCGAACCGTGGCGCGGGCAGGGCGGTCAGATGCACAACGGCTGAATTGACTTTGGGTGGCGGGCTGAAAGCCTCTGGCGGAAGCTCCATCACGATCTTGGGATCCGTGCGCCACTGCGATAGCAATGCCAAACGCCCGTACGCTTTGGTACCGGGGGTGGCGACGATACGCTGTGCGACCTCGCGCTGGAACATCAAAGTAAGGCTGTCCCAAAACGGCGGCCAGTCAGGCGGTGTCAACCAGCGCACCAGCAATTCCGTGCCAACATTATAGGGTAGATTAGCCGCAATCTTGATAGGTGGCGTTAAATGCGTCAACGGGTTTACCGTCAGCGCATCACCGTTAATCGCAATCAAACGATCAGGATATGCTGCCGAAATCTCTGCCAGTACAGGCATGCAGCGCGGGTCCTTCTCGATCGCTAAAACGCGGCGTGCACCCTCAGCCAATAGCCCGCGCGTCAATCCACCCGGTCCGGGACCGATCTCGAGCACATCTGCGCCGGATAGATCCCCGGCCAGCCTTGCAATCTTGGCGGTCAGGTTCAAATCCAGCAAGAAATTCTGCCCGAGCGACTTTTTCGCAGCCAGCTCATGCGTTGCAATAACGTCCCGCAACGGAGGTAGATCATCAATCCCGCTCATCGTTTCTTCCGAGCATAAATATCCCCGCCGGAGGCTCCGGTGTTGTCATCCATTCCGTGCATCCGCCATTTGTGCGGCCATGCGAATAGCCGCAATCATCGACGTTGCATCGGCAATACCTTGTCCTGCGATATTGAACGCTGTGCCATGATCCGGCGACGTGCGAATAAACGGCAGGCCGAGTGTCACATTCACACCACCCGAAAAATCCAGCGTCTTGATCGGGATCAGCGCTTGGTCATGGTACATACAAATAGCGACATCATAGTTGGTGCGGGCCGCTTCATGAAACATCGTGTCCGCTGATAAAGGTCCCACGATGTTCATCCCTTGGGCGCGCAGCGCATCCAGAACTGGGGTGATCATCTCGATCTCTTCGTGGCCCATCTTGCCGTCTTCACCGGCATGCGGATTTAGTCCGGCAACTGCAATGCGTGGCTTTGCGATTCCGAAATCGCGGCGCAGTCCGGCATGTGTGATCAGCAGAGTGTCAGTCAAAAGGCTGGCGGTTAACTTGCTTGGCACCTGGGCCAACGGAATATGAATTGTCGCAGGCACAACCCGCAATGCCTCACAGGCAAGCATCATGACGACCTGGTCCGTGCCGGCTAGTGCCGCCAAATATTCTGTGTGGCCGGGGTAGGCAAAATCTGCCCCATCAATCAGTGCGGCCTTATGAATAGGGGCGGTGCAAAGTGCGCGCGCAGCACCAGATTGTACCAGAGCAACCCCGTCGGCGATGGCTGCAATCACGCCTTGCGCATGTACGGGATCGGGTTTGCCTGCAACGGCCACTGCGCCAAAATCACGCGCTAGAACGGTCAGCTTGAATGGATGAATATCTGCAGGGTCTGTCGCGGCATGAAAAGCTGTGCCTTGCGGCAAATGGCGCGGATCACCTATCCACAGCAATGGGATTTCTGACTTGAGTGCCTGCCAAGCGGCTACGGCAATTTCAGGCCCAATCCCTGCCGGTTCGCCACAGCTTATGACAACAGGTTGCATCAGGGGCGAATGTCAGCCGACGCGCGCAGATCAGCGACAAGGGCTGCGGCAAGCGCGTTCAGACGTTGGCTGCGTATCTGATTGCGGATCAATTCGCGATCCGAAGTGCCCGCACCTGCATTATTGCGCGCACAAAGCATCAAAAACACCAACGTTTCACCATTGCTGCGGGTCAGATTATACGAAACCTCTCCTGAATCGAGCCGCGCTAATTCTAGAGCGATATCGTCTGAAATCTCTTCTGGTGCCAACGTCAAGCGGTCCAGAACTTCGGCAGGCTGGTTGCGTGCGACACCATAAAGGTCGTCGCAGGTGTCTACTTGATTGCTGATATCTGCCGCGGCACGTAATGCGCCCTCACTACGACCACCGGGGATATAATAGGCGGCGTATTCAATGCTCAACGGGGCCAATGCCGCGCGCTGTGCTTCGCGTTGCCCGCGCATTTGGAACAAGGCCACACCATTAGGAATATCAATTGGTTCGGTTACTTCACCCGGACGTAGTTCTAACAACAGCTGGCGTATCTGTGGCGGGTAATTGTCGATTGGCAACCACCCCAAACGCCCGCCATTGTCACGCGATGGCAAGGCTGAAACTTGACGTGCGGCGTTTTCGAATTCGCTAAAGGACCGCAGGCGCGAAATCCGGCCCGCAACTTCTTGAACCTGCGCGGCGCGCTCTGGCGGGGCTGCGATGATGATTTCGCTCAGTAGAACTTCAAGCTGCGTACTGGTTGCACCTTGCTGCGCCAACGCACGTTCAATGTCGACATCGGTAATGGTGATTTCGCGGTTAAACCGAGCGCGGATAAAATCGCGCCACATCACGCCGACGCTCACGTAGTCAATAAATGTGCGGGGGGCGACGTTGCGCGCTGCCAAGACTTGACCGAACTCGGGCAAAGTCAGGTTGGCGCGTCCCACAAATTCCTCAAGTGCTAGTTGCAGTTCTGCTTCTGACAACGAACGATTGAAACGGGCCATTTCTTGCTGCTTGAGGCGATCCTCGATCAAGCCTTCACGGGCAATCCGGTCAGTATCACCAGCAGTGTTAAATATCTCAAGCAGACGCTTGCGATCGTCGATTTCAAACTGCGTTACGACGCGGCTGTCGACAGTGATGGCTGTCGCTAACTGGCCTTGCGCGGCCACGTTGGTCGCTCCTAACATCACAGCGCAGCTTAATACCACTGCACCAATTGTACCTAAACGCATCTTCAAACTTTTCATTCGCTTTAATTCCCGCAGCCTGTTGCGATCCCGCCTGCAGCCCGACCGGTTGAAAATCCACCGATAGACCCGCTGAGGCCAAATGTTGTTGTTGGCTCTACCGTACTAGAAGACGTATAGCGGCGCGAGACCGAAACGTCGACGCTCACGCATTCGTTGCGCCATTGCAGGCCCAAACCTGCGCGTACCGGCCTGTCGGCGGCAATATCATAGCGGCCATCTACTGCAATTGCCCACGCATCAGTCACGTCAAATGCCGCGTCCAATGTCCACTCCGAGACATCCTCTGCTCTGTCTTCTGCTGGGTCCGGGCTTTGCCAGACATAGTTTGCAGCAAGCGTTATCCAGTCGTTGCGCCATGCAATGCGACTGTCGGCGACGGTTAATCCGTTGTCTATGTCCCATAAACTGCGCGCATCAAAAACGAAGCCATCTGCAGTCGTGTACTGCCCAGCCAAGAGCCAATCTGACCGGGGTCCGTCCAAGCCAGAGGTTTTAGTGAATTCTGGCTGACTGTCTTGCTTGATGACACGTCCGAAAGTCAGCGCCGACGTGGTCCCGTCTGACCCAAACCGCGACCAGGTGATCCCAACGGCTGCTTGTGGTCCGGTCTGGACTGCATCTTCGCCTGCAAAGCGGGAGGCTGCAAAAAGGTTTGCGCGGTCAAGCTCGCTGCGTGTGCTGTCTTCATTGGGGGCCGTGCCGCCAAAACTGTCCGCCCAACCCAAGTAGACGGTAGGTTCTAGGATATGCGTCGCCCCGAATTCACTGTGCATTCCCAAAGGCCAGCGCAGGGTCACGCCCGCGGCGGGTACCACCCGCAAGTCAGTTTGTGCAAAAGCCGTATCGTCATCGACGAGGTATATATCCGCGCGCGCGCCGGCCTGCGCTGTGATGACAATCCCGCTGTCCAATAGCCAACTGTTTTGCCATGCTGTATCGACTCCGCCACGGGTCACATCGCGGCCGAGGTCACCATCGGTGTTGCTGGGCCGATAGCTTGTATCAAGGCTGAACCTGTAATCAAACGTGCCGCCGATTTCTGGGTTCAAGCGCGCTTCATAGCTGAGATCTGCGATGATCGGGGGCAGGGATGCATTCGTTTCGCCATCACGCAGCGATTCGTAATAAGTGAGGCGGGTCTGGAACAATGTCCGGTCTGTGACCCGCAACAGCGCCAATGCGCTGTCCAGCCGGTCTTTGCTGGAATACCCATAATCCAGTAAATATGCGGGGTCGCTTGAGGTTTCGATGTCGAAATCCAACTGATATCCATCTGACAACTCGAACTGCCCCTCGGCAAAAAAGTAGCTGCGATTTTCATCTATCAATGTGTCGTCGCTGACTGCGCCTTCCAAGAGGATGTTACCTTTGACGAAGGCCTGTCTGTAAGTCAGTTCAAGTGTTTTGGTTTCCGCCGAGACATAGGGTGTCACGGTCAGATCACGGTGGTCGCCCAGTGTGATAAAATACGGTAGTTTGATCCCAGTACCAAGCTGCGTCGTGTTGCGTTGCTGCGGAATTAAGAGACCGGTCGCGCGCGACAGGGATGGGTCTGGCAGGCGCATGCGAGGCAGCCATAAGATCGGCACGCCGCGTATGCGAAATGTCGCATTTTCAAAGTAAAGCTGGCGTTCTTGCGCGTCACGGATCACCCGCTCTGCGCGAATTTCCCACAAGGGCGGACCCGTCCCACAAACGCGGCAAGAGGTTGCAGAAGTCTTATATAGTTGCGAATAGCGGCCTTGTTGTTGATCGATCTGGGCTGCCACCAACTGAAG
>NZ_JAFMHR010000020.1:0-10308 GCF_017854415.1 Yoonia sp. | reverse complement strand
CCGTTCAGGCGCACACTGTCTGCGATCAGCGTGGCTGCGCCTTGAGCCCAAACCTGCATTGGCAGCAGGAGAAAAAGAATAAGTGTAAATATCCGCATCACCCGTCCTCGTTGTGCAATAAGATGCCGAGCGACATTCCGATTGCAGCTAATGGCGGTGCCCAAGCGGCCAAAAGGGCGGGAAGTTCGCCGTTTTCACCGAGTACTTGCGCGAAGTTGCGGATGAAATAGACGGTAAAAGCCAACAGAACGGCAAAAAGCACCATCAGACCGGTGCGACCGCCGCGTTGATGGCGCAGTGTGAAGCTGGCGCCAATCAAGACCATGGCGACCAGAAAAGCCGGCAATGCCAATTCGCTATGAAACCAAACCAAATGACGCTGGGCGGAAAAACCTGCTTTCTGCAAGCGGTCAATGAAGGCTGGAAACTCCCAGATAGGGATCGAAGACGGTGTTCCAAAGCTGTCACGAATTTGATCGGGCGTCAGTGTCGAAGGAACCGAAAGCTCCGGCAGATTAAGGGCTGCGGCCTCTGGGATAGGTTCGTCCAGCAGGGGCCAGGATTTGACCTCTCGCAAGATCCATTCCCCCGTCGCAAGCTCTGCCGATCCCGCGTTGATCCGTTGGGCTGGCGCACCTTGGGGGGTGAAGGTCAGAAATGTCACGTCAGACAGCCGTGTGCCATCAAGATTGGCACTTTGCGCTCGGATCACAGTTTGTCCTGATACGTCGCCTTGGCGCAACCACAAACCCGATGACCCCAGCGACAAGATAGAGTTGCTGCCGCGCAATGCATCGCCGCGTGTTTCGTAGGCTTTCGAGGTTGCCGCCACGATTGGGTTCAAAACACCCACACAGGTCAAACCAATCGCCAAGGTGACCGCTATTGGGGCCATCAGCGCACGAATTGCTGAACGTCCTGCCGCACGGGTTACGACCATTTCAGAGGAGCGCGACAGGGCCAGAAAAAAGGACACAGACGCCAGAATCATTATCAACGGCATCATAAGATAAATCGTACGCGGCGCATTCAATAGGCTAAGGATGATGACATCCCACATTGTAGCGTCTGCTTTCGAAAACTTGCGCAGTTGCTCTACCAGATCAACCGACAGGATGATCAGAAAAAACACGCCGGTAACACCGAGATAGGTCATCAAAAACCGCCGCGCGAAATAGAAATGCAGGATCATGCCAGCGCACCTTCTTTGATGCGCCGCTTGAACAGATAAGGTCGCCCCGCCCAAAACAGTAAAAACCACACAATCACGAAACCAACGATGCTTTGCAGGTAGGTCGCAAACCATAGTTCCGGGTTCGAACGGGCGATGTTCAAACCGATCGTCTCAAAGGCTTTGACCACGACAATAAGCAAGATCGCAAAGACGATCTGCTTCCAAACGCCAAAGCGACTAAAGCCACCGACCATAAGCGCCGAAAAGCCCAACAGCGCGGCGACAGTGCCCAGAATTGATTGGCTGAACCGGTCATGTCCAACAGAAATCAACCGTGCAGCAGTGCGACCGGTTTCCGCGATCAATGCTGGGGTGGGGTTGAGAAGTTCCGGCGTTGACAGCTCGCGATCGCGCCGACCGCGGTTGCTTTCGCCGCCAGTCAATGCACCAATATTGAAAGCAAAGTCATCAAATGTTGTTGTAAATAGTCGCTGATCTGCGGCGCTATAGGTCTGGATCATGCCGTCGATCATCACAAGTTGGATCGTGGTTTGGTCGCGAACCAGAAACGCCTGCGATGCTGTGTAAGTAATTTGCCTGTTGGGGCTGCGTGTGTCTGACAAAAAGATATCAGACAGTGCACCGGTTGGGGTAATCTCGCGAATGTAAAAAGTAACGCCATTCGTTGGCTCTAGAAATTGCCCTTCGGTCAATAGGCGTGCCGTGACGTTCTGGGCCAGTTCTGATTGACGCTCTGACAACTTTGTGAGGCTCATAGGCACCAGAAAATGCGTCAATATCGACATTAAAAGTGCCACGATTAGACCGAAATACAGGACCGGCCGCGCAAGTCGAAACGCAGAATATCCGGCCGCCTGAACGACCGTAAGCTCTGATTCCGTCGCCATGCGGTTGGTGACATAAACTGCGGCTGCAAAACTGGCCAATGGCAGGGCCAGCTGAATTACCGATGGCAAGGACAGCGCGCTGAATTCCAAAAAGATACTAAACGACTGGCCGTCGGCGATCAGCTGATCAAACAGCACGACGGCACGGTTGATCCAATAGATCAGCACAAGCACAAGGCCAAAAAAACCAAACAGCACCATCAGCTGCGACAGCATATATCTGTCAAATTTTGCCAAGTTGGTGTCCTTTGCGCTATGCACCTGTTTGCTTGGCGTCAAACTAACCCATCGCTGCGACGGATTGAACAGCTATCTGGTCATTGTGGGGGGCGCGGGCTACGTATTGCGTAAGCAACATCGTCACCCAAAGGAGCGCCCATGACAACGCCTGCAGAAATCCAGTTTAAAGAAGTCGATCTTGATGCAGTGGCCACCGCCACAGGCAAGATTGTAGTGTTCGTCGATGTCGACGGGAAAATGGATGCAGGTGCGCGTAAAGTGAACACTCTTGGCCGCAAAGCGCTGGGGCGGTTCACACAAAGCGATGCATTTGAAAAGATGGCTGTCGGGGATTTGACAAACCTTGCTTATCCGGCAGGTTTAGAGGCCGACGCAGTTTGTGTCATCAAGCTGGGTCGCCGCCCGTCAAGCCAGGAAGCCCGCAAAGCGGGGGCGCAACTGGCCAAGGCGCAAAGCGGTAAAGACGTGCTGGTGCTTGCGGGCAGTATCGCGCGTGCTGATGAGATTGCGCTGGGATTGGCGTTGCGCGGCTACGATTTCGACGCGCATAAGTCTGCAGAAAAAAAGCTCAAAGGTGCTGTCACCTTTATGGTTGCGAAACCCGAGGATGTTGCAAAATCAGCCGCACCGATGGCTGCGATCGCCGAAGGCGTGTTCTTTACCCGCGATTTGACGAACGAACCCGCAAACGTTCTGACCACCGACGATTTCGCGGCCCGCCTCGCTGCGATGCAAGAACTGGGTCTTGATGTTGAGATTCTCGAAGAGCCGGACCTGCACAAACTGGGTATGCGTACCTTGCTGAGTGTCGGTCAAGGTTCTGACAGCCCGTCCAAAGTGGTTGTTATGTCTTGGAACGGTGGTGGCAAAGAGGCGCCATTCGCTTTGGTCGGCAAGGGCGTTGTTTTTGACACTGGCGGGATAAGCCTGAAACCTGCGGGCGGCATGGAAGACATGACCATGGATATGGGTGGCGCAGGCGTTGTTGCGGGGGTGATGCGCACGTTAGCACTGCGCAAAGCTAAGGCGAATGTCGTCGGTATCGTCGGCCTTGTTGAGAACATGCCGTCTGGCAATGCGACCCGTCCGGGCGATGTCGTCAAATCCATGAAGGGTGAGACAGTTGAGATTATCAACACCGATGCAGAAGGGCGCTTGGTTTTGGCGGACGTGCTTTGGTACGCACAGGAACGGTTCAAACCGGTCGGGATGATCAATCTCGCGACACTGACGGGCGCTATCCTGGTTGCTTTGGGCCATGAGAATGCAGGCCTGTTTTCGAACTCGGACGAATTAAGCGATGCATTTTTGAAAGCTGCGGCGGCCGAAGGTGAAGGCGCATGGCGGATGCCGTTAAGCCCTGCCTATGATGAGCTGATCAAATCGCAGATTGCCGACATTAAGAACGTTGGCGGTCGCTTTGCCGGATCGATCACAGCGGCGCAATTCCTGCAGCGGTTTGTAAAGGACGATGTGCCTTGGGCGCATTTGGATATTGCAGGCACGGCAAGCGTGAAAAAAGAAACTGCCCTTGCGCCTGCAGGTGCGACAGGTTGGGGTGTAATGGCGTTGAACCGGTTAATCGCCGATAAATACGAGACATAAATGGGCGCAGTATTTTTCTATCACCTGACCGATAGCCCACTCGAGGCGACCTTGCCGATGCTTGTCGGCAAGGCACGTGGTGCGGGTTGGCGTGTTTTGGTGCGCAGTGCGGATGACGTGCTGACAAAGCGTTTGGACGACGTCATGTGGCAAGGTCCAGAGGATGGATTTCTGCCGCATGGGATCGCTGGAGGGGTGTATGATGCCGATCAGCCGGTTTTGATTGGTGATGTGCCTAGCGACGGGTTCGGGTGTTTGATGACGGTCGCTGGCGCCGCTGTTTCGGACAGCGAAGTCAACGCATTAGAGCGTGTTTGTATTTTGTTTGATGGTCACGATGGTGTGGCGCTTGATTATGCCCGTGGACAGTGGAAAGCGCTTACCGATGCGGGATGTAGCGCGCAATACTGGGCGCAAGAAGACGGGCGTTGGACGAAGAAAGCTGAAAAGTAAGGTGGATCATGATCCACCTTACCATGCCTAGAACGCAAAACTCGCGTCAAAGTCTTCGGGTAGTTCGGGCACCGGTGCGGCACAGGCCCCCAAAAACATCAAAAGCGCAAAACATCTGATCATCGTATCAATACCAATTCGCCATTTGTAATCTCTATCCGGTCATAGAACCCCAAGTAGGTCATGCCCAGCAAAGACGTGTCCATTTCGCCGCCATTCACGACAGCCTGAACGCCGCGGTCGATAATGCCTTCAAGGGCTACTTCATTCAAGATTACGGGCGCTGTGCGCACAACACCGTTTGCGGTACTGGCATTGCCCGAATAGGTGAGGTTTGCCGGATCAAGCCCGATCCGCGCCGCATCTCGCTGCGATAGCACGACCTGGCTTGCGCCAGTATCCACAATAAAACTCACAGGGGTGTCGTTGATATCAAGGGTCAGGCGGTAATGCCCGTCAAAGCCACGCGGCACTGCGATTGTGTTCGCATCCACCATTGCCTGACGGGGGTTCACATCACTGCTGATATCTTCCCATAAGCCATAGGCCCCCACGACGCCCACAAAAATGAGTGCCCAAATGGCGGCTTGTTGCGCCATTTTTCCCATGTTGGACCGTCCAGCCACAATGGCAGAGCCGCCAATGGCGGCCGCCAAGAGGACCAAATAGGTCAATTGCATGATCTGATCTGCGCTCATAGAGAGAATATAGGGCTTAACCCCCGATCCCAAAACCCCTAAGGCCATCAAGCACGAATTGTACCGCCAATGCGGCCAGCAACATGCCCAGCACGCGGGTCACGATGTTCAGCCCAGTTTTGCCCAATGCGCGTTCAATCGCGGGCGCGGCGAGGAAGGCGAGCAAGACAATCATCATGACCGCAAAGATCACACCTGCAATGGCGCCCAAGTCTGCGATGCCTTGTGCTTCGCCTGCGAGCAGGATGACAGTTGTGATCGCCCCCGGACCGACGATCAGTGGCAACGACAGTGGAAACACTGACGGGTCGTCTTCGTGTTCGGCTTGGCCTTCAGCCGCGCTGTCTTCGCGGCGCGCCTGTCTGCGTTGGAACAGCATATCAAGCGCTGTGAGGAACAACAGGATCCCGCCAGCGATGCGGAAAGCGTCCATGGAAATGCCGATGAAGCCCAAGACGGCCTCGCCTAGAAACAGGAAAACCATCATCAACGCAAAAGCCACTAAGAAAGCGCGAATAGCGATGGCGCGGCGCCGAGCAGCATTCATCCCTTGCGTCAACGCAATAAAAACCGGCGCGAGACCGGGTGGGTCGATGATGATGAACAGCGTCGTGAACGCAGCAATGAGGGCAGGGAGTTCGGTCATGATGGTTCCTGTCTGGCAGGCTCAGGTCCGGTTTGGCAAGTGTTGGATGCCTCCGGCGGGAGTTTTTTCGGGCAAGATGATAAGCGGGCGCTGGTTATTGACCTTGGGCCTTTTCCAGCTTTTCGAGGGCTGCCATCCACATCGCTTCGGCCCGTTCCAGCCCGTCCATAACTTCGGCGTATTTCTTGTTCCAAGTCGCAAGCTCGCCCGCTTTTCCGTCTTCGTAGAGGACCGGATCAGCAAGTTTCTTGGCGAGCTTGTCGCGCATCTCATTGATTTTCTTGACGCGTTCTTCGCCTTTGCGCGCATCAGCACGCAGTGCCATGATCGCTTCACGGGTTGGCTTTTCTACTTTTGCAGGCTTCGGCTTGTCTTTGTCGGATGCTTTTTCAGGCGTCAGCAGCATTTTGCGGTATGACGCCAGATCATCATCATACGTCGTGACATGCCCGTCCTTGACCAGCCAAAGGCGGTCCACAACCATGCTGAGCAGGTGCATGTCGTGACTGACCAAGATCACAGCACCAGAATAGGCGGTCAGTGCTTCTACCAGCGCTTCGCGGCTTTCGATATCAAGGTGGTTTGTCGGCTCGTCGAGGATCAGCAGATGCGGCGCGGGCAGCGTAGCCAGCAGCAGCGAAAGGCGTGCTTTTTGTCCACCCGACAGACGTCCGACTTCGGTGTCAGCTTGGTCTGCGCCGAGGCCAAAACCTGCAAGACGGGCGCGCAGTTTCGCTTGGCCTTCGTTGGGCCGTTCACGGAACAGGTGATCGAGCGGAGTTTCTTCGATCCGCAACTCGTCGACCTGGTGTTGGGCGAAAAAGCCGATGCGCAGCTTGTTTGATGTCACCATCGTGCCGCGCATCACATCAAGGCGATTGGACAGCATTTTCGACAGCGTCGACTTGCCTTCGCCGTTGCGGCCCAGCAAAGCGATCCGGTCGTCTTGGTCGATGCGCAGGTTTAGATCATGCAGCACGACCGTATTGCCATAACCCACAGCCGCGTTTTCCGTAGCAATAATGGGCGGGGACAGTTCTTCGGGTTCGGGGAAAGTGAACACTGTGCGTGCCGCATCTTCGGGCGCGCGGATTGTTTCCATCTTTTCGAGCATTTTTACACGCGACTGCGCCTGCTTTGCTTTGGATGCTTTGGCTTTGAAGCGGTCGACAAAGGATTGCAGATGCGCGCGCTGCAAATCTTGTTTTTTGGCAGCCGCTGCTTGGACCGCGCGGTTGGCGGCGCGTTGGCGAGCGAACGTATCGTAAGGGCCTGTGTAGTAGATCAGGCCTTTGTCTTCGAGGTGCAGGATGCCGCCCACAGAGCGGTTCAATAATTCGCGATCGTGGCTGACGATCAGCACGGTATGGGGGTATTTGACCAGATAGGCCTCGAGCCAAAGCGCGCCTTCAAGGTCGAGGTAGTTTGTTGGTTCGTCCAGCAGCAACAGGTCAGGTTCAGAGAAAAGTACCGCCGCAAGTGCGACGCGCATCCGCCAACCACCAGAGAAGGCAGAGCAGGGCTGCTGTTGTTCTTGGTGAGTAAAACCAAGGCCGCGCAGGATGGTGGCAGCACGTGCTTCTGCGGACCATGCTTCGATATCGGCAAGGCGGGTTTGCACTTCGGCGATACGTCCGGGATCGGTGGCGGTTTCAGCTTCGGCCAGCAACGCTTCGCGTTCTGTATCAGCGCGCAGAACCGTGTCGATCAGTGATACTTCGTTGCCGGGGACTTCTTGGCTGACACCGCCGATTTTCCAACCCTTGGGGATACTGACGCTGCCAGTATCGAGCACCATTTCTCCGCGGATAATCCGGAACAAGGTCGTCTTGCCCGACCCGTTACGCCCCACAAGCCCGACCTTGTGGCCAGTGGGAATGGTGACGGTTGCGTGTTCGACCAACGTGCGGCCTTCGACGGAGTATGTGACATCTGAAATCTTAAGCATGCCCGCGCTATGATTGATCCGACTTGCGCGGTCAATGGGCTTTGCGTGCTTGTGCTCTGGTCCTTGGGTGGGGGTCTGGTTATGCAGGTCTTTATGGGTACTGCACGCACAACATTTATAGCCACTTTGCTGGTGTTCTTGATCGGAAGTCTCTGGGGTCTTTATTGGCTGCCGGTGCGCGAAATTGCACAGCTTGGCTTGTCTGGCGCTTGGGGGATACTGGCGATTGCAACGGCTGCGTTGATGATCTTGTTGCCATTTGGTTGGCGGGGGCGGGCCATGTTGGCGGCGTCTTCACCATTGGCCCTTTGTTCTGTGGCGCTGTGTGGTGTGGCCTTCATGCTTTATTCGGTTGGCCTGCTTTACGGGCGCGTCGCAATCGTCGTGATCCTGTTTTTCCTGACACCAGTCTGGAGCACTTTATTAGGCCGTATCTGGATGGGCTGGGCGATCACGCGCAGGCGGGTCGTTGTGTTGCTTATGGGGCTTATGGGGCTGGTTTTGATGCTGGGGGCGGACGGAACAGCACCGGTGCCGCGCAATTTGGGCGAATGGTTAGGCCTGACGTCAGGGTTCTTATGGGCCGTGTCGACAGTGGGCATTCGGGTAAAGTCAACGGCGGGTCCGTTTGAATCGGCCTTTGTCTTGGTGGCGGGCGTTTGGCTAGGCGCATTGATACTAGCCCCGATCCTGGAACCTGCGCCGGATCTGGGCACTGTGGCGCAGCCTTGGGCGATGCTTGGTTGGGTGTTTCTAGCCGGAGCTTTTGGGCTTGCGGCCGCAATGGCAGGGATCATGTGGGCTGCGACCAAACTTGAACCCGCGCGGGTCGGGATTTTGTTGATGGCAGAGGTGTTTGTCTCCGCCGTTTCGGCGGCCCTGATTGTCGGAGAAGGGCTGAACACCATTGAAATTATTGGTGGCACTTTGGTCGTTCTGGCAGGCGTGATCGAGGTTTTACCTGCGCGGCGCAAAGCAGGGTTGCACGGCCGCGCATAATTCTCGGCTTTTCATGTGACAAGCTGCGTGTTAGGGCGCAGCCATCATTCATCGGGCATCGCCCGCAGCAAAATCAAGAGGCTTTATCCATGGCTATCCAGCGTACATTTTCGATCATCAAACCAGACGCCACAAAGCGTAACCTTACCGGCAAGATTGCTGCTAAATTCGAAGACGCAGGCCTGCGCATTGTCGCGTCCAAGCGCATCCAGTTGACGCTGGCCCAAGCACAGCAGTTCTACGGTGTGCACGCCGAGCGTCCATTCTTTGGCGAACTTTGCGAATTTATGATCTCCGAGCCGATCGTTGTTCAGGTTCTCGAAGGCGAAGACGCAATTGCGAAAAACCGCGAAGTTATGGGTGCAACAAACCCAGCGGACGCAGCTGACGGCACGATCCGCAAAGAATTCGCACTGTCCATCGGTGAAAACTCTGTGCACGGTTCCGACGCGCCAGAAACAGCTGCAGAAGAGATCGCATTCTTCTTCTCCGGTCTTGAACTGGTTGGCTAAATTAGCGGTGTCGGGGTGAACCCGACCAGCTGTTTTCGACATTGACCGTCCGCGCCTCGAAAGGTGCGGGCGGTTTTTTATTGTTTGGCCGTCTCTACAACGCCAATTCTGTTCAAGAACAGCTCTAACTCCGAGCGTGCGTCATCAAAACTGCCCGCTTTGATTTCATCGAACTGCTTGCGCAATGCCGCTTTTTCGGCACCCTTACAGTCGTTCCAAGGCCGCCCTTGCAGCGCCATATGCAGCACGTAGTAACCAATGAAATGAGGTTTGTTTCCGCCTTCAAGCATCTTGGCATATGCGGCGTCTGCACCAAGCGCGCGCAAGTCTTCTGCGGTGGTGATACCGACAGATTTCAACTGCGCCTCGAAGGCGGGGCCAATATTTTTGATGGAGGTCAAGTCTGCCATGCCGCGATCCTATCGGGGCTTTGAAAAAGACGCCAGTGAGGCCGCGTTTGCAATCGGGGAGGGCGATTGCATTTCGCGTCACCTCACCAGCCAAGCAGAATTGTTGACCTGTCAGATACTCGCGAAATCGGTGTAGATAGGTGCTTGTGGTTTACCCTGCTGACGTGCCGTTTGCTGTTGTGGTTTTGGCGCCTGCGCGGGCATTGATTTCTTAGGTGTTGCTGTGGCCATTTTTCTGGTCCTTTAGCTGCTCGTAGGTTCAGCATACGAAACATGTGCCCGTTCTGACGAGCCAGCGCGTTCACGCCGCGGCTGCGGCGTGATAAAAATGTGACTTATCGCTTAGGTTTTAGGATTTCCCGCGACGCGGTGCGGCGCTGCCGCCCTTGCCGGGCGCTTTGCGCGGCTTGGCTTTGCCCCCCGGAGGAACGAACCGTTTTGAGGTGTCATTGGCGCTTGCCCGTGGTTTTCCCGCAGGTTTCCCAGCACTAGCACCACGTGGTTTCGCGTCAGCATTATAAGGCGGTTTGCCTTTGCCACCGGGTTTCTTGCCGTCAGATTTGCCTTTGAAAGCTGGCTTGCCGCGCTTTTCAACCAACGCTTCGCCATGATCGCGGCGTTCGGGTTTGTGGCGCGGTTTACGTGCTTTATGATCATCTGCCGCACCCGGGATCGGCTGGATTGCAGCGACATGATCTTGCTGGGATGGCGGGGG
>NZ_JAFMHR010000019.1:22533-30088 GCF_017854415.1 Yoonia sp. | reverse complement strand
GCGCTGTCGGCGTCGATTGGCCACTGCAAGTCCCAGTGTTGGCCGTTCACGGTGGTCGAGATTGCTTTTTTGCGCAGCGAAGACGAAATATCAGCAGCGACATCAGCGGCTGTTACGCCAGCCTCGTACTGTCGTGCGTTGCCATCGGGAAAAGTAAGGGAAATTTGGGCCATCTTTGTTGGCTCCTCGTCTGTTTGGCGCCTACGAAACGCCCGGTTGCGGGTTATCTGGGCTAAATGACGGGGTCGTTCGGAATGGTCAAGAGGTACGGGCGCCAGTATACCCAGATATACGTTGACTACGACGCCTGAACCGCTAAATACGACACAGTTTCCGATTGGAAACCCAGATGTGGGGAAAATGACATGCCAAGTTACAACCGTAAATTTGATCTAAGCATTAATGATGTGGATATGATTGAAGAAGCACTGCGCGCGCGCGGTCGCGAGCTTTCCGGTATGCGCCTCGCGCTCAAAGAAGATAACCCCGCCCATTTGGAATCGATCCGCGTGATTGAGCAGGACCAGCGCCAAAACGAGGAACTGCTGGGCCGTTTGCATGATCAAAAGATTTTTTATCGTCCCAAGGCGGCGGTTTACGTCGGCGGCTAAACCTGACGAATTTTTATGCTTCATAAAAGCACACAGCATCAGGGCGCTTTGTGCTTTTTTGTTTTCAGCGCTTGGGCGAAATCAATTGGTCCCAATCAGTGCTTGGAAGATACTTGCAGCGGACCTGTGGTTGTGATGCTGTAAGTCCATGGAAAACATGCATGAAACCCCGTCTTTCGTCACCCCCCAGGGCCGCCGTATTGCCTATCATCTAATCGATGGCACCGGCCCGGCAATCGTGTTTTTGGGCGGTTTCAAATCCGATATGGGCGGCACAAAGGCCATTCATCTGGAACAATGGGCCAAACGCTCTGGCCATGCATTCTTGCGCTTTGACTATTCAGGACACGGCGAAAGCAGCGAGGCGTTTACAGACGGTGCAATCGGCGATTGGTTCGAAGACGCCTGCGCTGCGATTGGATTGCTGGCAGGCAAAGTGATTTTGGTCGGCTCAAGTATGGGCGGCTGGATATCATTGCTGCTCGCGCGTGCGATGCCGGAAAAGGTCGCGGGATTGGTGACTATTGCCGCTGCACCTGATTTTACCGAAGACGGTATGTGGGGCGGATTTACCGACGCACAGAAGGCAGAATTGATGGCGGGGCAGGTCGCATTGCCATCTGAATATGGTGAACCTTACATCATCACGCGGCGCCTGATCGAAGAAGGCCGAACCCGGTTGGTCTTGCGTGATCCGCTGCCGCTGGACTTCCCTGTGCGGTTTTTACAGGGGACGGCTGATGCGGACGTTGAAATGTCTGTGGCGCTGGGCTTGCTTGAACATGCACAAGGCCCTGATATGCGGTTGACGCTGGTCGATGGGGCTGATCACAGGTTCTCGGATGAGGCGTGTTTGCAGTTGATCGAAGCCTCCGTAGAAAACGTGTTGAACCTGACTTCATAAAGCGACGCTACGTTCCATTAGGGTCGCGTGTATGCCTCTGCTTAGGGTGCGCAAAATCCTTGGGAGGGGACACAACGATGGCACTATCACTGGGACAAAAAGCGGGCTGGGGTTTGGCCGACATGGGCATCGTTGTCTTTGTCGTAGTCAAGCAATTGCTGATCCTGACTTACCTGACCGCATTTCTGGGTGTGCCTGTCGGCATTGCGGGCTTTGTTACGACAGCCGTTTTGATCTTTGATATGATCACCGACCCGTTGATTGGGTACTTAAGCGACCGAACACAAAGCCGCTATGGCCGCCGCGCACCGTGGATGTTTCTCGGTGTATTGGTGATGTCGGCAGGGATGGTCGGGTTGTTTTCGGTTCCTGCTGGCATGGCGATGTCTGCAAACCTGACGTGGGTGGTCGCATTCTTCGGGCTGGCCACGGTTGGTTTTACGATGGTCGCGATCCCATATGGCGCGCAATCGGGCGAGATCACGCAAGACCCCAAAGAACGCTCTGCTATGACGGGCTGGCGCATGGCCTTTGCGAGTATCGGCATCTTGATCGGTGGCGCGGTGATCCCGGGGCTTGCGGGTTCGATGGGGTACGCCATGGCCGCGTTGGCGGTCACGCCTTTGATGGTGGGGGCTGTCTGGCTTTCGCTTTGGTCGACACGCAAAGCGCCGCGCAATAAGATGGCGGCGCAGGTCAATTTGGCAGGCATGTTCGGTTTGGTCTTTGCGAACAAAGCGTTCATGGTGCTGGTCGTGCTTTACGGGGTTATGACATTGGCCATTGCCATGATCACAGCGGGTCTGCCGTTTGCGGCAATGTATCTGATCGTCGACAGCGGGGACACGATGCTGTCAGGTGCCGCCGCGGCGCTGAGCACACTGAGCCTGATGTTTGCGGCCTTCGTTATCGGCTCAATCCTAAGCCAAGCCGTCTGGGTCTTGCTGTCCAACCGTCTCGGCAAAGTCGGGGCACTGATCATCGGTTTGTCGCTTTATGTGGTGCTGCTTTACGCACTGAACACGCAGCTGCCTTCTGTGAATGTCACTGCGATTGCGGGGATGTTTGTGCTGGCTGGCATGACCAACGGAGCTTATCAGCAGATCCCCTGGGCGATGTATCCCGACCTGATGGACGTGACCCGCCGGACCAGTGGTGTCGCGATTGAAGGCGCGTTTTCCGCGGTCTGGCTATTTGGCCAAAAGCTTGCGAATGCAGCGGCTCCTGCGGTTCTTGGTTTGACATTAGCGGCCGCGGGTTGGCAAGAAACGACAGTCGGGGTTGTGACCCAGTCAGATGGTGCGATGGCTGCATTGCTAAATGCGATCACGCTTATCCCTGCGGTGATTTTGATCGTGGCTGTGATTGGTCTGTGGGCAGTCTACCGGCCTATGGCGGCGCGCGCCCTTGCTTGAACTGGCGACCATAGAAGCGACGCTTGCCGCGCAAGAGGCAGATGTCCCGCATCTGCGCCAAGGGTGCGAAAAGCGGATTGTTTGGGCGGACCAATCAGCCGTTCAAACAGCATACAGCGTGCTTTATGTTCACGGATTTTCAGCCACTGGCGAAGAATTGCGGCCATTGCCCGATGTGATTGCAAAAGATCTTGGCGCGAACATCTATTTCACCCGTCTGACAGGCCACGGCCAAGACGGGGATGCCATGGGACGCGCTAGTCTTTCGGCGTGGCAAAGCGATGTAACAGAGGCCTTCGCCGTTGCCCGAACAATCGGGCAAGAGGTGATCGTGATTGGCTGTTCGACCGGATGCACTATTGCTACATTGGCATTTGCCGAAGGGTCAGCGGTTAGGGCGATGGTCCATGTGTCACCAAATTTTGGCCTGCGGCACCGCACGGTCCAGACATTGTTGGATTTGCCGCATGCGCGCAGCTGGGCAAAATATGTGGCTGGGCATGCGCGGTCTTTTCCGGCCAAGAATGACGCGCATGCCGCTTTCTGGACGCTTGAATACCCGACAGAGGCCGTGCATGTGATGGCCGACGCCGTGCGTGCAGTGCGCAAAGCGGACCTGTCCAAGATCACGACACCCGCGCTATTCTGCGTGAACCCGCAAGATCAGGTCGTACATCCCGATAACATAAAACAAACGATTGCGCGGTGGGGTGCGGTGACCGACACCGTCGTTCTGAAGCAGACCACTGCGGACGACGAGATGGGACATATCATGGCTGGCGACATATTCTCGCCCAATCAAACAGCACCATTGGCGCAGCGGATTTTAGCTTGGATTGCGGCACTGCCACCGCGTTGACGGGTTGCGGTGGTGGGCGGCAAAGGCCACAATGCCTCTAAAGCGTTCAAGCGAGAAGCGCGTGTTGAGGTCCAATTAAAATGACATCTGAAACGCTGGTGATGATCCCACCTTTGTTATGCGATGCGCGAATTTTCGCGCCGCAAATTGCTGATTTATCGCGTGAACACGCGGTTATGGTCACGCCTGCCGCATGTGGCGAACGGATGGAAGAAATTGCCAGTCAGATCCTGTCATGGGCACCTGCGAAGTTCGCGCTTATGGGGATGGGGCTGGGCGGTATGGTCGCGATGGAAATCATCAGGCGCGCGCCCGACCGCGTGACCCGCATCGCGCTGGTTGCCACAAGTCCGCAAGCTGACACACCAGAAACCGCGGCTGCGCGTGAAACTCAGATTATTGCTGCCCGCGCTGGGCGATGGTCGGATGTTCTTACCCACGAGATTAATTCGACGTGGATGGCTGCAAGCTCTGACAAAGCAGAACTGGTCAGGCTCTTGACGCAAATGGGTCAGGACATCGGGCCAGAGGCTTATATCAGGCAAACCCGCGCCTTGCAGCGCCGCAAAGACCAACAAGCCACTTTGCGCCAGCTCCGTCAGCCTACCTGCATTATGTGTGGGCGCCACGACGGGCAATATAACCTCAAGCGACATGAATTCATGGCTGAACTCATTCCATACGCGACTTTGGAAGTGATTGAGCAAGCGGGCTATTTGCCAACGCTTGAAGCTGCCGATGCTGTAACTGATGCATTGCAGCGTTGGATGAAACAGCCGTTGGTATTGCGCCACTGATGTGGCGCAATAACTTTATTACTTCAGGTTAACGACTTTGTCCGCGTCCGCATCCGCGGCAGGTGCACCGGAATTGGCGTCGATGAAATCCAGTACCAATGGGCGGATATTATCGCGCCAGCTTTTTCCTGCGAAAATACCGTAGTGACCTGCGCCAGGCTCAAGATGCGACGCTTTCTTTGAGTCCGGCAAGCCGGTTAGTAATGGCAAAGCCGCGAGGCACTGACCCGGTGCAGAGATATCGTCATCTTCGCCTTCGACGATTTTCACTGCAACAGTGGTGATCTTGCCGATGTCGACCTTATGACCTGCAACAACAAATTCGTTCTGTGCAATCTCGCGGCCTTTAAATATCCGCTCGACCGTGGACAGGTAGAATTCTGCGGTCATATCCATGACTGCAAGATATTCGTCGTAGAATGCGTTGTGGCGATCATGCTCTGACGCTTCGCCTTTGGCGACGCGGATGATTTCATCACGGAAAGCATTGGAATGCGTTTCGGCATTCATCGAGATGAATGAAGCAAGTTGTAGTAATCCCGGATAAACCAGACGGCCAACGCCTTTGGACTTGAAGCCAACGCGCTGAATCATCGTTTCTTCCAATTGCCCCATCGTGACGGAACGGCCGAAGTCGGTAACTTCGGTGTGGTTCGCCTCTGGATCGACGGGTCCGCCGATCAGGGTCAGGGTGCGTGGCTGTGCGGCCGGATCAAGTTCCGCAAGATATGCTGTCGCGGCCAACGCCAAAGGCACAGGCTGACAAACGGCGATCACATGAATATCGGGGCCAAGTGCGCGCATGAATTCCATCAGATAGACGGTGTAATCCTCGATATCGAACTTTCCGGCGCTGACGGGGATATCGCGGGCGTTGTGCCAATCAGTAATATAAATGTCGGCATCGGGCAAAAGGCTGATCACCGTTTTGCGCAGCAAAGTCGCATAGTGACCAGACATCGGTGCGACCAACAGCACTTTGCGGGTCCGCTCAGGGCGGTTACCAACACAAAACCGCAGCAAATCGCCAAAAGGACGTTCGACCACCTTTTCAGTGGTGACAACCATATCACGGCCATCCTTGTTTGTTTGAACTGGAATGTTCCAATCGGGCTTGGCTACCATTCTTTGAAAAGTGCGTTCGGTCACTGTGCCCCATGCCTGAAGCCAGTCAATCGCAGGGTTTGCCCCCAATGACATCATAGGGTACGAAGCATATGCGCGCGCAGTTGCACCAAGCCATTGATTGGTGTTGCGCATGGATTCCATCAGATCATATGTTATCATGTACTTCATTTGGTTCGTCTCCGATGGTAAGGCGCAAAAATGCTGCACCTGCAGCATGCGCATAGGAAAGTTAAAATGACAACAAATGATTTGGAGATTGGCGAAGCGGTTGGCCAGAATGTTGCAAAACTCGAAGCAAACCTTGCACGGGTCGAAGAACTGACCCAGCGTTTGTTGAAAGTCATGGGGCAGGGACGGCAAGTTGCCCCTTCTTTGCAAGGGCCAAACCAGGATTTATATGTCAAAGCGGCGACCGCTTATATGTCTGAAATGATGAATAATCCTGCCAAAATGATCGAAAATCAGCTCGAGTTTTGGGGCAAATCCGTCAAACACTACGTCGAAGCGCAGCACCTTTTGTCACAGGGTAAGCTTGCCCCGCCAACGGATGAAACGCCCAAGGATCGGCGATTCTCGCACGAATTGTGGGACACGAACCCGTATTTCAACTTTATCAAACAGCAGTACATGATGAATGCTGCTGCAGTGCAGCAAGCTGTCGAAAACATCGATACGCTGGATGGCGAAGAGAAAAAGCGCCTGCGCTATTTCAGCCAGCAGATGATCGATATGATCAGCCCTACAAATTTTCTGCCCACAAACCCCGAAGCATTGGCACTCGCTGCGGAAACTGAGGGCGAAAGCCTTGTTGCTGGGCTGGAAAATATGATTTCCGATCTTGAGGCGAACAATGGTGATTTGGTCGTAACACTTGCCGACAAAAAAGCATTCACATTGGGTGAGAACCTCGCAACGACGCCGGGTTCTGTTGTGTTTCGCAATCATATGTTTGAGCTGATCCAGTATACGCCAAGCACTGAAAAAGTATACGAGACCCCGCTGGTTATCTTTCCGCCGTGGATTAACAAATTCTATATTATGGACCTAAAACCGCAGAACAGCTTGATTAAGTGGGCTGTCGATCAGGGCTATACCGTCTTTGTTGTGTCGTGGGTGAACCCCGACGCCAGCTATAGCGACACTTCGATGACGGACTATGTCGAACAAGGTTATCTGACCGCCTTTAAAGAAGTGAAGCAGATCTGCGACGTTAAAAAGGTGAATGCAGTGGGCTACTGCATTGCGGGAACGACACTTTCGTTGACGCTTGCCTTAATGAAAAAGCGCAAAGATACCTCTGTAAATTCCGCGACTTTGTTTACGACGCTCACTGATTTTTCGGATCGGGGCGAGGTGGGCGTGTTTCTGGACGATGACTTTATTGACGGCATCGAGGATGAGGTCACACAGAACGGCATCCTGGATTCTTATTTTATGTCGCGTACGTTTTCGTATTTGCGCTCGAATGATCTGATCTACGGGCCTGCGATCAAAAGTTACATGATGGGCAAGGCGCCACCAGCATTTGATTTGCTATATTGGAACGGTGACGGCACGAACTTGCCAGCCAAAATGTCGGTCGAATATCTGCGTGGCCTTTGCCAAGACGACAAATTTGCGACCGATGGATTTGAAATCGCCGGCGAAACAGTGCGGTTAAAAGACGTTACTGTGCCGCTTTGCGCTATCGCCTGCGAGACGGATCATATTGCCGCGTGGAAAAGCAGCTTTGCCGGCGTTTCCAAGATGGGTTCGAAAGACAAGACCTTTGTTCTATCAGAAAGCGGGCACATCGCAGGGATTATCAATCCACCCAGCAAGAACAAGTACGGACACTATAC
>NZ_JAFMHR010000019.1:4260-22311 GCF_017854415.1 Yoonia sp. | reverse complement strand
TATTTTATGCTGCACTGCAGAAAAAACTTGAAATGCTGCACTGCAGCATGCATATTGGTGTCAGAACAAAACAGCGGATTCGGATCCGCGCTGACCCAAACAGAAAGGCTTCTACAATGGCTAACAATGCACAAGACTTCACAGCGATCTTCAAAGACATGACAGGCGCTTTCCCTGTAGACACCAAAGCAATGGAAGAGCAGTTCAAGAGCCAGACCGCTATGGCCGAAAAACTGTCCACAGTCGCACTTGACGCTGCTGGCAAATCTGCCGAGCTGTCCGCAAAGTGGACAAAAGACACCATCGCCAAGATGGAAGCGATGACCTCTGCAAAAACAGAGCCAGCTGACTATGCAAAAGCTATGACAGACTTCGCATCTACATCTGCCGAGTCCGCTGCAGAGCACATGGCTGCTTTCGCTGAAATCGCGAAAATGGTTCAGACCCAGACTATGGAAATGGTTATGGCTGCAGGCAAAGACATGTCCGAGGACATGACTGCTGCTGCGAAAAAAGCAACGAACGAAGTAACTGCAGCTGCGAAAAAAGCAACTGCTAAGTAAGCGATTTTAAAACACCCTTGCCTCCCTGAGGGTAAGTTTTCAAAGACGGTCCGTTAGCGCGGGCCGTCTTTTGTTTGCGACTAAGGCTTTCTTTTTGCGCAGACGCAGCATAGGCTTCTCTGCACCGCAACATCCGTGAAAGGGACGCCCGTGGCCGACACCAACAAACCGCTGCTGATCAAGCGCTACGCGAGCCGCCGTCTTTATAACACAGAGACAAGCGACTATGTGACGCTCGAGGATATCGCACTTTTTATCCGCGAAGGCCGCGAAGTGCAGATTGTGGACCTCAAATCCGGTGATGATCTAACCCGCCAATATCTGTTGCAAATTATCGCCGAACACGAAAGCCGCGGCGAAAGTGTGTTGCCTGTTGATGTGCTGACCGATCTGGTGCGCAGCTATACCAGTCAGGCCGCCTCTGTTGTCCCTGAATTCCTGCAAGCCAGTTTTGAGATGCTACGCGATGGGCAGTCTAAGGCGCTCGAAAACATGGGCAAAGCCAACCCGATGACCGCGATGCCTGGCTTTGATGCAATGCGCGCCCAGCAAGCCGCGTTTTTCAAGGCGATGACCAGTGGAATTATTCCTGCTGCTGGCGAAGAAAAGACTCAAGCAGGTGACGATTTGGGCGAGATCAAAAACCAGCTTGCCGCCTTGCAGGAAAAACTATCAAAGATGGGCAAGTAACGCCTAGACACCTAAACGCCTAGGCGGTCGCGCATCGCATACCATGTCATTGCGAGCCTTAGTATTGGGGCACGCATGGCGACACCACCGGGGAAATTCGGTGTTTTCAGATCGGCCAAAGTATCGAACCTGCCCGCCTGACCTGCGACGGCTTCGGCTAGAACTTTGCCCGCGAGCCCCGTCAGCGCGACACCGTGCCCAGAAAAGCCAGAGGCAGAGATCACATTCGGTGCGACCTGCTGAATGGCAGGCAGCTTGTTCGCCGTGATCCCAAGTGTCCCGCCCCACGCATAGTCAACCCTCACATCGCCCAGTTGCGGAAACATCCGTGTCATACGTTGCCGCAGTGTCGTGCTGATATCCGTCGGGAAGGCGATTTGATAGCTTGGCCGCCCACCAAACAGCAGGCGCTTGTCCTCGGAAAGGCGATAGTAGTTCAGGACGAATTTGCTGTCACTGACGGCAATATCTTGTGACAATATTTCAGCCGCAAGCTCGCCTAGCGGTTCAGTTGCTGCGATAAAGCTGTTGACCGGCAATATCTTTGCCGACACTTTCCGTTCGATATTTGGCAAGTATCCGTTCCCCGCAAGGATCACATGCTGGGCTTTGATCCGCCCTTGGCTTGTGCACAAAACTGCGGTGGCCCCGTGCGCGATATGATGCACTTCGCTGCGTTCATAGATGCGCGCACCTGTTTTTTCCGCCAAGTGTGCCAACCCGAACGCATAGCGAAGCGGGTGAATATGGCCTGCTCCAAGGTCCAGATGCCCGCCAAAATAGCTGTCTGTTTTGATCAGATCGTTGATCCCTGCGCGGTCAAGAGTGTGGACAGTGTCGTGCCCGTAGGCCTGTTGCAAGAACTCCACGTCGCGGTGCATCCCGTCGACTTCACCGGGTTTTGCGGCGGCTTCTGCAATGCCAGGTTTGTATTGTGCTTCCGGGATTGCCGTTTGGCAAAGTCCGCGCAGGTCGTCCTTGGCTTCTTCTGCAAGGTCCCAAAGTCGCCGTGCATGATCCGCCCCATATGTTTCTGCAAGCTTGCGCATGGGTACATTATAGCCGCTGCAAACCTGACCGCCGTTGCGCCCCGATGCGCCAAAGCCGACGCGGTGCGCATCCACAACAACTACATCAAGTCCTTTGGACGCAAGGTGTCGCGCTGCTGACAGCCCAGTGAACCCTGCGCCGACGATACAGACGTCTGCCGTGACTTCGCCTTGCAATGTCGGGCGGTCAGCTGGAATATCCGTTGATGCCACGTACCAACTGTCGGGCAAAACGCCTTGGCGATCATTGCGGTAAAGCGGGTTCATTGTTTAGACGTTCAACAACAGGTGCTCGCGCTCCCATGGGCTAATGACTTGCAAGAACTCGGTGTGTTCGGCGCGTTTGACGATGGAATAGACGCGCGCAAAATCAGGGCCTAGCACGTCATGCAGTTCTTTCGCTTCGTCGAACAAGTCAAGCGCATCTGCAAGCGAGCTTGCGATTTCGGCTTCGGAATCTGATGCCTCGCCGCGCCAGCGTTTATCAGGGCGGATTTCGTTTTTCATCCCCAAATACCCGCATGCAAGCGATGCGGCGATGCACAGATAAGGATTGCAATCCATGCCGGGCAGGCGGTTTTCAACGCGACGTGCAGCCGGATCAGAGATCGGAATGCGAATGCCGGTTGTGCGGTTATCGCGGCCCCATTCAAGGTTCACAGGTGCAGCTTCACCTTCGACATAGCGACGGTAGCTGTTCACATATGGTGCGATCACAGCGATTGCACTTGGCATGTATTCTTGCAAGCCACCGATAAAGTGGAAGAACGCATCGGTTTCCCCGCCACCCGGTCCGGTAAAGATATTGCGGCCTTTTGCGTCGATGACCGAATGGTGGATGTGCATGGCCGATCCGGGTTCACCAGCGATGGGTTTCGCCATGAATGTCGCAAAGCAATCATGCCGCAGCGCGGCCTCGCGGATCAGACGTTTGAAAAAGAACACTTCGTCTGCCAACTTAATTGGGTCGCCATGGCGCAAGTTAATCTCGAGTTGGCCAGCGCCACCTTCTTGGGCGATGCCGTCGATCTCGAACCCTTGGACTTCGGCAAACTCATAGATGTCGTCGATCACAGGACCGTAGTCGTCAACAGCAGACATGGAATACGCTTGGCGTCCCGCTGCCGGCCGACCGGTGCGGCCCATCATCGGTTCAATCGACTTGGCCGGATCAATGTTGCGCGCGACAAGGTAGAATTCCATCTCGGGGGCGACAATCGGGGTCCAGCCTTCTGCTTCATAAAGGGCGACAACGCGGCGCAGAACATTGCGCGGCGAAAACGCGACAGGCTTGCCCTTTTGATCAAAGGCGTCGTGGATCACCTGCAATGTGCCATCCTTGGCCCAAGGTGCAGCGGTCGCCGTTGATAGGTCTGGCTTTAGAATCATGTCAGGTTCAAGAAACCCGTCCGGCCCTGCAGCTTCGCCCCAGTCGCCCGTAATGGTTTGGAAGAAGATCGAATTAGGAAGATGAAAATGTGCCTGTTTTTCCCATTTGCCTGCGGGAACAGTTTTTCCGCGTGCAATGCCGGGCAAGTCACCGATGACACATTCGACTTCGTCGAGACGATTTTGTTCCAGATAAACCTGTGCGGCCTCTGGTATGCTCTTGGTCCAACTCATGCGATTTTCCGTTCTTTAAAGAAGCGCGCGATTTGTGTAGCAACGCGCGGGCTATCATCTGGTTTACTAAGGTTGGCGCGGGCTTCGTCCATTTGGTGTTCAGGAACCACGCCTTTGCCGCGATAGTCCAGCAGGCCGTTGATGAAGGCGGCCCCGTATTCGGGATGTGGTTGTATCGTGAAAATGCGATTGCCATAAACGAGCGCTGCATTTTCACAAAAGGCATTTCCGGCATAAACGGTGGCGTCCGCCGGACGTTCAGTCACCTGATCTTGGTGCCAAGCGTTTAACGCCACGGTTTCACCGTCCCAATCATAGTCTGTGTGGCCTACAGCCCAGCCGCCGCTGAATTTCTCGACCTTGCCGCCCAAGGCTTTCGCGATGATTTGATGTCCAAAGCAAATGCCAACGAGCGGGATGTCAGCAGCATAAATATCGCGGATCAATCCCTCAAGCGGGGCAATAAAATCGATGTCCTCGTAGGCCCCATGTTTGGAACCTGTGATGATCCAACCGTCACATTCGGTGATCGATGTCGGAAATACCATGTCGACGACGCTATAAGTGGTAAATGTGAAACCATTGCCGTCCAGCATGCGTTCAAAATACGTGTACACGTCGCCAGTGGTCGGCAACAATTCGTCTGGGGCGTGGCCGGTCTGCAGGATGCCGATTTTCATGGCTAAGACTCTCGTTGGATGTTTGTTAAACCAAAGCTAGAGGCTCTTAATCCAACTTGCTAGGGGGGGCTTTGGTTAAACAAGATCAAGGTAGAAATCGAGCTGCTCTTCCGCCGTCATTGCGGCAAAGTGGAACATCTCTTGGCGTTTGGTGCGGACCAAGTTCTCAATCAGTTGCGGGTCAAAAATGCGTTTCGCCAATGTGCTGTGTTCAAATGCATCGATCGCATCACCCCAAGTGCCGGGCACTTGCGGCAGCTTTTGTTCATACGAATTGCCCTTGATCGGAGCGGGTGGCGTCAGCTTGTCCTCGATTCCGATCAAAGCGGATCCCAAAACCGCTGCTAGGAACAGATACGGGTTCACATCGCCGCCCGCCAACCTGTGTTCAATACGCCTTGCTGCAAAGCTGCCACCTGGGACGCGAATGGTTGCGGTGCGGTTGTCATAGGCCCAACAGATGCTGGTTGGGGCATGTGCGCCGGGGACAAGCCGTTCATAGCTATTGCCGTGTGGTGCAAAGATCAGCGCAAGGTCGGGGATACCAGCAAGGCAGCCCGCAATCGCATTATGAAGCATCGGCGTGCCTTCGTGGGTGCCATTTGCAAAAACATTGTTGCCGTCTGCATCAATGACCGAAAAATGCGTGTGTAGACCATTGCCCGCGTGATCTTCGTATGGCTTGGCCATGAAACTGGCAGCCATGCCGTGGTTACGGGCCAACCCGCGCACCAGCATCTTGAACAGCCAAGCATCATCTGCGGCCTTTAGCGCGTCCGGGACGTGTTCGAGGTTCACCTCGAATTGGCCGACACCGCCTTCGGAAATCGCGGCTTCAGCAGGGATATTCATCGCATCGCAAGCCTCGTAAAGCTCGTTAAAGAACTCGTCGAAAGCATCAAGGGCGCGCAAGGATAGGATTTCCGCACCTGCGCGCCGCTTGCCGGATATTGGGGATTTTGGCTGGCGGATTTCTTTGCCGCTGTCGTCCACCAGATAAAACTCCATTTCGGTGGCGGCGACTGGCGTCAGGCCAAGTGCTGTGTAGCGGTCAAGGACACGCGCAAGCGCATGGCGCGGATCACCCTTGAAAGGCGTGCCGTCTTCGTGAAAGGCCCAAAGCGGCAAAATAGCAGAAGGTGAACGTAGCCATGGCATTGGCACGTAGCCACGTTCGGTTGGCAACAGCAGGCCATCAGCATCGCCTGTTTCAAAAACCAGCGGGCTGTCGTCAATATCTTCGCCCCAAATATCAAGGTTCAGGACAGACAACGGAAAGCGGGTCCCGTCTTTTTCCAGCTTTTCAGCAAAACGGCGGGGAACACGTTTGCCACGCGCTTGGCCATTCAGGTCGGCAGCACCACAGCGCAGGTTGCGAATTTCTGGGTGATCATCAAGCCAACTCATCGGATTATCTGCGGCCTTATCTTAATTGCCTTGCGCCTTTCTTGGGGTAAATGGCGGTTCAAGCGATTATTGATAAACCCAAAGATACCAATAACGATCAGCGTGAGCAGGATGAAATAACCTGCAAGAATGGGGTAGGGCACAAAGGGGTTGAATGTTTTATCGGCAAAGTAATTCGCATAGTAAAGCGCGTCGCCGCGTTGCTGTGTTGCCGGAAAGCCAGAGAAGAAAACGAGCGTTGTCGCGTGGAATAAAAAGATCGCTTCGTTTGTGTAGGCAGGCCACGCAAGGCGCAGCATTGTGGGCCAGATCACGCGGCGAAACCGCGCCCAGCCTGATAGACCGTATGCATCTGCAGCTTCGGTGTCGCCCTTGGGGATGGACTGCAGCGCGCCGTAGAAAATCTCGCCTGTGTAGGCTGCGGTGTTCAAGAACAGCACGACCAACGCGCCAGCCCATGCAGATGTCAGCGGGCTAAAGAACGGGTAGGCGCCTTTGAGGCTCAGAAACAAGAAATATGCAAAGAAGAATTGGATAAATAGCGGCGAGCCGCGAAAGATGAAGATGAACCATTCGGCTGGTTTGCGCAGCCAAATGGTCTGCGCCGCTTTGCCCAACGCGACCGCAGTTGCCAAAAAGAACCCCGCACAAAGGGCCACGACGCCAAAGTAGATGTTCCAGATCATACCGGAGCCGATCAGGGTGAATTGCTGGCACAGCGTGAAATCGCTGCGCGGCAACAGCCGTTCGCCGATGCCTTGGCTGCGCAACGCGTAGTCAGCGATGGTTTCCCAACAACTCATGTCGCGGCCTTTCGCTGCGCTTCGCCCGCAGATGTGGCTTGGCCGTGGGTTAGACGCGCCATGATACGGTCTAGCACCACTTCGGATACTTTGGTGAAGCACAGGTAAAAGATCAGCAATGCGCCGAAATACCATATCCGCCAATCTGGATGGGGATATTCGGTGAACTGCGGTTGCTTGGCCCCGCCCAATTCACGCGCCCAATAGACGATGTCTTCAACACCTAAAAGGAACAACAAAGGCGTGGCTTTGATCAGCACCATCCAGAGGTTCGACAAGCCCGGTAAAGCAAAGACCCACATTTGGGGCACAAGCACGCGCCAGAAGGTCTGGCGACGGTTCATCCCGTAAGCTTCGGCCGTTTCAAGCTGACCTTTGGGCACTGCCCGCATCGCGCCAAATAGAACGTTGGCTGCAAAAGCCCCGAAAACGATCGCAAATGTCAGAACCGCCAGCATAAAGCCATAGGTTTCATGCACCCATTGTGGGGAATTTCCCAAAGGAAGTTTGGCAGCGGTACAGACGACAAAATCGTTGCCTTGGCGCACTGCATCAGACCAGTCAGGACACTTGATGCGGTGGCGGATGTATTCGAACCCTTGATCAAGGGCGATGACGAAGAACAGAAAGAATGCAATATCGGGAATGCCACGAACAACGGATATGTAGGTTTTGCCGATCCAGCGTAGCGGGGCGATGCCGCTGCGGGCTGCAGACGCGCCAGCAAACCCGAAGGCAAGGGCAGTTGGGGCCGTGATTGCAAGCAGCAACAAAACTGTTCCAAAGGCCCAATACATCGACATGTGCTTGCCTGTTGTCAGGTAGCAGCTAAGCCATTGGAGCCCTTCAAGGGTGGCAGGATCGGTGCAATAACTAAAAATGTGGGGTGCCTAGGGGTTAGGGCGGAATCTGAGTTTAAAGGGCAAGATGATGAAGGTGTGTTGCGCCCCGACTGCAAAGTCGAGGCGCAAGCAATAGCTTAGAATGTAGCCGAACCTGGGAGCCAATTGACGATCAATTCGTTCAATGTGCCGTCAGCTTTCATCGACTGGATGGCTGCCGTGAACTTGTCGCGCAGTTCTGTATCGGACTGTCGCACACCAAGGCCGATACCGCCACCGATCAACACATCATCGCCAACAAAGGACATTTCGGCGTCGGACATTGCGATTGGCTCAAGGAATGCTTTGTCAGCGAGAACTGCATCAGCTTCGCCGGCTTTGACAGCTGCGATTGTTTCGTCTGGTGACGCGAACTCAAGCAAAGTGGCACCGACGATGCCGGTCACATAGCTGGCTTGGATTGTGCTGGACTGTGCCGCGATTACTGCGGTGGTCAGGTCCACATCGCCCATCGCAAGGAACGCGGATGGATCTGGCTGTGTGTACGCCTCGGAGAAGTCGATAACTTCTTTGCGCTCGTCGGTGATCGACATGCCTGCGATGATCGCGTCGTAGTTTCCGGATACGAGGTTGGGAATAATGCTGTCCCACTCGTTGGTGACCCATTCGCAGGTCAGTTCAGCGCGCAAGCAAAGCTCGTCGCCTAATTCACGCTCGAATCCGTCTACTTCGCCAGCGTCGTTAATAAAGTTGTAAGGTGCATATGCGCCTTCGGTGCCAAGCCGGACGACGGCGTGACCGTCAGCCATTGCAAAGCTTCCTGCGACGGCGAGTGCGGCCGTTGTAAGGATAAGGTTTTTCATCTTTATTCTCCCGATATGATGAAATTAGTTAACCGTTGCAGATAAAAAGCCCCGCAATCGGTCGGTTTTGGGATGAGCGAAGATGTCGGCGGGTGCGCCTTCTTCTTCGATCTTCCCTTGATGCAAGAATACGACGTGGTCGCTGACATCAGCGGCCAGACGCATGTCGTGGGTCACAATAATCATTGTTCGTCCTTCAGAGGCGAGATCTTTTATGACCTTGACGACTTCTTGTTCAAGTTCGGGGTCCAAAGCGCTGGTTGGTTCGTCAAACAGCAGTGCTTTGGGCTCCATGCAGAGGGCGCGCGCGATAGCGGCCCGTTGTTGTTGTCCGCCAGATAGCTGGGCGGGATAGACATCGCATTTATCGCCGATGCCGACTTTGTCGAGATATTTGCGCGCCGATGCTTCGACTTCTGCGCGGTCACGCTTGAGGACCGTGAGAGGTGCTTCCATCACGTTTTGTAAGATTGTCATGTGTGCCCACAAATTGAACTGCTGGAACACCATCGACAGGTTCGTCCGGATGCGAATCATTTGTGCGTGATCGCCGGGGCGTCGGTTCAAACCGCTGCCCTTCCAGAGCACTGGTTCACCGCAGAAAATAACATCGCCTTGCTGGCTGTCTTCTAACAGGTTGGCGCATCGCAAAAGTGTTGATTTGCCAGACCCGGACGACCCGATCAAAGATACAACATGGCCGGCAGGCGCCACGATATCAACGCCCTTGAGGACCTCAAGATCACCATAGGCTTTGTGCAAGTTGCGGATTTCGATTACCGGGGCGGGGTTTGTCACTATGACCACTTTTCTTTCACTGTCGGTGCAGTAGGGCCTATTTTGGGGCCCTTGGCAACATCTGCGCCTGTTGCGACCTCACGTTAAGCGAGGATTGCGGTCGGTTTTGGAGGGAACGGTAAGTCATAGGCAATGGGGTCTAACGCTATGATTGTATTCAAGCCCAGCACTGATGCCACTTGCGGGTGTAGTTGACTGATCGCCGCGGCAATTGCCGCAAAATATGGCTGCGGATTCTGCCCCTTGCGGGTGATAAATGTCATTCCCGGGGAAGGCGCAGTATGCCCGATCATTCTCAGATTCTGCGTGTGCGGGTTTTCACCAGATTCGATCCGCCACGTTTGTGCATCGATTGCCGCGATGTCCGCCGTGCCTGACGCGACGGCTGCAATGCTTGCATTGTGGCTGCCGGTGGCCGCACTTAGCTTGAATTGTCTGCCTTGCGTCTGTGCCCAAAGCTGCGCCGCGCCATAGCCTGATTGGGACAGGGGTTCGTTGCAAACAAAACGCGCGTCAAACATGTCAGCAGGGTCATTTGCGGGGCAGTCGTTGTGGACAACAAAGTGGCTGCGGTAATGCCCCGGAGGACACCCGTTGAGACCGTAGTCAGCTGCGCCAATTATTGTCACTTTGTCCATGAATGCGGCCCGCAAAGGCAAGTTGCAAATTTGACCGAGCACCAAATCTGAATGCGCCCAGCTGTCCATGTGCCCGATATCATGATCAAGCCCGTCCGGTGCGGCAAGACCTTGTCCGCGCAGTGCATCCCTGATCAATCCCCAAAGGGTATCATGCGCCGCCTTATTCGACGCACGCGCATACATCGGCAGACTGGCAATCATCCAGCGCTGACTTTTAGTCTCGCACGGTGGCTGTCTTGGTCGGTGACGCCCAGCAAAGACACGGTCATGCGCATCATGCTGTCTTCTTCGTCGTCGCGGATGCCGTCGGCTAGAACAACTGCCCACATCGCCTCGATCACACTAACACGGTCCTCATAGGACACAGCTTCTTTGATTGCCCGGGTAAAGCGGACGGTATCTGGGGCTTCGGCCTCAAGGGTTTCGCATTGCGCACGTAGGGCTGCGGCCTCTGATTGTGGCAAGTCATAGCGGCGCATCAGCAGTTGGTCGATTTGTGCAACTTCATCGGTGGAATAGTCACCGTCAGTTCGCGCAAGTCGCACAAGGATAGCCCCGAGCGCCAATCTGGCATCAGGATCAGGAAGGGTTTGCGGTTCGGGGGCGGTCATGCGCCGGATCAGATCACTAAACATCGTTTTTATATAGTCCGGCGAAGCTTGGTGTGAAAGAGGGCAGAAAGCCGCGTGGCCTCTTCTTCGAAACCATAGGGCGCATTTACGACAAAAAGACCCGATCCAACCATGCGGTGACCCGCGCGGGCAGGTGGAAAAGCGACTTCGTGGGTCACGGCCTCTGGCAAGGCTGATTGCAAGGCGCGCACCATCGGCTTGTGTGGGCCATCAGCCAAAATGGGGTACCAAAGCATGATGACACCAACGCCCCACTTGCGGTGGATTTGGCTGATCGTCTTTGGAATTGTCTCGTAGTCGGTTTTGATCTCGAACGACGGGTCAATTAATAGCATGCCCCGACGCGGTTCAGGCGGGCACATCGACAACGCCAATTCCCAACCGTCCATCTGTTTGAACACGCCGCCATAAGGCGACATGTTTTCCTTGAGCGCTGTAAATTCCTGCGGATGCAATTCCGCCAGATACATGTTGTCCATCGGGCGGATGCTTTCGGCGGCAACTGCAGGCGAGCCGGGATAGGCGTTTGCACCATGTTTGGTATGGATGCGAGCAAGCACCTTTGAATAAGGATGATCGGCGGCAAACCAGTCAGCGGCGCGTGCAATCCCTTGGGCCGCCTCGCCGGTTTTGATCGCGGCCTCATCGGTCAAATTATAAAGCCCGCGTCCGGCGTGCGTTTCCATATAGGACAGGGGTTTGTCCTTGCGGGTCATGTAGTCCAGCACCCAAGCCAGCATGCTGTGTTTGTGCACATCTGCCAGATTTCCGGCATGGTAGATGTGTTGATATGAAAGCATGATTTATCCCTACGGTGTGATGGTGCGGCTTAGCGCAGTGCAGCCATGCTGTCTATTGCGGGCTTGCTTGAAAGATGTGCTGTGCTATCTCAGGGGTAAGAAACAGAAAGGTCCTTACATGTTTTTGCGCATTTTGACAGCAACCGCCCTGATCACAGCACCCGTTTTCGCTGCGGCACAAGACGCGCAGAACGAGGTCTCTTTTTGGCTGGGGCTTGGTCCTGATCTAGAGCCGGGATATTTTGGCGATGCTGATCAAGATGCGGGCGTGGGTTTCAAGTTCGCGATCGACACCGTGAAAATCGGCCCGATATCGCGTGAGCCTGGTCAGGCAACGGGCCTCGGATTTGGCCCGTCCGTGCGCTATATCACAGGACGCGACGCGGATGATTTTGAAGAACTCGCAGGCTTGGCGACGATCGATCCGTCGCTGGAGCTGGGTGGGCGCGTCAAATATGCGGCCCCTTCGTACGAATTGTTTGCAAGTTTGCGTTATGGCGCGGTCGGTCACAAATCTTTTGTTTCAGAAGTTGGCGGTGATCTGATTTACCGCCCCACAGACAACATTCGTCTTTCTGCAGGCCCACGCGTTCTTTGGGGCGATGAAGACTATGCCAACACTTATTTCGGGATAAGCGCTGACGAAGCTCTCGCAAGTACGGTTTTTGGCGATGCATTCGAAGCAGGTAGCGGTATGATCAGCGCCGGCGCAGAGCTTGAAGCTGTTTATGAGGTCAGTGATAACTGGCAAGTTGTCGGCACGATCACATATGACAAGCTGCGTGGCGATGCCGCTGACAGCCCGATCAGTGAATCAGATGAACAGATCAGCACGCAAATCGTACTGACCCGTAAAATCACATTTAACTTTTAAGACTTAGACCAGCCGCGAGGTTTCAACTGCCGCCCGCACAAAGTCCGCAAACAGCGGGTGCGGGGCGAATGGCTTTGACTTCAGTTCGGGGTGGAACTGCACGCCGATAAACCATGGGTGATCTTTCCATTCTACGATCTCTGGCAGCTTGCCATCAGGCGACATGCCGGAGAACTGCAGACCTACTTTTTCAAGCACATCACGGTATTTGGTATCAACCTCATAGCGGTGACGGTGGCGTTCTTCGATTGTCGTACCGCCGTAGATCTGCGCAACCTTGGAGCCTTCAACCAGCGTCGCGTCATATGCGCCAAGACGCATCGTGCCGCCTTTGTCGTCGTCGGTCTTACGCGCGACCATATGATTGCCCTGCACCCATTCTTTGAGGTGGTAGACGACAGGCTCGAAACGTTTGCCGCCTGCTTCGTGGTCGAATTCTTCGGAACCGGCCTTGTCCATGCCTGCAACATTGCGTGCAGCCTCGATCACCGCCATTTGCATGCCAAGGCAGATGCCAAGATAGGGAATTTGTTTTTCGCGCGCGAATTGGGCCGCTTTGATTTTGCCCTCGGTGCCGCGTTCGCCAAATCCACCTGGCACAAGAATCGCATGGAAACCTTGCAGGAATGGCGCGGCGTCTTTGCTATCAAAAAGCTCCGCATCGACCCATTCGATCTTGACCTTCACACGGTTAGCCATGCCACCGTGGGTCAATGCTTCTGCGATAGATTTATAGGCGTCTTCAAGCTGGGTGTATTTGCCGACGATCGCAATCTTCACATGGCCTTCTGGGTTGTGGATGCGGTCATAAACGTCGTGCCACATGTCCAGTTTTGGGGCAGGAGCGGGCGAAATACCAAAGGCGTCCAGTACGGCCTGATCCAACCCTTGATCATGATAGGCGAGCGGTGCCTCGTAGATGGATTTAAGGTCATAGGCCGCAACAACGAATTGCTTGCGTACGTTGCAGAACAGCGCAATTTTCTCGCGTTCTTTTTCGGGGATCGGGTGTTCGGACCGGCAAACAAGAATATCCGGCGCAATACCAATGGACTGCAGTTCTTTGACCGAGTGCTGTGTTGGCTTGGTCTTCAACTCGCCCGAGGCTGCCAGATACGGCAACAACGTCAGGTGCATGAAGATGCATTGGCCGCGTGGTTTGTCATGGGCAAACTGGCGGATCGCCTCAAAGAAAGGCAGGCCCTCGATGTCGCCAACTGTGCCGCCGATCTCACAGAGCATGAAATCAACTTCGTCTTCGCCAATCGCCAAGAATTCTTTGATTTCATTGGTGACGTGGGGAACCACCTGAATGGTCTTGCCTAAATAATCGCCGCGGCGCTCTTTCTCTAAGACATTCGAATAAATACGACCGGAACTGACCGAATCTGTCTTGCGGGCAGGCACGCCCGTGAAGCGTTCATAGTGGCCAAGGTCGAGGTCCGTTTCGGCACCATCATCGGTCACAAAAACCTCGCCATGTTCGAACGGCGACATCGTACCGGGATCAACGTTTAGGTAGGGATCAAGTTTGCGCAGGCGCACGGAATAACCACGCGCTTGCAACAAGGCACCCAAAGCCGCAGAGGCAAGGCCTTTGCCAAGCGAGGAGACAACACCGCCGGTGATGAAAATATAGCGTGCCATTGGTAGAGAACTCCCGTGAAGACGTACAAAATAGGTGGAAGAACGAACCCGAAAATTCGCATCATCACGGGGTTTGAGCATTACCGGATTCGCACCCGATTGGCAAGCTTTGACCCAAGATCATGTTGCAATGCGTGTCCGCACTGCAACCCCTTGTGTTTACTCGCCCGCGGGGACCAGTGGCGCATCAGCCGATGACGGGGGCAGCAAACTGTCACCCAGATCAGGCACTTCGACACCTTCGGCTGCGGATGGATTAAAGCGGTCAGCGACGGATGATCCTGCTGAATTGCTTGCTGAAATCAATGTCAGCGCAATCGACGTGCAGATGAACGCGACCGCGAGAATCCAAGTAAACTTGCTCATCGCGGTTGGTGCTGGGCGGCTGCCCGAGGCACCGCCGCCGCCGCCCATGCCAAGACCGCCACCCTCAGAGCGCTGCAAAAGCACAGTACCGATCAAGCTAAGTGCTAAAATCAGATGAACAATGAGGACGACATTTTCCATTAAGGGGCCTTTCGGGGCGTTCGCGAACACGCGGTATCTAAAAGCTGCAACGCCATCCCGCAACCCCCCAAACCCCTTTAGAGGTCGGGTTATTCATCGATATCGTCTACATCGGTCTGTCCTGTCAGGCGGCGGCGTACGATTGACCATGAAAGTCCGACAGCCAAAACGATCGAAAGGGCCACGATTCCGATCCATGTGTTCACAGTTGGGTTGTCCAGACTGATGAAGCCCTGATCAAACAAGACCCATAACAACGTGCCCACAACCGCCAAAATAAGGACCATCCCGAAGATTCCGATCGACCGAAGTGTCGCGCGCAAATAAATGATGTAGCCGACCCCCAGGATCAGCCCCAGTAACACGGCCATGGACAGGTTAGTGTCCGCATTTGCCATGCTCCAGCGTACATAATTCCACTCTGTCGGATTATAAGTTGCCGCCAGCAGCACGAATGCAAAGACCCAACGTATGACGAAACCCATGATATGCCTCACTTCTTTGTGGTGTTGGCACAATGCTTGGTCGCACCCTTCGTGTCCAGTCAGGCATTTTGCGGTTTCCCAAGCGGCAGCGCGTCGATATAGGGGGCACGCAATCTTTGAGGAATAGAATCTTATGGCAAACGTTGTGGTCGTCGGTGCCCAGTGGGGCGATGAAGGCAAAGGCAAGATCGTTGATTGGCTTTCAGAACGTGCTGATGTGATCGCGCGCTTTCAAGGTGGTCACAATGCTGGCCATACGCTGGTCATTGATGGCGAGGTCTTTAAGCTGAACGCGCTGCCTTCGGGTGTGGTGCGCGGTGGCAAGCTTTCGGTCATTGGCAACGGTGTTGTGCTGGACCCCTGGCATCTGGTCAAAGAGATCGCCTCGATCCGTAAACAAGGCGTTGAGATCACGCCAGAGACGCTCATGATTGCAGAAAATACACCGCTGATTCTGCCGATCCACGGCGAATTGGACCGCGCCCGTGAAGAAGCGTCCAGCAAAGGCACCAAGATCGGCACGACCGGTCGCGGTATCGGGCCTGCCTATGAAGATAAGGTCGGTCGCCGGTCTGTACGTGTGGCCGATTTGGCGGATTCGGCGACATTAGAAGCGCGCGTTGACCGTGCTTTGCAGCACCACGATCCGCTGCGCCGCGGCTTGGGTATTGAACCAGTTGACCGTGATGCGCTGGTGGCACAGCTCAAGGATATTGCAGCAGAAATTCTGCCCTATGCGGCGCCTGTTTGGAAAGTGCTCAACGAAAAGCGCAAAGCCGGTAAGCGGATTTTGTTTGAAGGCGCACAGGGTGCATTGCTGGATATCGATTTCGGCACCTATCCGTTCGTGACATCTTCCAATGTGATCGCGGGGCAGGCCGCAACTGGTGTGGGCCTTGGCCCAAATGCCATCGATTATGTGCTTGGAATCGTGAAAGCGTACACAACGCGCGTTGGCGAAGGCCCGTTCCCGACCGAGTTGGACGATGACGACGGCAACCGCCTTGGCACGCGTGGGCATGAATTCGGAACTGTCACCGGGCGCAAGCGGCGCTGTGGTTGGTTTGATGCAGCATTGGTTCGGCAAACCTGCGCGACATCGGGTGTAACTGGTATCTCACTGACTAAACTCGACGTGTTGGACGGGTTCGAGAAACTGAAAATTTGTGTGGGGTACGACCTCGACGGCAAAACACTTGATTACCTGCCAACCGCTGCCGATCAACAAGCCCGCTGCAAACCGATCTATGAAGAGATTGATGGATGGTCTGAATCAACTGAAGGTGCGCGTTCTTGGGCTGAATTGCCTGCTCAGGCGATCAAATATGTGCGTCGCATCGAAGAGTTGATCGATTGCCCCGTCGCGCTAGTTTCCACCTCACCGGAAAGAGAAGACACCATTTTGGTGACTGATCCCTTCGTAGATTGAGGTGAAATGACTTATAAAGCACGCAAACGGCTCGCACTTTTTATCCTCGTGGTAGGGCTGCCGATCTATATGATCGTGGCCGCAACAGTGATGAGCCGGATGATGAATGCCGAAGTGCGCTTTCCGATGCCGATCGAGTTTTTCATCTATGTATTGCTGGGGATTGGATGGGCATTTCCGCTCAAATGGGTGTTCAAAGGGATCGGACAGGTCGATCCAGACGAGAATAATCAGACGTAGAAAAGGCGGGGAATGTCCCCGCCTTTTTTCATTCTTCTGGGCTGCGCTTAGTAGCGTGCCGCTTGATTGCCGCTTGGCTTGAACCGCGTGTTTTCAGCAATTTGAAAGCGGCCATTGTTTAGTTTGATGATCCGTGACTGGCGCAACAAGCGTCCAAACGACCGCAACCCGTCTTCACGCGTCACTTCATCGTCTGTCGCGGATTGCACGACTTTCATTACTTGCGGGCGTGAAAAATCATCTTCGCCTTCGACAAACGCCAGATAAGCACCCGCCGCCTCCAGCTTATCGACAAGGTCTTTGGCACCCTGCTGGCGTGCAAAATCAGCAAATGTCTGGGCTGTGGCTTCGTTCGATTTGGCTTTGGTGGTTTCGGCAATTTCGCGCAAACGTGCGGCTGCTTCCGTTAGCGGGGCGACTTCGCGCAAGCTGCTTTGTGGTGCTTCATTGACTGGCTCGACCAGCTTAAGCGGCGGAAGCGCCGTCCCGTCAGTGCTTCCGGTACCTTCAAGCGCGCCAAGATCGTCGCGGAACATCGCACTTACATCACGTGATTTTGCGCCTGAGTCGCCCATTTGGCGGGCCGCCTCTGTCGCAGCAACCGCTGCCTTAAGCTGCGCAATTGCATCGCGCCCGTCGCGGGTTTCTTGCAAGTCAAGTTGCACGTCGGTCTTCATCAAAATGCGGCTCATCGCGTCTTCGACAGTGCGCGGCAGTCCGTGACGGGCTAGCTCATTTCCTGGGCGGGCCGCGATTTCGCGTTCGATTTTCGCAACTTCTTCATGCAGGTCAAAGTCTTCGTCTTCATCTTCTTCGTCCGCATCTGTGATCGGCTGATGGCGTGTCGTCAAAAGCAGTGGCTGTTCGATACGCTCTGGACGCAGAGGTGCGACGTTTTCTGCAGCAACGTCGTTTGCCGCGTCTACATCGCTGTATTGTGCGTCGTCCGCATCTTCGGCATCGGTGTCTTGCGCCATTTTTTCTTCAACGCCATCATCTTCAGCGATATCATCCTCGACGCCGTCATCTTCAACGATATCCTTTGTCGCGATTTTGTCTTCCACGATAGTTTCAAACGCGTCGTCTGGTTCGTCGATGATCAGTTCTTCTTCACCAAGCGCTAAAGGTTCGCTAGCAGCGGTCGCCGGAGGTTCAAGCTGCGCGTCGGCATCCATCAGTTCAGAGTTGCGTTTGGCCAATTCAGCAAGCCGCTGCGCCAGTGGGTTCACTGCCTTTGGCGTTTCTTTCACATCGTCTTCGGTCAGGTCTTCGGCATATGTATCATCACGCGCTGGCGGCGCACCACGGCCTACGACTGCGCGGATACGCTGCAATCGATCGGCTGCACTGGTTTCGCCTTCGTCAAGCGTTGGTGCATCCATGGTGGCGACTGCCGCGACTGCAAAGTCGTCAGTGCCGGCATCGTCTTCAGTATCAGTTCCATCGGTATCATCCGCGTCTGCGGTTGTGTCCATGAA
>NZ_JAFMHR010000019.1:0-4025 GCF_017854415.1 Yoonia sp. | reverse complement strand
TCTTCGATCGCAACTTTGCCAGACGTCTGCTGGGCCGTAAGCCGCGCAAGTATGTCCAAATCGGGCACAACAGGCGCCTGATCCGTAAACAGGTCATGCCCAGCAAGGTCGTGGAAATACCCGACGACAGATTTCATCGTCTCGACGGTGTCATCGAATCCTTCCAAACGGCAGGAAAAGTTTCCGTAGGTCACATCCAGGATTTTATTGCTCTCGCCCATGCGTTACTGCTTTCTAGGTTATCAGCGGTCACCCGCTGGACAAATTTGAACTGCTCAGTCGATGATATCACACGCTATGTTCAGGCTTATTTTGTGGCCCTTTTAGGGAATGTTTGTGAATTGAGGTACAATAAGTGTCTAGCGAAATCATTGTTTCAAGCGAAAAACCGCTGTGTCTGGTCGGCGGGGCCGTTGCGGCGACCTCTGAAATACTTGATATTTCACAGTGGGTTGACGGATTTGTTGCCGTTGACTCTGGGGCTGATGCCTTGCTTGCTGCAGGTATAGAACCTGCTGTTGTGGTCGGCGATCTAGATAGCCTTTCTGCGCAATCACGCGCCTCATTTGCGGATAGGCTGCACGAAATTAAGGAACAATCGACCACTGATTTTGAAAAAGCGCTGACTCGAGTGGCTTCTCCTGCCTTAATTGCGCTTGGATTTACGGGCGGGCGGATGGACCATATTCTGTCGGTTCTCAGTGTCATGGTCCGCTATCCGGACAAACCGGTGATTTTGGCTGACGCACATGATGTTAGCTTTCTGGTATCAGGCAGAAAGATAGCGTTTGAATTACCCAAAGGGACCCGTGTTTCCCTAATGCCTGTCGTTGATACAACGGTTAGTTTGGACGGTGTCGTCTGGCCGTTTTCACAAAGGCTCATGGCAATGAGTGGTTTCACCAGCCCGTCAAACGCGGGTTTGGGTGGCGACGTTGTGGTAAGGGCAGACGCAGCCGTTCTCGTTACCCTGCCGCGGGCACATCTTGCGACAGCTTTGAAAGCCGTTGCTCGCGGATGATAATGTAAAGCCCTGCTGCAACTGTGATGCAGATGCCAATCGCGGCCAGTCCGTTGGGGAGGTCTGAAAAGATCAGCCAGCCGATCGCCGTGCCAAAGGGGATTTCAAGATATTGCATCGGAGCGACAGTTGACGCGGGTGCAAAACGGAGGCTCCAAGTCATGAAAAGATGCGCCAAAGTGCCCAGTATCCCAAGCCCTGCCAGCAACACCCATGTCGCGGGCTGCAGATTGAAATTGAAATCACCAACTATGTTCGGAAAGATTGCAAAGACCAAAATCAGAATGATCGAAGCTTGGATGCCGCTGACTGCTTGCAGCTTTATCGGGTCCATCGCGCGCGCGATTTTACGCGTCACCATCATGAATAATGAAAACACAACCGCAACTCCAAGCGGATAAAGTGCGGGATAACCCACCTCTGCAAAATTGGGTTGGATGACCAGAAGTGTACCGATGAAACCGACAGCGCAGGCACCCATGCGGTGGATGCCGACCTGTTCGCCCATCACGAAATACCCAAGCAGCAACATGATAAAGGGCATGACAAAGGCAATCGCAAGTGTGTCTGCCAATGGCAAGTATTGCAGGGCGGTGAACATCAGACCAATGCCCAAAATATGCAGAACCGTCCGCACGAGCGTCCACATCAGGATGCCTTTGGGCAGGCGCAAGTTTTGCCCCTTTAGCAGCACGAGGGGCAACAGGATCACGGCCTGAATACCAAACCGCACAAAGATCAAAACACCAAGTGCCACAGCACCGCCAAGCAGTTTCGCGATGCTATCCCCTAATGGGGCTAGGACACAAAACGCCAGCATCAGCATAACGCCTAGAAAGGGGCGATCGTCATTCATGCAGTAACCTTAGCAGTTCGGCACATTTACAGCGAGGCCGCCAAGGGCAGTTTCTTTGTATTTCTCGCTCATGTCCACGCCGGTTTGGCGCATCGTTTCAATCGCTACATCAAGCGATACCAAATGCACGCCGTCTCCGCGCAACGCCAATGACGCGGCTGAAACGGCCTTGATCGCACCCATCCCGTTGCGTTCGATGCACGGTACTTGGACAAGGCCTTTGACCGGATCACAGGTCATGCCAAGATGATGCTCTAAGGCAATTTCGGCCGCATTTTCAATTTGTTCTGGTGTTCCACCCAAGACAGCGGCCAGACCTGCGGCGGCCATCGCAGCGGCACTGCCAACTTCGGCCTGACACCCACATTCCGCACCCGAGATCGAGGCGTTGAATTTGATCAATCCGCCAATGGCGGCGGCGGTTAACAAGAACTCATCGACGCGCGCAGAGGTCGCACCCGGCACATGATCTAGCCAATACCGTATCGTCGCAGGGATGACCCCCGCCGCACCATTTGTCGGGGCTGTCACAACTTGACCGCCAGCGGCGTTTTCTTCGTTCACCGCCATCGCATAAGTAATCATGAAATCATTGATCGTATGCGGTGCGGTCAGGTTCATGCCGCGTTCGGCCTGCAGCGCGTCATAGATACCCTTGGCCCGTCTGCGCACGAACAATCCTCCGGGCAGGATGCCATCGGTGTGCAAACCACGTTCAATACAGTTGTTCATGACCTCCCAAACACGCGCTAGGCCACGTTCCAGATCAGGGCTGGCGATCCGCGACAACTCATTCGTCTGCTTCATTTGGGCAATCGTTTTGCCTGACATCGCGGCCATATCCAGCATCTCTTGGGCTGATTTGAACGGGAAAGGGACGGGTGCGCCAGTATCGGTGTCCTTTCCTGCAGCAAGCTCTGCGTCGGTTAATACAAAGCCACCGCCAATGGAATAATAGGTGACTTGTGTGATGACATCGCCTTGCGCGTCCGTGCCGCGCAATACCATGCCGTTGGCATGGCCGGGCAGGGCGGGGCCATAATCAAAAACAAGATCGTCTTTGTGGTGAAATTTTAGCGTGCCAAGTCCATCGGGTGAGACGGTGTTTTCGTCCGCAATACGGACCATTTCTGCATCGGCTTTGGCGGCGTCATAGTCGTCTGCACGAAAGCCCGCCAAACCCAGGGTCACCGCGCGGTCGGTCGCATGTCCGACACCCGTAAAGGCCAAGCTGCCATGCAAGGATGCTTGGACGCCAGCGACCTTGAAGGGCTGCGCGCGCAAGTGATCCAAGAACCGTGCCGCCGCAACCATTGGTCCGATCGTATGAGAAGAAGAAGGGCCGACGCCCACTTTGAACATGTCAAAAACGGATAAAAACATGAAAGGCGGCCTTTTTGATCAGGGCAGATTTGCGACGTTGAGAACACCCTAACCGATCCACGCCATTGGCCGCCCACTAAATGCGACCCTTCGCCCAAATAATGCGTATGTCGGGGCCGTGTAAATTGGGGCCTCGCGCCTGCCAGCGATCTTGCCTATAACACGGCTAGATCAAAAGCGGAGTGGTGTGATGACCAGTGAATTGACCCCAATCGATATGGCGAAATTTGTCGCAGCAAAGCAAGCGACCGAATACGTCGAATCCGGTATGAAGGTTGGACTTGGCACCGGATCAACCGCTGCTTGGCTGGTGCAATGCTTGGGCGAAATGGTGCGCGATGAAGGCCTCAAGATCAAAGGTGTGCCAACATCTAACCAAACGGCGGAACTTGCCCGCGAAGTCGGCATCGATGTGATCACTTTGGAAGAAGCAAAGTGGCTTGATGTGACGATCGACGGAACGGATGAATATGACAGCCAGCTGACCCTGATTAAAGGTGGCGGTGGCGCGCATTTGCGCGAAAAGATCGTCGCGACTGCCAGTGACCGCATGATCGTGATCGCGGATGCCACCAAAAAGGTCGACACGCTGGGCGCATTTCCACTGCCGGTCGAGGTGATCCCGTTTGGTTTGCCCGTCACCCAGAACCTGATCGAAGAAACACTGACAGGCATGGATGTGCTGGGCCGGGATATCACGATGCGCATGCGCGACGGCAAGCCGTTTATCACCGACGAAGGCAACATGATCCTTGATCTGCACCT
>NZ_JAFMHR010000142.1:2196-7126 GCF_017854415.1 Yoonia sp. | reverse complement strand
TTCTTTTTGACGGTGACGACGTTTCAGATCAAATTGCAGCGCAAGCTCTGGCGTCTCTCGCGCAAGGACGGTCTAACCGACCTCAATAACCGCCGGACATTCTTTGATCAGACCGACAAACGGCGCAAGCAGGGGGGGCATGGTGTACTGCTAATGCTGGACGCTGATCGGTTCAAGAACATCAATGATCGCTACGGCCATCAAGCTGGTGATGACTGCCTGAAAGTAATCGCATATATGCTGCGGCGGAATTTGCGCGAGGGCGATGTGGTCGGCCGGATAGGTGGTGAGGAATTTGCCATCTATCTTCAGAATACAACCGTGCAGCAGGCCCGATCGATCGGCCATCGCCTGACTTTGCCCATACCATTTGATAATAAAGACGGGGCACATCTGTCGATCACCTTGTCGATTGGCGCTGTGGCTTCTTACCCAAAAGCTACTTTGGATGACATGTTTATTGCGGCGGACAAGGCACTTTATCACGCCAAGGAAAACGGGCGCGCGCAGATGGTCGTTTGGGACGACACATTTGCAGATGGGCAAATCCATGCATGAAGCTGGGCGCCTATTCGTCTTTGGCTAGCAGCACCAGTTCCACCCGTCTGTTCGCTTCGCGTCCTGCCTCGGTCAGGTTGCTTTCGATAGGGGCCAGATACCCGACACCTTCCGCTTGCAGTTGGCGGCGCGCAACACTGTAATCCGCCACCAAACGCTCTAGCACAGACGCAGCCCTACGTCGCGAAAGCGTGATATTCAGCGCAAGATCACCTGCGGCATCGGTGTGACCAACTAATGCGACAACTCGGTTCGGGTGCATCAGCAAATAGTCAGCGACGGCGCGCAGCGATGCAAACTCTGCGGTTTCCAGTTGTGCAGACCCCGAAGCGAACGTCAGATCAGACAACACAGCGCGACCAACTTGATCTAGCTGTGCCGCAAAACTTGCGTCGGGCAATTCGGTTGTCGCCCCCAGCGGTTCTGCTTGCGTTGACGTCCTTGCGATTGGTTCGTTTTGGGGTGGCCCCACATGGATCACTTGTACGAAACCTGCCTGTGCCGTGCGGCTTACAAAAAGACTTATAACTTCGGGCCCTGCATTCGTCGCCCTTTCGGCCGCAATAAACCGGTAGTCGCCTATATTTATCTGCATTTCAGGTGGCGGAAGGGTCTGTACGCCAAACCGGAAATCAAACCCGCCGCAGGCCTCGGTTTGGCATTCAAAAATGATGCGGTAGCGGTCATTGCGCAACTGTTCCCGCAACGGACGTAAGAACTGCAATGTCGTCAATGAAGGTGCTGCGATGCGCCACGCCTGTTGGGTCAATCGTCCCTCGATTTTACGCGTTGGCACTGCCCCTTTGTCCCAAATCCCAATCGGCAGAAGGTAACTTTCGACCGGACTAACGATCTCGCGCTGCAAGCTCGCGTTACTTGGGAACGACAGAGTTTGAGCCTGCACCGCACCTGCCAAGCAGCCCAAAAAGATGGCGACAAAGCGGATCATCGCGCCTGCGCGTGGTAGCCGTCGTTAGGGCGCATATCGGTGGCCGACGCAATCCGGTTGCTCATATTATAGAACCCCGCGACGGCTGCAATGTCCCAGATATCGCGGTCTGAAAAGCCCACCTGCCGCAAGGTGTCGCGGTCTTTTTCGGTGATGGTGGCGCTGGCCACCGTCATCAATTCTGCAAATGCCAACATCGCATGTTGGCGCGCATCCAAAGGGGCCACACGCCAGTTCATCACCAGCATTTCGCCCAGCTTTGGATCACCCGATAGCTGCCGTACTGCTGCCCCGTGCGCCGTGAGGCAATAATAGCATTTATTGAGAGACGACACCGCGACAGCGATCATTTCACGCTCTAGCTTTGACAGCCCTGAATCTGCCAACATCACGTCATTATAAAGCGCTGTGAATGCATTCAGTTTTTCAACATCAAAGGCATAGGCCTGCAAAACATTGGGGATCATACCCAGCTTTTCTTGGCAAATATCAAAGTATTTCTGCGTAGCCTCAGGCAACGGATCAGCCATGGGTAGATCAAGTGCGGTTGGTTGGTCAGTCATAAATTTACTCCGGCAGGATCCGATAGTGGTACTGTCCCACAAGCGTCATCCCGAGGGAAGTATATAGCGCATTTGCTCCGGTGTTGGCTTGCGTTGTCACTAACGTCAAATAGTCCGCCCCTTGATTGTGCGCCCAAAATGCTGCGGCTTGCGTCAAATGCCGTGCCAGCCCTTGGCGGCGGAAATCGACGGCTATTTCCAACGCGTGGACCATTGCACAGTCTGCTGCGATGCCCACAAATCCGGTGCCTGCTGGCTTATCTTTCACCCGCCCCAGCAACGCGGTTTTTGGGGCCCGCGCACGGTCCATAACGTCCAGTCGCCCTGCACCAACGCCACCAGCCGCCCATATTTCTGCTTGTGCCGCTAACACAGGCCAGACCTCAAACGAGGTGACAGGCGGTGGCCGTTTTGTCGCAATAAGTGCAACGGGCGCGGCGTACATATTCACAGGGTCTTTGATGACGTAACCGCGCGCAGCAAGGTCACGATCAAGGCCTTCGTCACCTGCGCGTATCATAAACAGCGGGGCCTGACCTGCCTCTTGCATTGCTTCTTGCGCCGAAGGAATATCGGCATCCTGCACAGGCTGTTCTGCGGTAGCGGCACTCACGCGGCTGCCCCCGCGCCCATCCAACCGAATGGTCCAAGGGCCCACCGCCTGCTTGGCACGCGCGGGCCATGTTGCATCAATTACAGCATATAGTTTTTGCGCGTCGGGAAATGTCATACATCAAAGATGGCGGCCAACGCCGCCATTGCCTGCTCGAGTTCGTGCACATCCGACCCTCTGACCACGATGTTAGACCCATAAACGCCGTCCTTTTGAAACGGATAGGACCCAACCGACAGCATCGGATAATCTGACGCGAATTGGCCTAACGGTCCGGCAATATCACCTTCGCCCCGCACCAATCGTAATGTCCGCGACAGCAGCGGCGCACCGCCTGTGAGCGTTGGTAGAATGCTCGCGACCATCGCCTGAAAAACGGATGGCACCCCGGCCATCACATGGACATTCCCAAGGCTGAACCCAGGCGCCGTGCTAACCGGATTGTCAATCAATTTGGCCCCGTCCGGTATCCGCGCCATGCGCAAACGCGCCGCGTTCAGTTCTTGCCCTGATCGATCATAATGGGCCTGCAGCAAAGCCCGTGCATCGTCGCGCACATCAATAGCAGCGCCAAAGGCCGCAGCGATGCAATCTGCTGTAATATCATCATGCGTCGGACCGATACCACCGCTGGTAAAGACATGATCGTACCCCTGCGATAGCGCTTTGGCTGCGGCAACAATCGCATCTGGGTCATCGCTGACGACGCGCACTTCTTTCAGATCGATGCCACGCTCGGTCAGCTGCCCTGCCAAATAGTGCATATTTGCATCGCGCGTGCGTCCGGAAAGGATTTCGTCGCCGATCACAAGCATCGCGGCACTGGGGTTGGGCATGGGTGGTTCTCCTGTCATGTGTGAATGGTTATAGGGGTGGTTATGGAATTTGCCACGCCTCTTGTCCCTGCCCGCCTTATTCGGCGCTACAAACGTTTCTTGGCGGATGTCCGTCTTGCTGATGGCCGCGAAGTGACCGCCCATTGCGCAAATCCCGGCTCGATGATGGGACTAGCTGAGCCCGACACAAAAATCTGGCTCGAACCTAACAACGACCCCAAAAAGAAATTGAAATTCGGCTGGCGTCTGGTCGATCATGAAAACGGGCATTTCACCGGCGTTGATACGTCTTTACCCAATCGCGCGATGAAAGCGGCACTGCTTGCCCACCAAGTTCCCGATCTGCCGCCTTACGATCTGGTCCGCCCAGAGGTGAAATACGGCGAAAATAGCCGCATTGATTTCCTGTTGAGCGGTCAGGGACCGGACATCTATCTTGAGGTCAAAAGCGTTACCCTTTGCCGTACCGCAGGTTTAGCAGAATTCCCTGACAGCGTGACTGCACGCGGCACCAAACACCTGCAAGAACTGGCCAAGATGGCGACCCAAGGCCACCGTGCAATTATGTTCTATCTGGTCCAGCGTACGGACTGCGCTGCCATGACCTTGGCGACTGATATCGACCCCGTTTACCGTGTTGCATTTGACCAAGCGGCTGCTGCCGGTGTCAAAGTGTGCGCGCAGCGTTGCAAAATCAGCCCAAAAGGTATTTGGCTAGGTGACCCCATCCCCTTCAAGCTCTAGAAATCGGCTTGGAATTCGCCTATGTGCGCGCAAGGACTGAAAAGGAAAACGGACCGTTGGAAACGAACAAAGCTCGCCTCACCAAAGAAGGCATCCGCATTTACGAAGCAAACGACTTTGCCGGTATGGCAAAAGCGGGGGCTTTGGCAGCACACATCCTTGATGAGATCGCGGCACACGTTTTCCCCGGTCAAACCACAGGCGAGCTTGACCGGTTGATCACACAGATGGTTGAGGATGCTGGCGCTGTATCCGCGACCATTGGCTACAAAGGCTACCAGCACGCCAGCTGTATTTCGGTCAACCATGTGGTCTGTCACGGTATTCCAGGCGATAAAAAGCTGAAAGACGGCGACATTCTGAATATCGATGTGACAGTGATCGTTGACGGCTGGTTCGGCGACACAAGCCGGATGTATGTTGCAGGCACACCGTCGCGCAAAGCAGAGCGTTTGATCCAAGTCACTCATGATGCCCTGATGAAGGGCATTGAGGCCGCAAAGCCGGGCAACACATTTGGCGACATTGGCCACGCGATCCAGCTTTATGCAGAAAGCCACCGTATGTCAGTGGTACGCGATTTTTGCGGTCACGGACTTGGCCGTGTGTTTCACGCCCCGCCGAATGTCTTGCACTATGGCCGCGAAGGCACTGGTGCGCGGCTAGA
>NZ_JAFMHR010000142.1:0-1878 GCF_017854415.1 Yoonia sp. | reverse complement strand
AAAAAGGATGCATCTTATGCACATCTTGAAACCTGCCGCTTTGACTGTCGCTCTTGGATTGTCAGCCACTTCTGCCTTCGCTCAGGAGGTCACACTTCGCTTTCAGCACTTTGTGTCGCCCGCCAGCGCAAACCCCACATATTTCATGCAGCCATGGGCTGACACTATCGAGGCCCAGTCAAACGGGCGTATCAAGGTCGAACTGTATCCGTTCATGCAGCTGGGTGGTTCTGCCCCCAGTCAGTTTGACCTGATCCGCGACGGCGCGATTGATGGCGGCTGGGTCATTCCCGGCTATCAGCCAAATCGCTTCCCCGAGGCAGAAGCGATGGAACTGCCGTTTATGACCACTAAATCCGGCGAAGAAGCCAGTGCAGCGGCATGGCAGTTCACCCAAGACTACCTCATGGACGATTTCGCGGATGTACATGTGATAGCGGCCCATATGCATGGCCCCGGGATCGTGCACAAACGCGGCGCGCCTATCGAAACAGTCGAAGATTTTGCTGGTTTGAAATTGCGCGGTCCGTCACGTCCGGCGACGCTGTTGCTCGAAGAACTGGGCGCGACACCTATTGGCATGCCCGTCCCGCAATTCCCCGAAGCCTTATCGCGTGGTGTCGTTGATGGCGGTGTGATCACCTGGGAAATGTCCCCATCACTTAAGCTAGATGAACTGACTGACAGCCATACCGATGTGGCGGGAAATCAGGCGCTTTATAACCTCTATTTCATCTGGGCGATGAACAAGGATGTCTATGAGGGGATGCCTGACGATCTGCGCGCAATCATCGATGCGAACTCCGGTATGATGGCCAGCAAATGGGCCGGCCGCGCGCATGATACCGGTGATGTGGTGGGGCGCGACCTGATGGCTGCCGGTGGCAATACCATTGCAGAACTCTCCGTAGAAGAAACAACCCGGATCATCACCATCGGGACCGAAGTGACCGACGCTTGGATCGCCGAAATGGACGCAAAGGGCTATGACGGCGCCGCGTTGGTTGCAGCGGCACAGGCGGCTGTGACACAAAACAGCGCACCCGCTGAATAAGTGGTGGGTCTGCACAAAATGACAAAGATAAGCTGAGCTAGCAGCCGTGTGGACTCGCGTGGCTGCTTTTTCATGGCTTCTGCGACATCACGGCTAATTGGCATCTGTTCACATCGGTTCCGTACTCTAACAGTGCCGCACTCGTTGCCAACGCAGTTACGCTGGCATGTTGTCACCGTCAGGCGATACACTGAACTTTGAAGAATACGAACGGAACTGCACCATTGGTTCTTTATCCGGATGTCAAAGATTGCAGGATATGACCACGAACGTCGGGCGCTATGATCCTTGCGGGTAGGCTAGCCTCTCAGCAGTTGATGGGCCCTGCGTCCAATTGCTGTCACTTGATCAGCTAATCTTTGAGGACCGGAGACCCATAATAACGCCAAGTGATACTGCAAAAAGAAGCAAAGGAAACGTTCTGGCATACGGCCCGGAAATCATGCTGTACGCCAGAAGGGTTGTCACCACGCAAAACAGTGCTGCAACATAATGGTCATTTGCCTTCCGAAAAAACGCAAATGCCATTGTCCACAGCACGATCCCGAAAATGACAACTACTGTTCCGAGAACGAGGCCAAACCCAAGCCAAAATTCCAATATGATGTTATGCGCACTACCGTGGCTCAAGCCTTCGAGGCTTTTGTGGGGTAAATATCCATACCCGATAAATGGTCGTTCTGATATGTATGAAATAATATTGCGCCATATCTCTGTGCGCCCAGAGCTTGCCGCCGCAATATTCTCCGCCCCAAGAGTTTGGTTAATTCTGGCAAATATGCCGTATGAGCTGCCCGGCAAGTACAAAAGAAGGGATATGGCGG
>NZ_JAFMHR010000141.1 GCF_017854415.1 Yoonia sp. | reverse complement strand
GGGAAATTGAATCAGCCAATGCCATCCAAATCAAGAAGAGTTTTTCAACAGAATTAGCCCATTCTGTTGAAAAACTCTTTGCTGCAACTGCAAGTTCTCAAAAAGCAGAAAATTGTTCTCCTTTGGTCATAATACACCAAGAAAACCTGGCAAAACTTGAAGGAACCAGAATGCTTTTCTGCCAAATCTAGCCCGAATGCCCGATATCGGAGTTTTTCAACAGAATACGCCCAAACTTTGAATTCGATTATTGTTCTGCATGCGCTCGCAGCAAGACTTACGCTGCACCGGCGCTGATTTTGGGGTCGTAGTGCAGCATGAAAAGCAGCCATTTGCTCCACCCCACGACAACACCCATTTAGCTGATAATTTCACCCGAAAACATCTCTCTCAACGCTTTCTTTTGTACCTTGCCCATGGTGTTACGAGGAAGCTCCGGGACAACCACCAGTTTTTGTGGTTGCTTGAACCGGGCAAGTGATTTCCCAATCTTTTGCCGTATGCCTTCAATGTCCAACTCCTGTTCAGGACGTGCGACCAGAACACCCAGAACACTCTCTCCAAAATCGGGATGCGGCACGCCAATGACCGCACTTTCCAACACACCCTGCTGGTCGTCCAATAGCAGCTCAATTTCCTTGGGATAGATGTTGTAACCACCTGAAATGATAAGATCCTTATTGCGCCCGACGATGCTGACATATCCATCTGCATCAATCTGGCCCAAGTCGCCCGTCATGAAAAAACCATCACTGCGCAACTCTTCGGCAGTCTTTTCAGGCATCTGCCAGTAACCCTTGAACACGTTCGGTCCGCGCACTTCGATCTCACCGATCTCGCCCTGCGGTAGGGGTTCGCCCGTGTTGCTGTCAGTGATTTTTAGCTCAATCCCTGGTAGCGGAAAACCCACAGTGCCAGCGCGCCGCTCGCCATCATAGGGGTTCGAAGTGTTCATGTTGGTTTCCGTCATCCCGTAACGTTCCAAAATGCGATGACCTGTACGCTCCTCGAATTGCACATGCGTCTCGGCCAACAAAGGTGCGCTGCCGGACACGAACAGACGCATGTGTGTCGTAAGTTCCTTGGTAAACCGCGCGTCGCTCAGCAGGCGGGTATAAAAAGTAGGCACGCCCATCATCGTGCTGGCGCGGGGCAGGTCTGCGATGATCTGATCCAGATCGAACTTGGGCAGAAAGATCATGCTGCTGCCAGACAAAAGTGTAATGTTGCTTGCGACAAACAGCCCATGGGTGTGGAAGATCGGCAAGGCATGCAACAACACGTCGCGCGCCGTAAATCTCCATTCCTTTTGCAACGTCTGCGCGTTGGACAGCAGATTGTCTTGGGTCAACATCGCACCTTTTGAGCGACCCGTCGTGCCGGAAGTGTATAGGAACGCGGCGAGGTCTCCTGCCTCTCGTGGCACCGTGTCAAAAACCGTTGGGAACCCAGCAGCCTTGTCTGCGAATGAGCCAGAGCCGTCTGCGTTCAGGGTCTCCAGTCGGGCACCACAGCTTTTGGCGATTGGCTCTAATGCGCTGCGTTTGTTGTCGTCGCCCAACACGATGCCCGCACCACTATTTTCGACAAAATACGTCACTTCATCTGCGGTATAGGCCGTGTTCAGCGGCAAAAAGACCAACCCAGCCTGTGCGCAGGCGGCATAGACGGCCAATGCCTGCGGGGACTTCTCAATTTGAACCGCGACACGGTCCCCCGCCACAAGCCCCATGTCCGCAAATGCACCGGCATATTGCGCAGCAAGCCGCAGAAAATCTCCATAGGTCAGTGACTTATCTTCAGGCAAATGCAAAAAGACTGCTTCGCTTTCAAGGTGCTGCCCGAACAGGGAATCGAATAGCGGGTTTGCCATGTCTTGGATCCTTATTTCGTTGTGGTGACCTGCGCACTGAGCGCGTGAACCTCAGCCGAGGCGGCCACTATCTTTTCGACGACAAATCTTTCGTGGTTGGTGGTGATCTGAGTAAGATCATAGAGATAGTTCACCATCGCGCCGCCCGACTGCCGCATGCCGTTGTCGGACAAGTCTGCCTCTGCGTGCACGGCATGAACTGCCGCCCCATTGCCCAGATGAAAACGTGCCACCGGGTCCACCGGTAGCTTATCGTCCCGCTTTGCACTCAGCAAATAATGTGCGGCTTGCACCTCCAAGGACGCGCCTTTCAGGGTGGCTATGTTGGTGGTTTCTAGCCACTTGTTCAGACCAGGTATCGGCGACAAGGTCACAAGCGTCTCAAGCCCTACCAGATCACTTGCCAGATCGGCAGCAACTTGTTTGATGAGCGAGTTGCCAAACGAGATGCCCGCAAGCCCTGCCTGACAATTTGAGATGGAATAGAACACGGCTGTGTCGGCCTCTTCGGCAGCGATGGGGTCGCGACCATCGGCAAGCAACGTTTGGACCGAGTTTGGAACACCCTTGTTCAAAGCGACTTCGACAAAGATCAGCGGCTCATCTGGCATGGCGGGGTGGAAGAACCCGTAACACCGCCGGTCAGAAGGCTGTAAACGGCGGCGCAGATCACCCCAGCTGTCAATGGCATGCACTGCCTCATAGGCGATGATTTTTTCCAGCACTTCTGCGGGGCTGGACCAGTTGATTGGGCGTAGAACCAGAAAGCCACGGTTGAACCATGATGCAAACAAGTGGCCAAAATCCACATCAAGCGGCCCCAGTTTGGGATCCCCTTTGATCATCCCAAGCAGATCTTTGCGCATAGACACCAAACGCTGCGTGCCGCCAGGGACTTGGTTCAGTCTGCGCAACAGTTCCTGTCGTTTTGGCTCGCTGGCGCGGGTATAGTCGCGGTAGCTGCGCTTGGTTGGTGTTTCTTTGTAGCGCTTCAGGCTTTCGACAACGTCCACGGGGTCAATCTCAAGATCCCGCATCATGAACTCGAAAAACACGCGTTTGTCTGCGTCATTGCTGCCTGCGTATTGGTCGAGGATCATCTGGGCCAAAGTGCTGCCCGATACTTCGCCCATGGCACCCAGCAGATCGAGGGACAAATCAGTGATCGGCCGCCCCTCGGCCTGTGTGGACACGGCATTCGCAAAGCGCCGCTCAAATACGGTAGAGAAAAGCCCTCCGAAATAGCTCATATCGCGGCACCCATCACGTAGTTCGGCAGCCAAGTGGCGAGCCCAGGGAAAAAGCACAGCAACAGGATGGCAAGCACCATGCAGGCCACGAAAGGCAATGATCCCATCAGGATGGTTTTCAGCGAGATGTCAGGTGCGATGCCGTTGATGACATAGAGGTTGAGGCCAACAGGTGGTGAGATAAGCCCAATTTCCATGTTGATGGTCAAAACAACTGCAAACCAGATCGGATCAAAGCCAGCTGTCGTGATGATCGGCAGCAAGATAGGTGCAGCCATCAAGATCACAGCGACGGGGGGCAAGAAGAAGCCAGCGATCAACAAGAAGACGTTCACGGCTGCCATCAAAACCCAAGGGTTCACATCCAACGTGCCGATCCATTCAGCGATGGACTGCGTGATGTAAAGGCTCGACAGCATGTAGGAAAACACGCCCGCAGCGGCGATGATGAAGAGGATCATCACGCTCTCTTTGGTGCTGTCGCGCAACACGACCCAGAGGTCGGCAGGGTTCCAGAGTTTGTAGATCACCATAGCGATGATCAGGCACAAAAGCGCGCCGACCGCTGCTGTCTCGGATGGGGTCGCGACGCCGCCGTACATGGCATAGAGCACGCCCACGATGATGAAGAGGAATGGCAGGACACGGGGCAGGATTTCAAACTTTTCCTTCCAAGTATAGTTGCCTTGGGCCAGCAATTGCTGGTCGCCGGATTTCCACGTCGCATAAAGCGACCATGCCATGAACAGGGTAACCAACAGCAATCCAGGTATCACGCCCGCAAGGAACAGGCGACCAATGGATTGCTCTGTCGCGATGCCGTAGACGATCATGGTGACGGAGGGGGGGATCAGAATGCCAAGCGTGCCGCCTGCCGCAATAGAGCCTGCAGCCACACCGTCGGGATAGCCGCGTTTGCGCATCTCTGGGATGCCCATCTTGCCGATCGCTGCACAGGTTGCAGGACTGGAACCCGACATTGCCGCGAAGAGCGCACAGGCGCCAAGGTTGGAGATCACAAGGCCGCCCGGCACACGGGTCAACCACCGCTCAAGCGCCTCGTACAGATCAGCGCCTGCGCGGGTGGAGGCAATGGACGAGCCCATGATGATGAACATCGGAATCGACAGAAGGGCAAAGTTATCCAGCTTACCGAATAGAATTTCGGGCAGCAGCTCAAGCGACCGCATGCCATCGAAAATTATAATAAATCCTGTTGAGACGATTAAAAGCCCCAGACCGACGGAGACACCTGAGAAGAGCACCAGAATGGTGCAGACAGCGACAACCGCGCCAAGCGTGAGCGGATCCATTATGTGTCCTCCAAGCCGAATGGCTTTTCTATCTTGAGCAGGATGGCGACCATGTCGGCAATTAGTTGCAGTAGGAACAGGGCAAACCCAATAGGCAGTGCGGCATAGGGTATCCACAGGCGCACGCCCCAGATTGTGTCGGATTTCCAATTCCGCTCCCACGTCAGGTGCCAGAATTCAAAGCTGTACCACAGCATGATGCCGACCATGATGATCGACAGGGACAGCGTGAACATCGCAAGGACAAACCGCGGCTTTAGCCCTAATGCCAAGGGGATCAGGTCAACGTTCACATGCCCGCGAAGGCGCTGCACATAGGGCAAGCCGATCAGTGTGGACCCGATAGCAAGGTAAATCACGGCTTCGGTCTGCCAAGTAGTTGATCCATTGAGTGCAAAGCGCACGAAAATCATCTGACATGTGATGCCAATCGCCGCGACAATCATCGCGGCCGAGCACCAGCCTGCAAGTGTAGAGAGTGCCGCGACCAGACGCAGGAACGGGTTATTGCCCGTTTGCGCCATCGCGACGGAACTTTGGACCGCCATAATGATGTCCTTGAATGAGGTGTTGGATGGGGTTGGGCCGCAATCATGCGCAGCCCAACCGAAGCGTCGATTATTCGACAGCCAGCGCCATATCGAGCAGCTCTTGACCGCCTTCAACTTCTGTAACGAATGCGGCGTAGGATGTCTCCTGCGCCAATGCGCGCCATGCTTCAAAGTCTTCAGGAGACATCTGGGCAATCTCGACACCTGCATCACGGAAGACCTGCTCGGATGCAGCATCCTGCTTTTTGGCTTCTTCCAGATAGAAGGCCTGCGCCCTGGCAGAGGCATCCATCAGCGCCTTTTGCTGATCTGCATTCAAGCTGTCAAACTTGGATTTATTCATCAGCAATGGCTGGTACATGAACCACAATGCAACATCACCCGCAGGCGTATAGCAGCTGACCTGCTCATAAATCCGGTAGGACACAAACGACGACGATGATGTGTTCGCTGCGGTCAGAACGCCAGTTTGCATCGCGTTGTAGATTTCGGAAGAGGCCATACCCGTGATTGACGCACCAGCACCTGCCAGCATTTGCTCGAACGATTTGCCAGCTGCACGAATTTGAAGGCCTTCGACATCCGCAGGCTTGGTGATGCATTTGTCTTTGCCGACAAATCCACCTGCGAGGTAGCCGTGCACCAGTACCATGACATCATCATCAGCCATCTTTTCCTCTAGTGCTGCCATGAAAGGCGAGGCACTCAGACGTGCGGCGTGATCATGGTTCTTAACCATGCCGGGCATCAATGTCAGGTTAAAGGCGGGCTGTTGGCCGCCTGCATAGCTGAGCGGCAGAACGGTCATGTCCAGCTGGCCACGGCTGAGCGGGCGATACTGCTCGCGTGGTTTGAAAAGTGACTTGGAGCCAAAAATCTGGATTTCCAGATCAACGCCAGCAGCAGCAACATCATCTGCAACCATCTGGGCGACTTGGTGGCGCACGTCCGTATTGGACCACTGGTGTGACAGGCGCAGTGTTTCAGCGCTGGCAGCGGAGCCAATGGCAAGGCATGCAGCCATTGCGGTGGCAGTAAGTTTAGCGAATTTCATAGTTTCCTCCCTGGGTGTGATCCGACGTCATGGGTCGAATCTACTATGTGGAGGCTTCCACGGTTCGCATAGCAAGTCAATATTATTGTATACAAAAATCTTGCGCTTGCATTTTTTCTTTTGTGGGTGTTAGAGATTATGCATGGATATCAGACGCGCAGACCAAATAGCCAATACGCTCGAGCAGCTCGTTTTCTCGGGGGAGTTTCAGGATGGCGAACGCCTTGATGAACTAAAGCTTGCGGAACAATTCCATGTCTCTCGCACGCCTATCCGTGAAGCATTGCAAGTACTGGTTTCCTCGGGAATGGCCGAACAAATCCCACGGCGGGGCGTTTTTATCCGCCAACCCGGGCCCGTTGAGCTGATGGAGATGTTTGAAACCATGGCCGAGCTCGAAGCTGCATGTGGTCGATTGGCGGCCACCCGTATGTCGGACAAGGACTTGGCCTCTTTGGTCAATGCGAATGACCGTTGCCAACAAGCCATCCAAGATACCGATCACGATCGTTACTACACAGAGAATGAGACCTTTCACCAGATTATTTATCGCGGGGCAGCCAACACCTTCTTGGCAAGCCAAGCGCTTCAACTTCAGAACCGTCTAAGGGCGTACCGTAGAATTCAGCTGCGTTTCCGAGGGCGGATGAATCAATCAATGGAAGAACACTCACAAATCCTATGCGCCTTAACAGATGGTGATGCTGACGTAGCAGCGCAAACGCTACGCGGCCACGTCGCTGTTCAAGGTGAGAAATTTCATCAGTTGATCGCAAGCCTGAACCGTTGATCTCCTGATCCAAAGGATTAGCCCAATGCAAAATCAACCGTTGCATGCCCACAAGAGACCTTTGTGCTTTCGTGACAGATATGACTTTTTACCTTCTGCTCAGTTTCCGCCGGGCGCATCGGGTTATTGGTTCTGTCCGCAGTTTATTAGCTCGAGTATGAAGCAACAAAAAGTTGGTTTGAAATTATCGTGCAATGCACCGCCTGGATGGCTGGTTTAGTGAAATCCGCTGCGCTGCCAAAAGATCCCTACTGCACGTGCGAAAGAATGCTGCGCCAGCGAGTGTAAAAAATTTAACGGCGGTTTTGTCCCGCACAGCAGCCCTCCGTCTTGATCGCAACAAACGTCTGCTATCGGGTC
>NZ_JAFMHR010000018.1 GCF_017854415.1 Yoonia sp. | reverse complement strand
ATGGACATAAACGCGCTCGTAATAAGCGGATCGGACCCGGGGGCGGTACCCGGCGTCTCCACCATCACGGCTCATTTGGCCAGCGAGGGGACGAAATAGGATCGACGAACGTCTAAAGGGGTAAGCTTTGTCTCGGTGAGTTACCACCGTTATCGGTACAAATTGTATAGTTGCAAATGACAACAATGCACCGATGGCAGTCGCAGCGTAAGCTGTGCCTAATATCGAACCTTAACTCCTTGGGTTTTGCGACCTAAGGCGGGGTCCGCAGGTACCTGGCAACAGAAACCTGCACCTAATCCCCCCACTCTTTGCACAGATAACAAGCAGTTCAAAACATGTACTGTGTTATGACTTGCAATGCGTCAAAGCTGTGCGCACGATAAGCCCATGACGTTTAATCGCTTTGTTTTTGCAGCATTTACAGCCTTTGCCCCGGTCATGGCACAGGCCTGTGATACAGCATTGATCCTCACGATTGATGTCTCGAACTCTGTTGACACCGCCGAGTACCGTTTGCAAACGGACGGTCTGGCCGACGCTTTGCAAGACCCCGAGATTATCGAAACGATGGTTGCAGGCGGCACTGCGATTGCCGTGGTACAATGGTCGGGCGCGGACAAACAAACCGTTTCAATCCCTTGGACACAGGTGCGCAGCGCACTGGATGTACAAAGCCTGTCCGGTCAAGCACGCCTGTTGGAACGTGCCTTTGTGCTGTCAGATACAGCACCCGCCGAGGCGATTTACTTTTCGTTAGAGTTATTCGACCAAGTCCCGCACTGTGCGCGAAAAGTGATTGATATATCTGGCGACGGCACCCCCAACGGCGGCACTGACGTGCGGGCTGCGCGAAATCTTGCGGAACGCAGTGGTGTGACGATCAACGCGATTGCTATTGAATCCATGGGCCTCGCCATCACAAATTTCTACCGCAGCGCCGTGATTACCCGCAACGGATTCGTGATGACCGCACGGACCCACCGCGAATACCCTGATACTTTGCGCGCAAAAATCTTGCGCGAGATTAGCCGCATCTTTGGCTAGGCTTGACCTACGACGTCGCTTCTCGCATTACTGAACCATGGGGTCCGCGAACACCCCGTGAGGCTTCGGCCAAAGCGTCGCATCCACTGACCACTTCAGAAAGGATGCACTATGGCTGCTTTCAACGAAATTTCACCTGCGAACCTCATGCGCTTGGTTGGAACCCCGCAATCTCCTGCAATCGTTGATGTTTGTATCGATGATGACTTTGCCGAAGACCCACATCTCATTCCCGGCGCGTTTCGCCACCCCTATGGCGACCTTGCGGGATTGACGGCACGGCTTGGCGATAAAGATACTGTCGTTGTTTGCCAGAAGGGACTGAAGCTTTCTCACGGTGTTGCCGCCCTATCTGCGCGCCCAAGGGACAAGCGCGCAGGTCGTGGCTGGCGGAAATGTCGCATGGCGTGATGCAGGACTACCGCGCGTGCCCGCCGCCAAAATCCCTGCTTCGCTTTGGGTCACGCGGCACCGTCCCAAAATTGACCGGATCGCCTGTCCTTGGTTGATCCGCCGATTTATCGACCCTACCGCGCAATTCCTGTTTGTCCCCCCCTCATCTGTTGCCGGTGTCGCGGAAAAGTTTGGGGCAACGCCTTTTGACACCGACATTGCACCGTGGACCCATGAGGGCGAAAAATGCACCTTTAATGTGATGATCGCAGCCTTCGGCCTGACCCACCCTGCCCTTGAAGCACTGGCATTGATCGTGCGTGGCGCGGATACAGACCAACATGACCTTGCCCCACAAGTCGCTGGCCTACTGGCGATATCGGTTGGCTTGTCGCGGATGTACCGTGACGACACGCAACAGCTTGAGGCGGGAATGATACTTTACGATGCTTTGTATCGCTGGGCGCGTGATGGCCAAGATGAAGGTCACAGCTGGCCAAACGGGGCGGCACAATGACGCGCGAATTGGTGCGCGTCTTTGGACGCATCGGGCTTTTGTCGTTTGGCGGACCCGCCGCCCAGATCGCTTTGATCCATGACGAACTGGTCGAAAAACGCAGTTGGTTGACCGAAGCACAATTCTTGCGGGCGCTCTCGTTTTGCATGCTTTTGCCCGGTCCTGAGGCCATGCAACTGGCCACATATGCCGGCTGGAAAAAGGGCGGCATCCTTGGCGGACTAATCGGTGGCGGACTGTTCATTTTGCCCGGGGCGCTGGTGATTACACTGCTTGCGTTGACTTACGGCGCCGATGGAAACCTACCTGTTGTTCAGGCGCTTTTTCTAGGCGTGAAAGCGACAGTGGTGATCATCGTGATTGCCGCGCTTTTGAAAATCGCCAAGCGCGCATTGACAAAGCCTTTGCATAAATGGCTTGCGGTTGCCGCCTTTGTTGCGCTGTTTTTCTTGGCGCTGCCCTTTCCATTGGTCGTTTTGGCCGCGGCACTGATTGGCGCAATGGGCCAGATCACAGACGAAGCAACCTTCCCGCTGCCATCAGGAAGCTTACGCAAAAGTGCCCTGATCCTGTGCATTGGCGGTATCCTTTGGGCCGCACCGATTGCAGCGATTGCGTTTTCCGACAACGCCTTTTTGATGGACGTCGCTTTGTTCTTTTCGACACTTGCTGTTGTCACTTTTGGCGGCGCCTACGCAGTACTGGCCTACATGACACAAGAGGTCGTAGTGACATTTGGCTGGCTAAGCACTGCGCAAATGATGGACGCATTGGGCTTGGCGGAAACGACGCCAGGACCGTTGATCTTGGTGACACAATTCGTGGGCATGATCGCTGGACTGGCGGAGGGCGGCATTGCAATGGCACTAGTTGCCGGCGCACTGACGCTTTGGGTGACCTTTGTTCCGTGTTTTATCTGGATTTTCGCGGGTGCACCGTTGATTGATTGGCTCGAAGGTCGGCCTCGTTTGCGCGGCGCATTGACCGCAATTACGGCGGCTGTTGTGGGCGTTATCGCCAACCTGTCACTTTGGTTTGCCCTGCACGTGTTCTTTGGCGCCGTCGATCCCATCAATTGGGGACCGGTCCAAAGCGTCGTTCCGCAGCTATCAACACTGCAACCACTTGCAGCCCTACTCGCGTTGATTGCAGCCATAATGCTTTTGTGGCGGCAGTGGTCGCTGACAATGGTGTTGCCTGTTTGCGCGGCACTTAGTCTTCTTTTCAGCGGTATGGCTGGATTGATCTAAGCCTGCCCCTTTTCACTAGCCCCGAATCCCGTATGCTATCTCCAGACGCTAAGGAGAGTTGCACCCGTGAATACGACCATCGACTACGGCAACCTGATGCACCGCGCTATGCGCGGACTGATCCAACAGGTCCTTAACGGGATTAAAAAAGACGGCCTACCGGGACAGCATCATTTCTTTATCACCTTTGATACCATGCATCCTGATGTCGAAATCGCCGATTGGCTGTCAGACCGCTATCCGGGTGAAATGACGGTCGTGATCCAGCATTGGTTCGCCGATCTGGATGTCACGAATGATGGCTTCACGATCACGCTGAACTTTGGTGACAATCCCGAAACCCTTTATATTCCCTACGATGCGATCAAGACATTCGTCGATCCGTCGGTTGAATTTGGCCTGCGCTTTGAAAGTCAGGACGAAGAGGCCGGCAGCACGGCCCTCGAAGTCGAGGAAGCCCCGATGGATGAAATGGTCGAGGACGAAAAAGACGGGATGCCGCATGAGGCCGAAGTCGTCAGCTTGGACAAGTTCCGCAAATAAAGCAGCCCATAGAATGTAATTGCGACAACGCGCCTGACGGCAGCCCAATGCGATATTGCGGTTCATCCCCCTGCTACCTATAGATCAATCGACATTTTGATGAAGGGCAAGACCATGACCGAGACACGTACAGAAACCGACAGCTTTGGCCCACTAGAGGTCCAAGCAGACCGTTATTGGGGCGCGCAAACGCAGCGCTCGATCATGAACTTCCCGATCGGTTGGGAAAAGCAACCTGTTGCAATCGTGCGCGGCCTAGGTGTGATCAAACAAGCCTGTGCAATTGCCAACAAAGACCGCGGCAAACTGGACGCAAAGCTGGCAGACGCTATCATCTCCGCCGCTGCAGAGGTTGTTGCGGGCAAGCTGGACGATCATTTTCCACTGGTGGTGTGGCAAACAGGGTCAGGCACACAGTCGAATATGAACGCCAACGAAGTCATCTCGAACCGCGCGATCGAAATGCTGGGTGGTGTGATCGGTTCCAAAGACCCCGTGCACCCGAACGATCACTGCAATATGGGGCAGTCTTCAAATGATACGTTCCCGACCGCGATGCATATCGCTGTGGCCATGACCGCCCATGATGTTCTTTTACCCGGTTTGGCAAAACTGCATGCAGCACTTGAGCAAAAGCAGCAAGAATTCAACGATATCATCAAGATCGGCCGCACGCACACGATGGACGCGACACCGCTAACATTGGGTCAAGAATTTTCTGGATACACGCATCAGGTTGCCATGGGCATCCGCCGCATCAAAGCAGCCCTGCCCGCAATTTACGAGCTTGCCCAAGGCGGTACCGCCGTTGGTACAGGTCTAAACACACCAAAAGGATGGGGCGAGACCGTCGCCGCCCATATGGCCGAAATCACCGGCCTGCCGTTTGTCACCGCGCCAAACAAATTCGAAGCACTGGCAGCACACGATGCGTTGGTTGAAATGTCTGGCGCACTAAAAACCGTAGCCTCTAGCCTTTATAAAATCGCGTCTGATATCCGGATGCTGGGGTCTGGTCCGCGCTGCGGTCTGGGCGAATTGATGCTGCCAGAAAACGAGCCCGGCTCATCTATTATGCCCGGCAAAGTGAACCCAACACAGGTCGAAGCGATGACGCAAGTTTGTGCGCACGTCATGGGCAATGATGCCGCTGTTGGTTTTGCGGGCTCACAAGGGCATTTCGAGCTGAACGTGATGAAACCAATGATGGCCTATAACGTGTTGCAATCTATGCAGCTTTTGGGTGACGTATCTGTGACGTTTACGGATAACTGCGTTGCGGGCATTCAGGCGGATCGTACACGGATCGAAAAACTGATGCGTGAATCGCTGATGCTTGTCACGGCGCTTGCCCCTACGATTGGCTATGACAACGCGACGACTGTCGCCAAGACTGCACATAAGAATGGAACGACCCTCAAAGAAGAGGCAATCAAGCTAGGCTTTGTGGATGCGGCCACCTTTGACGATGTTGTTCGGCCCGAGGATATGATTGGCCCCAAATGAAGCCAGTGAACTTGAACAAGGCGCGCAAATCCAAGACGCGCGCCGAAGCAAAGGCCAAAGCTGACGTGAATGCCGTCCGCTTTGGTCGCACCAAGGCACAAAAGGTTCTCGAGGCAACGCAAGCCGAACAGGCCAATCACCGTCTGTCACAGTTGAAATTCGAGGATGATTGATGGCACACGCGCGGCCAGTGAAAAGATCGCTCACGTTGCGTGGGCACCGCACAAGCGTTTCACTCGAGGATATTTTTTGGGATGCGTTTCGGCGCTATGCCGATGCGCAAGGGCGTACAATTAACGGCCTTGCTGCAGAAATTGACGCCGCACGCGGTGACATAGGTCTTGCCTCCGCGATACGCATTTATGTGTTAGAGCGTGCCTTGGCCCGCAATCACTTGCGCGAATAAAGAGCGCCACGCAGCGTCGAAATCTCGTTGCGATCGTGAATTTCGCTAAGTTGTAGCGCGCCTGGCTTTGGATCTGGGCGCGAAGCAGATGACTTGTCGAACAATCGAGCGACTTGTGCGGCATCGAGTTGGTTCTTGGCTGTTGGTTGAACTGTTTTTTGTTCTTTTTTGCGTCCAAAAAGCCCTGCAAGTCCGCGACGTTTGGATCCTGATACTGATGTTGTCATAATAAACTCAAATCATTAAAAATAAGGAGATACTCGCCTGTTCTTTCTTTATGCCACATCCGCAGGCCACACGTAAATCACAAAATAGGCACAATTCCGCCACTTTTCAGCTAACGCCCTTTATTTGTTGCAAATTATTTTGGTGCTATTTGATCGGTTCAAATCTGACTTACGATCGCTATATCCAGTTTGCACACACTGGCAACAAAGACGAATTATTGTTTCTCAAATGGAAACCAACTACGAGTCGCGCTTGGTGATACGCAACCAAATTCCATCCCGTGCACGTACGGTCAAATGGGCCACTGGGACAGGAACATGCGCATCAGATATTGCGAACTTATAAGCCCGCAACAGCCGCGCCAGCAGCACAACGCCTTCAATCAATGCAAAACCGGCACCTGTGCAAATACGCGGACCTGCAGAAAACGGCATGTAAGCGTCCCGCAAGCCTGCCTTGCCGTTCTCGGTGTCAAAGCGTGCTGGATCAAATGCGTCAGGTTCATCCCAAAGCCGCGTGTGACGATGCAAGTGCCAAGGCGATAGCACCACTTGCGCGCCTATTTTGACGGCCCGTCCCCGAAAGACCTCGGGCTTTGACGTCTCGCGGACAATCATTGGCACAGGCGGATACAGCCGCAGCGTTTCGCGAAACACATCACGCGTGTCTTTCAACCCTGACAATCCCGCAAATGCGCCGTCATAGCCCTGCCCCTCGGCCGCGATCCGGTCCTGCCACGCAGGGTTTTGTGCCAACAGATAAAGCCCCCATGCCAAGGCTGACGCGCTGGTTTCATGCCCGGCCAAAAAGAAGATCGCGACCTGATCGACCATTTCATCAAGGCTCAGGGTTTCGCCTGTCCCAGGGTCTTTGGTCGTCAGGATTTTGGTCGCCAGATCATCAGGCGCATTTCCGGCTGCGATCATTGCGAGGCGGTCTTTGGTAAGTTTTGTGATTAACCGCCGGATCGTCGCGGCCGTCTGGCGAGTTTCAGAGCGGAAAAAACGTGGCATCCATGCAGGTCCATGCACAAACGCGGCCAAGTTCAGGATCGGTTGCGTGCGCTGATACGCGCGAAAGGCATGGAACACCTCTTGGGCGGTTTCATCCTGTATTTCGATGGAAAACAATGTGCGGAAAATCACATCGGCCGCGATATGACTGGTGATTGCCTCAATCTCTTGCGGGGTACCATCTGCCATGGCTTCTAAGCGCGCCACACCCGCATCTGCTGCTGCTAAAATCCCCGGAAAAGTATCCCGCAGGCGCCCACCTTCAAATGCGGGATCAATAATCCGGCGCTGACGTTTCCAGACCTCGCCGTTGGTCAGAAAAACACTGTTCCCCAACAAAGGGCGCAGGCCCGCGCCAATGCGGTCCGATTTAGGAAAGGCATCGGGGTCTTCACTCAGGACCTGTTTGATCAACTTGGGATCATTTATCAGGTAGCTGCGAAAGAACGGTGTGCGAAATTCCGCCATCCATGCGCGATACAGTTTCGCTGGTTGTGCCGATAAAATATCTTTTCGAAACAACCGCATATAGCGCCAAAGCGAGACCTTATCAGGCCGCGCTGCAGGTTTTGGTGGGAGTGGCGCTGGGGCGTCTATCATGGATTCATCGACGTGTATTTGGACACTGGCACATCAATCCGGGATTTTGACGGCTTGCGCCCCATATAGCGGTCCCGCAGCAGGACTGGGCCCGCTGTGATCTGAAAATAGTCATAGTCCTTGGGCTGATCGAAGGCACAGAGGTATTGAAAATGTAGCCGGAAAAACCGCCAGCGCAGTGCTTTCCAGCGCGCAGGCGTGAGGCTTTGGGTGAATGCCGCAGAGATCACAAGCGGCCATTGCTTATCATCAGGTGCGACACCAGACACGGCCACCGGGTCACATAATGCAAAACAACACCCGTCACCCGGTGCGGTCACATCCACCCAAGTTACATCAGAAGTCCTGGATAGGAATGCCAAGTCACGCCGCAGCCTATCGGCCTTTGGCAAGAATGAAACCATCGGCACGACCTGACCTAGCGACAGAAACCCGAGCTTTGGCCCGTCGTTTGGAACTCTCTCGTCGCGGATCAGATCGGCAAGGATCGAGACAGCTAAATGCGCCCCTGACGAATGCCCGACGACCAATACTTCTTGAACATCTTCGGCCAACGCCTCTACGATCAAGTCGCCAAATTCGGCCATGCGCGCCTCAAGTGCGGGTGGGACTGCGCCCTTGTAATGCGCCGAGAATGCGTAGTCATGCATCAGGTAATACGCGAATAGCTTGTTATCTATGGATTTGAACCACCGCAAAATGGTGACGGTTATGACTGCGAGTAGCGCCCATTCGATTGCCCAAATGCCCCAATCTGCAACCGCGAAAACCAGACTGTCCTCAGTTCCTATGAAGCGGTGTAATATGCGCCCGATATGTCCGCCAATAAAAGAGCCAGCAAACAAGGCAAAAACCAACTGCACCAAAAGCATCAACACCGGACAGAGAGCCGCAATCACCGGCCCTTTGCGCATCCACATCAGGCGTCGCAACGTACCGGTCGCAATGTAAATCCAAGCGGTTTGAAGCAGTTGCAGGTACGTCGCGGGGATCGTCTGCGCCATGCTGCTGCGCACAATATCGGACCAGACCAAGACATCGACTTGCGCGGATACATCTTGATCATCAATGCGGGCACTCACGTTCCAACGAAACGTGTCACGCGACGGTGCCGCCTGCAGGCCAATCTGATATCCGCTGATCTGCGCCTGTGCAGCGCCTTCTTTGCGGTACAGCTCGCGGTAGCGGCGCGGATGGATGGGATCATAGCCGGGAATATGAAAGACCCGTCTGTTCTTGACTCGCGTTAAATCTGCGCTCATCCCTGCCTCTTTCGCGTCTGTTGCGCGACGTTAGTGGATAAGTGTTTAGCCGACCAGCGCCAGCGCAGGAAAACGTTCCAACAACCAATAGCTGAACGCCGCGAATTGTCCGGTCAGCATCATGAGGCCAACGGTCCACAATAGCAGGCCAGAGGTGCGTTCAATCCGGTCCATGTTCCGCTTCATCCATCCCATCACACCTTTGAGGCGTGGAAAGAACGCAGCAACCAACAGAAACGGTATACCAAGGCCCAAGGCATAGAATGCAAGCAGCACTGTGCCGCGGGCCACATCGGCCTCTGATGCGGCAAGGCTAAGGATCGCGCCTAAGATTGGGCCAAGGCAAGGCGTCCAGCCGAACGCAAATGCAAGGCCTAGCAGGTAAGCGCCAAAGGCTGAGCCACCTTTGTCGCCCGCATCCACGCGCAATTCCCGGTCCAGAAAACCAATACGAAACACGCCAACAAAATGCGCGCCAAGGATCATCACCATCGCACCAGCAACAATGATGAAATACTCTTGGACCTGCAGCATCATCCGGCCCATCGTCGAAAAGGCGAGACCAAGCAGCAAGAATACCGTTGAAAGACCCATCACGAAAAACACAGCCGACACAAAAACGCGGCGTCGCGCTTTGCCTTCTGCTTCCATTTCACTGACCGACACACCGCCCATGTAAGCCAAGTATGGCGGCACGACGGGCAAAACACAGGGGCTGAGGAATGACAAAATACCGGCAAGCATCGCGATCACCATCGCGGGCAGCAAAGCAGCATCAAAGATCAGCGCAGTATCAAGCATGGGTCTTCCCTTCGCGTCCTACCTAAGCCAGCTATACCAATAGGTCACGGCCCAAACGGTCACAAGTTGGTGGACAAAGTGAAACATCAGACCTAGTTCAATTACATGGAATTTAATGCTGATCTTGATGCAAAGGGGCTGCTGTGCCCTCTGCCAGTTTTGAAAGCGCGAAAGCGGTTGCAAGCGCTTGAGACAGGTCAGGTCTTGCGTGTTGTAGCAGACGACCCCGCCGCGATCATTGACGTCCCTCATTTTTGCAATGAAGCAGGCCACACGCTGGTCGACACCCAAGATTTGGGGGCCGCACAGGTCTATTTCATACGCAAAGCTTGATCTAGGATTGCGTCGAAACTTGCGTCACCCGTAAATCCCAGTTTTTCTGCCAGCGTTGTGTCAAAAAGCGTGGGCCACGTGCCAACGATCGCTTTGATCTTTGCGTCGGGTGTCATTTCTATTAAATCAGCAGCGTCACTAGAATATGCACGCAAAGCTTCGATCATATCCGCAATGCGGACTTGCAGGCCCGGCACATTGACCGCGCCATAAGATGGCCAATTCGTAATCGGCACCGATGGCGCATGCCACAGGGCATTGACTGCCGCCTCAGGTGACGTGACCCACATCGCCATTTCCGGATCAACCGGACAAATCGCCGGCAAGCCCGCAAGCGGTTCACGCATGATCGACGACGCAAATGATGACGCCGCCGCATTCGGCTTGCCTGGTCGCACAGTGACAGTTGGCAAACGCAAAGTGCGCGCATCAGCCCACCCGCGTCTGCGGTAATCAGCCATGACCAATTCCGCCATAGCCTTGGTCACGCCGTAAGTATTTTGCGGCTGGATTTGGGTCGCTTCTGTCAAAGGTTCTGTGGGGTTACCGCCATAGACCGCCAATGAAGACGTGCCAATCACCGACACGCCCGGTGCGGTATCCTTTGCGGCTTCTAGTACAGCCGTTGTGCCACCTAGATTGACCCGCATCCCCAGTTCATAATCAGCCTCTGCCTGCCCGCTGACAACTGCGGCAAGGTGATAAACCAAAACAACATCATCAGGCATCTGCGCACGCACAGCACTAGCATCGGCGATATCAATCGCCGTAAAGCGTGTGTTTTCGATCACGGGAACAAAAGAACCAGCGCGGTCCCATAAATGCAGTTTAGGATTGGAAAGACGCTGCCCACTGGGCAGCGTCACACCGTTTTCACGGATCTTTTTCGCAAGTGCCGCGCCAAGAAAGCCGCAGCCCCCCGTGATGACGACACTTCCCGCCATTAGCGACCGAGAGACCACCAGCCCTTGCGCTTGGGCTTGTCGGATTCAGGTTCTGCTTCTGCCTCGGGCGTTGGAGCCGGAGCCGGTTTAGGTTCAGGTTCACGTGCCGGAGCTGGTTCCGCAGCTGCAGGCTCTGCAGTAACAGGCGCAGGTTCAGGTGCTACTTCAGCGGCAGGTGCGGCTTCGGTCTTTGGCTTGGCACGGCTTTTGCGCTTTGGCTTGGGCTTTTCTTCGGCCACTGGTACCTCGACGGCTTCGGTTGCTGTCGCATCGGTCGGTCCCGCGTCTTCTGCTGCAGGCTCTGCCTTCTTGCGGCGAACACGCTTTTTAGGCGCAGGTTTTTCCTCTGCCTCTGGCGTTTCGACAGGAGCGGCCTCAGCTTCGGCTACAGGTGCTGCCTCTGCGTCAGGCGCAGGATCGGCCTTGCGGCGGCGGTTGCGTGTGCGCTTAGGCTTTTCTTCGGCAGCAGGTGCTTCAGCATCCGAAACGGCGGCTACTTCTGGCGCGGCGTCTGTATTTTCTGCGGCACCTTCTTCAGCTTCGCCATTCTCGGATTGTTGACCGTCGCCATCGCGATTTGCACCACCCCGACGACGACGACGCCGACGACGCTTGCGCTTTGGCCGATCTTCATCATCAGCAGCGGCGTTTTCTGGGGCTTCAGCGGTCGTAACCGAGGCTTCTTCGACCTCGTCATCACTATCGATAATGACGCCAGTGTTATCGTCGACATCATCGTCCATCATAACGACAGAAGCCACAACAGGTGCCGCATCGGGGACGACCCGCGTCGCAGTCTTGAACTTTTCAATCGCATAATCGGGCGACACAAGCGTTGGATCACATTCGATCCGCACGGACATGCCATAACGCGCTTCGATATCTGCGATATGTTCACGTTTACTGTTCATCAATGCATTCGCAATCGAAATCGGCGCTTTGATCAGCACCTCTTTCGAGCGGCCGCGCACGCCTTCTTCTTCCAGAGCACGCAAAATCGACAAAGTCACGTTGTCATCCGACCGCAACAAACCAGTGCCGTGACAATGCGAACACATCTGTGTCGTCGCCTCGAGCATGCCCGGGCGCAGACGCTGACGCGACATCTCCATCAAGCCAAAGCCAGAAATCCGGCCGACCTGAATTCGCGCGCGATCCGTCCTAAGCTTGTCTTTGAAACGCTTTTCAACCGACGCATTGTTGCGACGCTCGTCCATGTCGATAAAGTCGATCACGATCAGGCCAGCAAGATCACGCAAGCGCAACTGACGGGCCACTTCGTCTGCCGCCTCAAGGTTGGTTTTCAACGCTGTCTGCTCGATCGAGCTTTCCTTGGTCGCACGACCAGAGTTGACGTCAATCGCAACCAGCGCTTCGGTAATGCCAATCACAAGATAGCCACCAGAAGGCAACTGCACCGTCGGGTTGAACATGCCGTTCAAATACCCTTCGACTTGATAACGGGCATAAAGCGGCATCTGCTCTGTATAGTATTTCACGTTCTTGGCGTGCGACGGCATGATCATCTTCATGAAGTCCTTGGCCGTGCGGTAGCCCGCCTCGCCAGCAACAATCACCTCGTCGATCTCTTTGGAGTAAAGATCGCGGATCGACCGTTTGATCAGATCGCCTTCTTCGTAAATTTTAGCAGGCGCCGATGATTTCAGCGTCAACTCGCGGATTTGCTCCCACATCCGTTGCAGGTACTCATAGTCGCGCTTGATCTCTGCTTTAGTGCGCTGCGATCCGGCTGTGCGGATAATCAGACCTGCACCCTCTGGCACGGTCATTGAGCTTGCAATTTCTTTAAGCTTTTTGCGGTCTGGGGCATTGGTGATCTTGCGGCTAATGCCACCACCACGGGCCGTATTTGGCATCAAAACACAGTAACGGCCAGCAAGCGACAGATATGTGGTAAGGGCTGCACCCTTGTTGCCGCGTTCTTCTTTTACGACCTGAATCAGAAGGATTTGGCGCACCTTGACGACTTCTTGGATTTTGTACCGCTTGGGGCGCGGTTTGCGCACAGGGCGCACATCGTCTGTGTCATCTTCATCTGCGACACTTTCGATGCTGTCATCTTTGCTGCGCGGATCGGCCATTTGGGCGTCATCGTCGGTTTCGTCATCAGATGTGTCATCATCACCAGCAGCAGGCGTTTCGACTGGCGTCTCGGCGACCAGCTCCATCGGCGAACTGCCTTCGATGCTGTCGTCAAGATCAATCATTTCCATGCCAGCGATATCGCCAGAGGTTTCTTCCTCTGACGTTTCAACGTCGCCAGTAACGACCGCATCATCAGTTGTTACATCAGCGGCTTTGGCGCGGCTACGGCGGCGGCGCTTTGGCGCAGGCTTTTCGTCCTTCTCGGCCTCGGCGTCTGCCTCGGCTTTCATCGCATCGGCATAGGCCTTTTCTTCAGCGATCAGGGCTTCGCGATCCGCGATTGGAATTTGATAGTAATCAGGGTGAATTTCCGAGAACGCGAGGAAACCATGACGATTGCCGCCATAGTCTACAAATGCGGCCTGCAGTGATGGTTCGACCCGTGTTACTTTTGCGAGGTAGATGTTTCCAGCTACTTGGCGTTTGAATTGGCTTTCAAAATCAAACTCTTCGACTTTGTTCCCGTCGACCACAACAACGCGCGTTTCTTCCGCGTGCGTGGCATCGATTAACATTTTCTTTGGCATTTTTTCCGTTCGCACATAACCGCGGTGGCGCCCCGGGGGGCGCTGTTGTCCGTGTTATATGTCTAATTAAGGCGATTTGTGCGCGGGCAGTTCCAGCACCCCTTAGGGTGGCTGTGCTTTGCCTCATGTTTTGCGCGCGTTTCATCGCGTTGCTTCTCCGACACCGGGAAAACCAGTGCCCATTCATGGCCCGGTCGGCGTTCTATCGCGCGACCAAGGGCGTTCTTCTAATCCCGAAGGATCAAATCAGCTGTCTTTCCCATGATATCAGATCAAAGGTAAGACAGAGAATCTCTAACGACTGTCACCGCGCAACCGAAGCACGAGCAATCGTATCCCATACATAAGGGTGAAAGGGGCTCTTGCACAAGTGGTTGCAAACAAAGCGCCTCTTTTTGCACCACATTAGCAGGACTACAGATAGTCCGACCGTTGCAAACCGTATTTTGCCATCTTTTCATTGAGGGTCCGGCGCGGCAAGCAAAGCTCATCCATCACCGACACGATAGACCCCTTGTGGCGGCGCATTGTGTTGTCGATCAGCATTCTCTCGAAGGCCTCTACAAACTCCTTCAAGGGCTTACCTTCAGTGGTCATGGCAGGCTTAAGCTCTTCGGTGTCCGCCATCAACAGCGACGCAATCGATCCCGTTCCCCGCCTATTTTGCAGCACCGCCCGTTCAGCAACATTGATCAATTGACGCACGTTGCCTGGCCAAGGTGCTTGCAACAACTGTGCAGCTTCTTGCGCGCTAATATGGGGCGCATCACACCCGTATTCATCGGCGAATTGTTCACCCAAACGTGTAAACAGCGCAAGGATATCCTCGCCGCGCTGACGCAATGGCGGCACGTTGATCCGCAAAGCTGCCAAACGGTAGAAAAGATCAGGGCGCAGCACGCTTTCACAGGTTTTATCTTGTTCCTGCAGATTACAAATTGCCACGATGCGCGTCTCGGCCGGGATGCATTGGTCATTGATGGCTGTCAGCAAACGCGCTTGCATTGCATGGCTTAGCGCTTCGATATCTTCAAGCACCAGTGTGCCGCCCCGGGCCTCTACAATGGCGGGTGTCGGCTCGTCATCGCGGGCGGGGCCAAACACCATCCGGCCCAGTGTTTCTTCGTCAAACGCTGAACAACTGAGCAATACGAATTTCTTGTTCGCCCGCGCACCAACGGCATGAAGAGCGTGGGCAACAAGCGTTTTACCGGTCCCTGTTTCCCCTTCAATCAGGACGTGGCCATCCGCCTGCCCCAGATCAAGAATGTCCTCTTTCAGACGCTCCATCGGCGCTGACTTGCCAATCAGCTTTTTGATCAATGCGCTACCGTCAGACAACTCTTTGCGCAGTGCGCGGTTATCAAGGGTCAACCGGCGCGCTTGTGTGGCCCTTTTGGCCAATTCGGTCATGCGGTCCGGATTGAACGGTTTTTCCAGGAAATCAAATGCGCCAACGCGCATCGCTTCAACCGCCATGGGCACGTCGCCGTGGCCTGTGATCATGATCACAGGCAATCCGTTGTCCACGCCTTTGAGTTTTTTCAAAAACTGCATGCCATCCATGCCCGGCATTTTGACGTCACTCACGACAATCCCCGGATAATCATTGCCGACACCCTTCAGCGCGTCCTCTGCCGACGCAAAGGTTTCCGTGTCGAAGCCTGACAATGCCAACCATTGCGAGATCGACTGCCGCATATCTTTCTCATCATCGACAATCGCAATTTTCATAGCTTTGGTCATGGTCTTTTCCTTACTCTGCCGCGGCAGCATCCTGCCTGATAGCTGGCAGTTGCACCTCGAATATAGCCCCGCCATCAACCGCGTTTCGCGCGGTGAGACGCCCGCCCAAATCGTTGACGATGCCAGACGAGATAGCAAGACCCAGACCGACCCCATCACCAGGTTGTTTTGTCGTGTAAAACGGCTCGAATAACTCGTCCAGATTGACGATCCCGTCGCCATTGTCACGAATTTGGATGCTGATGACATCGCCAGCTACCAGCAGGATTTCGATGGTTGGATTTGTCGCATTCTTGGTTGCATCCAGCGCATTGCGCAGCAGGTTAATAATGACCTGCTCAAGGCGGAGCCGATCCCCTAAAACCATCACCGGTTCATTGGGCAATGTGCGAATGATGTTGACCGAACGTGTCTTGAGCTGCGGCTCCATCAAAGCCAAGGCAGTTGATACCGCAGCCCTTGTATCTATTGGCTCAAACGCCTCTGCTCCCTTGCGTGCGTAGGACTTGAGTTGACGCGTCAGCGCGCCCATTCTTTCCAGCAAATCATCAATCCGCTGGAACGAAGACAACGCCTCTTCGGGGCGTTCGCGCTGCAGCAATAAACGTGCACCAGCAAGGTAGGTTTTCATCGCCGCCAAGGGCTGGTTCAACTCGTGACTGACGGCTGCTGACATCTCGCCTAAAGCGGCAAGCTTTGAGGATTGTGCAATGGTCTGTTCAGCGACTTCGAGGGTCTTTTCGACCTTTTCGCGTTCGGCGATTTCCCGCTGCAAGCGCCGATTGAGTGCGCGCAACTCTGCTGACTCGCGTTGAAAGAAGATCAGCCGCGATGCGGTTTTGCGAGACATCGACCAAAAGATCAGGGTCAGCAGAATTGCGAATCCCATCGCTTGCAACGCAAGGATGCCATTCACCCGTTCGCGTACTGATGCATAGGTCGTAAAGCTGACCATCTGCCAGCCTTGATGCGGCACTTGCATAGCGCGCCTCAAGACCGCCTCGCCGCGCAAATATGCATCAACGGGCAGTGCTGCCCACCCTTGGGTGAATCGGATCGCACGCTCAATTGCGGAAGGCGCGGACTGGCGCGCCAAAGCTTCTTGTTCGTTCAAGCCCCGCCAGAGCGGCTCTGTTGCCATCACGATTAGGCCTTCGCGATCAGTGACCAAAACGGCATCCGACACCCCGACCCAGCCGGCTTCGATACGCGGTGCATCGACCTTGACCATGATCACGCCGCGCAACTGTCCAGCCACTTGAACACGCCGCGAATAGACAAAATCAAACCCGCCCTCCGCGTTTTCATAGGTCGTATAGATTGTCTGATTCAATCGGAGCGCATCTGTAAAATAGGGCGTTGAGCGGTGATTTTGCCCGATCATGTCGCGATCAGTGGCCGCAACAGCGCGCCCGTCGCGGTCGAGCAGCATCAGCGAGGCCGCGCCGATTTCATCAACAAAGGACAACAAACGCGCGGTTGATCCGGAATAGTCCTTATCTTCCAAGGCCTTGATCAGCTCTGGATCGCGAGCCAACAACTGCGGAACAACAGAATTCCGCTGTAACTCCGACATCAAGTTCGTCACGTAAAGCGCAAGACGCACCTCCGATCGGCTACTGATTGTCTCTGTAAAACGTTGGGTCAGGTATTGGTTGGACACGAAAATAGTAATCACACCAAAGGCGCAAATCACCATAACTGCAAGGCGCATATACCAGCGCCCGCGCATCGATTTACCAGACGTAAACATGACGGCAGTCTATTGGGCAACATGCCTTGCGGCAAGCAACCACGCTATGCAGTCGCAAATTGCGCCAAAAGCCCGCGGAAAAGCGCCTGCCCGTCGGTGCCACCATGCCCCGTATCCACTGCCCGCTCTGGATGGGGCATCATGCCTAGAACGCGGCGATTTTCGGACAGGACACCCGCAATATCTGCAACAGACCCGTTGAGGTTCTCACAATAGGTGAATGCGATCCTATTGGCATCGCGCAATTGCGACAGCGTGTCATCATCAACCGTGTAGTTGCCATCATGATGGGCCACGGGATAGGCAACAATATCGCCAGCGTTATACCCTTCAGTGAAAGCAGAATCGGATGTTTCTACTTTTAAATCAACAGCTTTACAGATGAACTTCAATCCGGAATTACGCATCAATGCGCCAGGCAAAAGCCCCGTTTCAGTCAAAACCTGAAAGCCATTGCAGACACCCAAAACATAGCCACCGCGGTTGGCATGCGCCACCACTGCATGGCAAATCGGGGACTGCGCAGCAATCGCGCCGCAGCGCAGGTAATCCCCAAAAGAAAACCCGCCGGGCACTGCAACAAGATCAACACCATCAGGCAAACTTGCGTCTTTGTGCCAAACCATCGTCACATCAGCGCCCGCAGCTTTCAAAGCGACAGCCATATCACGGTCGCAGTTTGATCCAGGAAAAACGACAACCGCAGCCCGCATTACAGAACCTCGACCTTGTAGCTTTCGATCACGGTGTTCGCGAGCAGCTTTTCGCACATCTGAGTGATTGTCGCCTCGGACGTCCCATCCGCCAAATCCAGCTCGATCACTTTGCCTTGGCGCACGCCAGACACACCTTCAAACCCAAGCGACCCAAGCGCGTGGCGCACGGCCTCGCCTTGTGGATCCAGAACACCATTCTTCAACATCACATGTACGCGGGCTTTCATAGGCTTTGTCCTTCAACTCTCGCTTTGTCTTAAATACTCAATTAATCAACGTAGGCTTGCCGCCTGTGTGGGTCACATTCGAAGGCATCACCCCAAGACGCTTTGCCACTTCGGTATAGGCGTCTGTCAGATTACCTAGATCGCGGCGGAACACGTCTTTATCAAGCTTGCGACCTGTTTCCTTGTCCCACAAACGACAGCTGTCGGGACTGATTTCATCAGCAAGCATCAGGCGTGGAAACTCATTATCCCAAACACGGCCAACTTCGATCTTGAAATCAATCAGTTTGATACCGACACCGTGCATCACACCTGACATCCAGTCATTGACGCGCAAAGCAAGGCTGACGATATCGTCCATCTCTTGCTGTGTGGCCCATCCGAAAGCGATGATATATTCCTCTGGGACCAGCGGATCGCCAAGGCTGTCGTCTTTGTACGAGAACTCGACAATTGGACGCGGCAAAGCTGTGCCCTCTTCCATGCCCATACGCTTGGCCATAGTGCCCGCGGCAAAGTTGCGCACGATAACCTCGAGTGGAATAATCTCGACCTGACGGATCAGCTGCTCGCGCATATTCAAACGTTTGATAAAATGCGTCGGGATGCCGATTTGGGCCAAACCCGTCATAAAGAACTCGGACAGGCGGTTATTCAACACGCCTTTTCCCTCGATCACCGCTTTTTTCTCCGCATTGAATGCGGTCGCATCGTCTTTAAAATACTGAACCAACGTCCCCGGCTCAGGACCTTCATAAAGTATCTTTGCTTTGCCTTCGTAGATCTTTTTTCGGCGTGCCATCGTAACCCCTTTGCGCTTGTGCGCAGCTCGCGCGGATTGCGTCTTATCCGCCTGATAGTGCATGCCCCCCTTGCAGGCAAGCGCCAGCAGGGGCATATCTATAGCAACCGCATTGCTAATCACGAGGCCAAAACCATGAGCACCTTTGACGACCGCGAAAACGCCTTCGAAAACAAATTCGCCCACGATGCAGAAATGCAATTCAAGGCAGACGCCCGCCGCAACAAACTGCTTGGCTTGTGGGCCGCCGAACTGATGGGCAAATCAGCCGAAGAAGCCGCCGAATATGCCAAAGAAGTCATTAAGTCCGATTTCGAAGAGGCAGGTCATGAAGACGTCTACCGCAAGGTGTCCGGCGATCTGGGCGACAAAGCAGATGAAGCAACAATCCGCACAAAAATGGCGGAACTCATGGCTGTAGCCAAAACGCAGTTGATGAACGAAGTCTAGACAACGATTCACCAATAAAGTTTCGATAAAGCCAGAACCGCGCCGCAATGGCGCGGTTTTGTTGTTTTATTCATAATGACTATGCAAGATTTGCATTTGCCCTCGGCTGCGCCCTATGCGACCGCAGACTTGGACCTAACTGGAGCATTCCGCCCGATGACCAACGCCCTTTCCAAACTGCTCGAAACCCGCGATTGGCTGATGGCGGACGGTGCGACCGGCACGAACCTGTTTAATATGGGGCTCATGTCCGGTGACGCGCCCGAAATGTGGAATGTCGAAGAAACTGCAAAAATCACAGCCCTCTACAAAGGTGCCGCCGACGCGGGCAGCGATATTTTCCTGACCAACAGCTTTGGCGGCAATGCATCGCGCTTGAAACTGCACAACGCCCAAGACCGCGTGCATGAACTGAACAAGGCCGCCGCTGAACTGGGGCGCGCAGTTGCGGATCAGTCGGGACGCACGATCGTCGTTGCCGGTTCGGTCGGCCCAACAGGTGAAATTATGTCCCCGATGGGCAGCCTAACGCACGAGATCGCAGTCGAGATGTTCCACGAACAAGCCGAAGGCCTCAAAGCGGGCGGCGTCGACGTTCTTTGGGTCGAAACAATCAGTGCGGTCGAAGAGTTGGCGGCAGCGGCCGAAGCCTTTGCGCTTGCTGACATGCCATGGTGCGGCACCATGAGCTTTGATACCGCGGGTCGAACCATGATGGGCATCACCTCGGCCGAGATGGTCAAACGTCTTGGAAAGCTGAGCTATCAACCGCTCGCATTTGGGGCCAATTGCGGGGTTGGCGCATCCGATTTGTTGCGTACCGTGCTTGGGTTTAGCGAAGCAGGTGCAACTTTGCCGATTATCGCAAAGGGGAATGCAGGCATTCCAAAATACCACGATGGCCATATCCACTATGACGGCACACCTGCGTTGATGGCTGATTACGCCGTTCTGGCCCGCGATTGTGGCGCCACCATCATCGGTGGTTGCTGTGGCACCACACCGGAACATCTTGTTGCGATGCGCGAGGCGCTTCAGACACGACCAAAAAGTGCTCCGCCTTCGCTCGACACCATCACAGACGCACTTGGTGGTTTTTCGTCTGCCTCTGATGGCACCGATGGTGCTGGACCTGTCGCGTCGCCGCGCCGCGGACGCCGGCGCAAGCCGTAAAGCCGTAAAGCCGTAGGGGGCGCTGCCCCCACCGCGTGCCGCGGCCCCCAGAGGTATTTGTGAACAAAAGAAGTTTACAATTTTTTTATGTTTATCCCTTACCGAAAAGATGCGGAACAGGCTGAGGAGCCGATGGCCGTAACAGGAGAAGCCCCGCCTGACCTAAGGGTTAGCGCGGGGTGACCTTTACATTCTTCTGTTCCTAAATACCTCCGCCGGAGGCTCCGACTGCGCCCCCATGTTTCTGGTTATAGTAGTGAAAGCTGATCCCCCGGTTGTGGCGGCTTTGCGAACAAATCGGTGCGCAGCGGCGGAAGTGATCGATCCAACCCCAGCTTTCCTGCGGCCAGCCTGAACCTTTGCTGCAAAATGTCGGCCCACGCGCCCTGTCCGACCATGCGCGTGCCGAAATTAGGGTCATAGTCTCGTCCCCCGTGTAATTCGCGCACGCGGCCCATCACCCGTGCAGCCCGATCAGGGAAGTGCGTTTCCAACCAATCCTGAAACAACGGGGATACTTCGCGCGGCAAACGCAAGACAATCGAAGACGCGGCAACGGCACCCGCAGCCTTTGCGGCCACCAAGATCGCTTCAAGTTCATGATCCGTCAGCGCAGGCACAACCGGTGACACCATCACACGCACAGGAATACCAGCGTCGGTCAACTGCCGTACAATGCGCAATCGTGCGGCAGGCGCAGGTACGCGCGGTTCCATTAACCGCGACAATTTGGGGTCCAGTGTCGTGATTGATATGCCGACACGCACGAGACCTTTTTCAGCCATCTGGGCCAGAATATCAATGTCACGGGCAATCAATGTCCCCTTGGTGACAATCCCGACCGGATGATTGAATGCGGACAGCACCTTGAGCACATCACGCATAATTTCGCGTTTCTTTTCAATTGGCTGATATGCATCCGTATTGGTCCCAATCGCGATGATCTTTGGCACATAGCGTCGATTGGAAAGCTCTTTTTCCAACTGCGCTGCTGCGTTAGGCTTAGCGATCAGTTTCGTTTCAAAATCCAATCCGGGCGACAGACCCAGGAATGCATGGCTTGGTCGTGCGTAGCAGTAAATGCAGCCGTGTTCACACCCGCGGTAAGGATTGATCGACCGGTCAAACGATAAATCGGGCGATGAATTGCGCGATATGACCGAACGCGCGACCTCGTCGGTGACTTCTGTCCGCAACACGGGCAATTCTTCTTCATGCTCCCACCCGTCATCAACGGCCTCAACATGAAAACGGTCAAACCGCAAATCGGGGTTCAAGCCTGCCGCACGTCCAATCGCGCGATGAGATTTCTGCGGAGGTAGATCATCCATAATGATTATTAGAACATTTCATGAACGCAGGCAATGACAGGTCGGTGATGTTCGTGCGAATGTCGGAAATCGGCTGGTAGAAACGCGCAAATGGGCGCACTAATAAAATAACATAAAATGCAAAGGGTTGGCCATGTCCGACGAACAAGATGACATCATCCTATCGGAACTGAACGACGAAGACCTCGTCGCGCAAATGTTCGATGACCTATACGACGGCATGAAGGAAGAAATCGAGGAAGGTGTAAACATCCTTCTATCGCGCGAATGGACGCCATACCGCATCCTGACCGAAGCTTTGGTGGGCGGCATGACGATCGTTGGCCATGACTTCCGCGACGGTATCTTGTTCGTTCCAGAGGTTCTGCTGGCGGCTAACGCAATGAAGGGTGGCATGTTCATCCTTAAACCACTGCTTGCCGAAACCGGTGCGCCGCGCGTTGGTAAGATGGTCATTGGCACCGTCAAAGGGGACATCCATGACATTGGAAAGAACCTTGTTTCGATGATGATGGAAGGTGCAGGCTTTGAAGTGGTCGACCTTGGCATCAACAACGCAGTTGAGGCATACCTTGAAGCGCTGGAAACAGAGCAGCCGGACATCCTTGGCATGTCAGCCCTGCTGACGACTACAATGCCTTATATGAAAGTCGTGATCGACACGATGATCGAAAAGGGCATGCGCGATGACTATGTCGTGTTGGTCGGTGGTGCGCCGTTGAACGAAGAGTTCGGCAAAGCAATTGGCGCAGATGCTTATTGCCGCGATGCGGCTGTGGCTGTTGAAACCGCCAAGACCTTTATGGCCCGCAAGCACAACCAAGGTGCCGCAGCCGTTTGATCTTAACATCGCGGCATGGTGCACCTATCTGTTGATGAACAGGAGGACATCATGCCGTTTCACTACCTTATGAAAATCATTGCCGTTGTTTTTACCCTTGCTGCGGTGACCGTTAGCGGCGCGCTTACGTTCACGGATGTGTTGGACGTTTCACCAACAATGGGGCTGGCCGGGCTTAGCTTGGCTGCACTTTGTATTTCATTCGCGTGGCGCGTTTACGCCGATCGCAAATCAAAAAACGATGCCGAAACAAAATGACCGCTGATGCGACCCTGACTGCTATCGGACTGCCCCCTGCAGGCGCCGGATCAGTCTTGTTGATCGCTTGTGGTGCCTTGGCCCGCGAGATTATTGCGATCAAGACTGCCAACGGTCTAGATCACCTCGACTTGCAATGCTTGCCTGCGATCTATCATAATCATCCCGACAAGATCGTACCTGCAATTCGCGAAGCCGTTGAGAAATATCGCGAAACCTATGCCCAAATTTTCGTGGTTTATGCCGATTGTGGGACCGGTGGGCAGCTACAATCAGCCTGTGCAGAGATGGGCATTGGAATGGTCGCCGGCCCACATTGCTATTCATTCTTTGAAGGAAATGACACTTTCGCCGACCGCGATGAGTTTACCGCGTTTTACCTGACTGATTTTCTAGTACGTCAGTTCAATGCATTTGTCTGGGAGCCGTTGGGCTTAGACCGTCACCCAGACCTACGCGATATGTATTTCGGCAACTATGAAAAACTGGTTTATCAAGCACAAACCAATGATCCGGCATTGACTGAAAAGGCCAAAGACTGTGCTACAAAACTTGGTTTACCGTTCGAACGGCGCTTTACTGGATACGGTGATTTGACGCCTGCCCTGACAGCAATCAAGCGTTAGCAGCAGCCGTTTGCTGAATACGCTCGACCATCGCCCGCAGCCCGTTCGAGCGTTGCGCAGACAAATGGTCGTTCAGACCCAACCGTTCAAGTTCGGCAATCGCGTTGATTTTCACGACTTCTGCCACAGGCTGTTCGTTATAAAGCGCCAAAAGCACTGCAATCAGCCCGCGAACGATCATCGCATCACTTTCACCGCGAAACGTGAAAACGCCATCGTCAATTTTTGGCACAAGCCAAACCTGACTGGCGCAGCCGTCAACCTTGGTCGCAGGCACGCGCAAGGCATCCTCGAGAGGGTCCATCGCTTTGCCCATTTCGATCACATGGCGATAGCGGTCTTCCCAATCGTCCAGGAATTCAAAGGTTTCAACGAGCTCTTCAAAATCAGGGTTCGCCATTGTCGTCTCTCTATTGTTGGCCTGCACCTTAGGTAGGGCGGCACCCTTCATAGGTCCAGTTCAAAGCGCGACAGTGACGACCTTCTGGCCTTTAACAGCCAAGCCTACACGGCCTTCACAAAGTTCTAGCGCTTCTTTGCCGAACACTTCAGCGCGCCACCCCTTAAGGGCAGGCACATCACGTTCGCCGGCCGCAAGTGCGTCCAGATCTGACGCGGATGCAATCAGTTTTGGCGCGACATCGGCACTGTCTGTTTTAGCCTTAAGAAGTACACGCAACATATCAGCCAACGCAGGGTTCACCTGCAATTTGGCGCGCGCATTGTCGACCTGCGGCATATCCTCTGACTTGGTCGCAATCCCGGCTTTGACTGAGGCGATGATCCCTGCTGCGATGTCGCCTTTGCGGGCCTCGCGAAGCAGCAACCGCGAGCGGCCTAGATCTTGTTCGGACTGCGGTTTCGTTGATGCGATTTCAACCAATGCATCGTCTTTATAAACACGGGTGCGCGGGATGTTGCGGTCTTGCGCATAAGCCTCGCGAAAGCGGGCCAATTCGCGCACGATTGCCAAGAACTTGCCCGATTGGGTGCGTGTTTTGACGCGCTTCCATGCATTGTCGGGATCAGCTTGATAGGTGGCTGGATCGTTCAATACGGCCATTTCTTCGGACACCCATTTTGTCCGGCCCGACTTTGCCAAGCGATCCGACAGGTATTCGTAAATGTCGCGCAGATGCGTCACATCACCCACCGCATAAGTCGCTTGGGCCTCTGTTAAAGGACGGCGTGACCAATCAGTGAACCGCGAGGACTTATCCAGATCGGCCTTCGCAATCTTGCGCACTAAAGTCTCGTATCCGGCCTGTTCGCCAAAACCGCAAACCATTGCTGCGACTTGGGTGTCGAATAAAGGTGCCGGAATAATGCCCGCGTCCACATAGAAAATCTCGAGGTCTTGGCGGGCGGCATGGAACACTTTGACGCAACCGGCATCTTGGAAAAGATCGTACAGCGGGGCCAATGACAGACCGCTTGCCAATGGATCAACAAGCACGGCGTCATCGCCCGCGTCATCCTGATAGGCCAATTGCACCAAACATAGCTTTGAATAATACGTCCGTTCGCGCAGAAATTCGGTATCGACAGTCACATAGGGGCGTTTTGCGGCCTCAAGACAGAATGTGGCCAATTCTTCGGTCGTCGTAATAGTCTTCATGGGTTTTCCGTCGATCTTGAATGCGCATCGTGCGTCTGGATGTTGATAAGCGATAGATTGCCCGATGGAAAGGTACCGCTATCCTTGCAGATCAATCCGGCTGCGATCACCGGCTGCAAAGCGGCGCAACACGGCTGGGTAAAGCGAATGTTCTAAAGGCAGCAGGCGCGCGGCAAGTGTGTCCGCGGTGTCATCAGGGCGAACGCTTAGCCGCGCTTGTCCAAGGATGGGGCCATCGTCCAAAGCGGCTGTCACCTCGTGCACGGAACAGCCGTGTTCGGGGTCACCCGCCTCTAGCGCACGGGCATGGGTGTGCAGGCCTTTATACTTGGGCAGCAACGAAGGGTGGATATTCAGCATCCGCCCTTCCCATTTTTCCGTAAAGTCTGGAGTCAGAATCCGCATGAAACCTGCAAGGCAAATGATGTCGGGATCAGCAGCCTCTAACGCGCTCTGCAAAGCAGCCTCAAATGCTGCGCGGTCCTTGCCAAACGGTTTGTGGTCAATGCAGGCGGTTGGAACACCAAGCGCTTGCGCCTTTGCCAGCCCACCTGCGTTCGGATCATTCGACACAACCAAAACAGCACGCGCCGGATGGTCATCCTGCATCGAATTGACCAACGAAACCATGTTCGAGCCACCACCCGAAATCAGGATGGCGACGCGTTTTGTCACAGTAGCGAACCGCTATAGCGCACGCCTTCGCCGTTCGTGACAGTGCCTAGTTGATGCACAGTCTCGCCAGCTTCGACTAACAGTGCGGTCAGTGCAGCGGCCTCTTTCGCGTCAACGGCCAACACCATGCCAACGCCTGCGTTAAACGTTTTCAACAGCTCTGCCTCGGCCATGCCGCCTGTTTCGGCCAGCCAGCGAAACACTGGCGGCAAATCCCATGCATTCAGATCAATCTGCGCGCCCAAACCTTCGGGCAGAACGCGGGGCAAGTTTTCGGTCAAACCACCACCGGTGATATGGGCCAGCGCATGCACGCCACCTGCCCGCACAGCGGCCAACGCTTGTTTTACATAAAGACGCGTCGGCGCCAAAAGCGCCTCGCCCAAAGGCGCATCTGCGAAAGGTGCAGCGTCATCCCAAGACAGGCCAGAGATTTCAACAACGCGGCGCACCAACGAATAGCCGTTGGAATGCACACCGTCTGATGCCAAGCCAAGCAAAACGTCACCCGCCACAACGCCGGCAGGCAAATCCGTGCCACGTTCCATCGCGCCAACAGCAAAGCCCGCAAGATCGAAATCGCCATCATGGTACATGCCCGGCATTTCAGCCGTTTCACCACCGATCAGGGCGCAACCGGATGCTTCGCAGCCGGCGGCAATACCTTCGATGATGCGCGTCGCTTGATCCAGCTCCAGCTTTCCGGTGGCAAAGTAATCAAGGAAAAACAAAGGCTCTGCACCCTGACAAACCAGATCGTTGACGCACATGGCCACCAGATCGATCCCGATCGTGTCAACATTACCCGTATCAATCGCGATGCGCAGCTTGGTGCCAACACCGTCAGTCGCGGCAACCAGCACTGGATCAGTATATCCCGCACCTTTAAGATCAAACAGTGCGCCAAACCCGCCAAGGCCCGCCATCACACCGGGGCGTGCTGTGCGCTTGGCTGCAGGTTTGATCCGGTCCACCAGCGTATTGCCAGCATCAATATCGACGCCAGCATCGGCGTATGTCAGGCCAGTCTTTGTGGTCATCTTGGCAGCTCCTGTCGGTTTTCGCGTCGTTAGCGCATCTCTGCTATAAAAGAAACAGGGCGTCACGCAAATTCATCACCGCATTCGCAAACCTGCTTGACGGCCCTGCCCTGTCTGCTAGTCCAAATACCCAAGGGGGCCTGTAGCTCAATTGGTTAGAGCAGAGCGCTCATAACGCTTTGGTTGGGGGTTCGAGTCCCTCCGGGCCTACCATTTCCCTTTCTGTCATGCGCTGCGACATGCATGCTTTGCGATGCCTTTCATTTGCGCTATTGCACCACCAACAACCAAATGCGGAGCAAAAAATGTCCAAGATCAAAGTAGCAAACCCAATCGTCGAACTGGACGGGGATGAAATGACGCGGATCATCTGGCATTTCATCAAAGACAAGTTGATCCTGCCTTATCTGGACGTTGACCTGCTTTATTATGATCTGGCGATGGAAGTCCGTGACGAAACGAACGACCAAATCACCATTGATGCCGCCGAAAAGATCAAAGAAATCGGTGTTGGTGTAAAATGTGCGACGATTACGCCTGATGAAGACCGTGTTGAAGAATTCGGGCTGAAAGAAATGTGGCGCTCGCCCAATGGCACGATCCGCAACATTCTGGGTGGGGTTGTGTTCCGCGCTCCTATTATCTGCAAAAACGTCCCACGCCTTGTGCCGGGTTGGACTGATCCGATTGTGATTGGGCGTCATGCGTTTGGGGACCAATATAAAGCGACCGATTTCTTGATGCCCGGTCCGGGTAAACTGACGATGAAATTCGTCGGCGAAGACGGTGCTGTGATTGAACGCGAAGTGTTCGACAGCCCCGGCGCGGGTGTCGCGATGGGTATGTATAATCTTGACGCGTCGATCATCGATTTTGCGCGTGCGTCATTCAACTATGGCTTGAACCTTGGTTGGCCGGTGTATCTGTCTACGAAAAACACAATCCTCAAAGCATATGACGGACGCTTCAAAGACCTTTTCCAAGAAATCTTTGATGCAGAATTCAAAGAGAAATTTGACGCAGCAGGCATCGAATACCAGCACCGCCTGATCGACGACATGGTCGCATCCGCAATGAAGTGGTCCGGCAAATTCGTCTGGGCCTGCAAAAACTACGACGGCGACGTTCAATCAGATACGGTGGCACAGGGCTTCGGTTCCCTTGGCCTGATGACATCGCAACTGATGACACCCGACGGCAAAATCGTCGAGGCAGAGGCGGCACATGGCACCGTCACCCGCCACTACCGCCAGCATCAAGCGGGGCAAGCGACGTCAACCAACTCGATCGCTTCGATTTTTGCATGGACAGGCGGGCTTAAGCACCGCGCAAAACTGGATGAGAACGCGGAGTTGATGAAGTTCGCTGATACATTGGAAAAAGTGATCGTCGACACAGTGGAAAGCGGGTACATGACCAAGGATCTCGCGCTATTGGTCGGACCGGATCAGGGCTGGCTGACCACGATGGGCTTTTTGGAAAAGATCGACGAGAACTTGAACAAAGCAATGTAAATTGCGTTAGGTTATGCGTTCCCGGGTCATCCTTTGATGAAGGCTGACCCGCCGCAGCGACACTATCGCAAGGTAGTTTCGCAAGCCTTTGCGATAAGGGCTAGCATTTGCTGCGCATGCACGGTATCCGCGCGTCAACTTACCCAAAAGGCTGAACCCATGGATATCCGCAATATCGCGATTATCGCGCACGTTGACCACGGCAAGACGACACTTGTTGACGAACTACTGAAACAATCCGGTGTCTACCGCGACAACGAAACCACGACCGAACGCGCGATGGACAGCAATGACATCGAACGCGAGCGCGGGATCACGATCCTTGCCAAATGTACCTCTGTCGAGTGGAAAGGCACACGGATCAACATCGTTGACACCCCCGGCCACGCTGACTTTGGCGGCGAAGTTGAACGTATCTTGTCCATGGTTGATGGCGTTGTATTGTTGGTTGATGCAGCTGAAGGTGCGATGCCACAAACGAAATTCGTAACCTCCAAGGCACTGGCACTGGGCCTGCGCCCAATCGTTGTTGTGAACAAAGTCGACAAAGCAGACGGCGAACCTGACCGCGCGGTTGACGAGGTGTTCGACCTCTTCGCAGCACTGGAAGCCAATGACGAGCAACTGGATTTCCCGACGATGTTCGCTTCTGGCCGCTCTGGCTGGTGTGACGAAACACTCGAAGGGTCCCGCGAGAACCTTGACGCGCTGTTCGACAAAATCATCGTGCACGTACCTGCCCCAGCACAGATCGCTCACAAAAAAGAGCCATTCCGCATGTTGGCGACGACGCTTTCTGCGGACCCGTTCATTGGCCGCATTCTGACGGGCCGCGTTGAATCTGGTTCGCTCAAAGCTGGCGAAACAGTTCAAGCTTTGGCGCGCGACGGCAAAAAGATCGAACAGTTCCGCGTCTCAAAAGTTCTGGCGTTCCGCGGCCTGTCCCAAACCGCAATCGATGTGGCCGAAGCTGGCGATATCGTCACGCTCGCTGGTATGACCAAGGCAACCGTTGCGGACACGATCTGTGATTTATCCGTCACCGAGGCGATCCCGGCTCAACCGATTGACCCGCCAACAATCACGGTAACTTTTGGCATCAATGACAGCCCATTGGCTGGCAAGGACGGCAAAAAAGTGCAGTCCCGTGTTATCCGCGACCGCTTGATGAAAGAGGCCGAAGTTAACGTTGCGATCAAGATTGCCGACACACCAGGCGGCGACGCATTCGAGGTTTCCGGACGCGGCGAACTGCAGATGGGCGTTTTGATCGAAAACATGCGCCGCGAAGGCTTCGAGCTTTCAATCTCTCGTCCACAGGTGATCTACAGAGACATTGACGGCGTCCGTAACGAGCCGATCGAAGAAGTCACAATCGACGTGGATGACGAATACACAGGTTCCGTCGTTGAAAAGATCACTGGCCCGCGCAAAGGCGAGCTGATGGAGATGAAGCCCGCTGGCGCTGGCAAGACACGGATTATTGCACTTGTCCCATCGCGCGGCCTGATCGGCTATCATGGCGAATTCCTGACCGACACACGCGGTACAGGCGTTTTGAACCGCCTGTTCCACGGCTGGGCACCTTACAAGGGTAAAATCCAGGGCCGTCGTCAAGGTGTTCTGATTTCGATGGAAAACGGCACTTCCGTGGCGTTCGCGCTGTGGAAACTGGAAGACCGCGGTAAGTTCTTTATCGGTGTTCAGGAAGCTGTCTATCAGGGCATGATTATCGGCGAACACAGCCGTGAAAACGATCTGGAAGTGAACCCTTTGAAGGGCAAGCAGCTGACCAACGTACGCGCGTCTGGTACTGACGAAGCGGTTCGTTTGACCACACCGATCACCATGTCGTTAGAGCAGGCGATTGCCTATATCGACGATGACGAACTGGTCGAGGTCACGCCAAACGCTATCCGTTTGCGCAAGCGTTTCCTTGACCCACACGAGCGTAAGCGTCAGTCGCGCGCTGGTTAAACCTCATTCGGGTCGCGCTGCATTGGCGCGACCTGATCCCCGACCGCGATGCGCCCCTGTTGGGCGACGCTCGCATACCAACCCCCGTGACCTCGCATGGCGTTGTACCCACCCGTACCCAAGATTTTTTCCATCCGTGAACATGGTGGGCAAGGACCGTGGATTTCCAGCACGACATCACCGATGCGCAAA
>NZ_JAFMHR010000140.1 GCF_017854415.1 Yoonia sp. | reverse complement strand
CCGCAACTGCGTTGTGAGCATTGAAGGGACCGCATACCCAAGTGCAGACAAATCATTGACCAGAACCACCTGCTTACAGCCGAACCGTTGGAGCAATTCAGTCCTTAGAATTGTCCACTTCCGGTTTGTCAGCACCGCTTGATCGCCGTGAACAGGCCCCGCAACGGCAATTACCATGTCATCCAGCGGCACGGGCGCGTGTTCTTTGAGGTAGGCCGTTACGATATCGTAGAGGTGCGGCCAGTCATCATTGCTGAAATTGCGAACGGTTCGCGGGACGACTGCACCGTCTTTGCACAAAGCCAATCGTGCATTCGTCCCGCCAATGTCTGCCACCAAACGCATGCGGTTAATTCAGGCGCAAACCGGTCTCGGGTTCAAAATAGGAGACCTTTCCAAGATCAAACGCCAGACGTTGTGCAGTGCCTGCGGCAGCTGTTGTTTCAGCATGCAAGCGCGCAGTCACGTGTTTACCGCCAAGCTGCATCACAGCAAACGTATCGGCGCCTGCGGGCTCAACAATATCGATCAGACAATCCGCTTGTTGCGTGTCGTCCGTGCGGGCAAGGGCGGCGTCTACGATATCTTCAGGACGCACTCCAATAATGACATTCTCGGGCAAGTCGGTATTGCGCTTGTCTGTCAAAACAATCGGATCGGCGTCCTTGCGTGCGATTTCTATCTGCATGCCTTTACCGTTCACTTTTGTCTTGGCTGGGATCAGGTTCATCGCAGGACTGCCCATGAAGTCGGCCACAAACAGGTTGGCAGGGCGATTGTAAATCTCGGCTGGCGTGCCTATTTGCTGAATGATGCCGCCTTTCATGACGACGATCTTGGTCGCCAGTGTCATAGCTTCGATCTGATCGTGTGTGACGTAAACCATAGACGCGCCAAGCCGTTGGTGCAGGGCTTTGATCTCAGTCCGCATCTCGACGCGCAGTTTGGCATCCAGGTTGGACAGTGGTTCGTCAAACAGGAACAACTTAGGATCCCGCACCAGGGCACGGCCCATCGCGACACGTTGGCGCTGACCGCCAGATAACTGGCCCGGCTTGCGGTGCAACAGCGGTTCGATTTGCAACTGCGTGGACACATATTTTAGCTTGGCGTCCTGTGTTGCCTGATCGATGCCGCGCACTTTCATCCCGAAGGTGATGTTCTTGGCGACGGTCATGGTCGGATACAAAGCGTAGGATTGAAACACCATCGCGATGTCGCGGTCCTTGGGGCTGACGTTGGTCATGTTTTGCCCGTCAATGAACATGTCCCCCCCTGTGATCGGCTCAAGCCCCGCGATACAATTCAACAGCGTTGACTTACCACAACCGGAGGGCCCGACGAGGACCAGAAAGTCCCCTTTTTCGATCGACACATTGATGTCCTTCAGGACTTCGGTGGACCCGTAGTTCTTGTAGAGGTTCTTAACTTCGAGAATAGGTGACATCTGTTTTATCCCTTTACAGAACCAGCGGTCAGACCGCGGATGAAATATTTGCCAGCAACGACATAGACAAGCAGCGTCGGCAGGGCAGCGATGATCGCTGCGGCCATATCGACATTGTATTCTTTGACGCCAGTGGTCGAGTTTACGATGTTGTTAAGAGCAACCGTCACAGGCTGGGTGCCAGCTTGGCTAAAGCTCACTCCGAACAGGAAGTCGTTCCAGATCTGGGTGAACTGCCAGATTACGGACACAACGATGATCGGCAGGCTCAGCGGCAGAAAGATCGACCAGAAGATACGAAAGAACCCTGCACCATCGACTTTCGCCGCCTTTGTCAGCTCGGAAGGGATGCTCACATAGTAGTTGCGGAAAAACAGCGTGGTAAAACCGAGGCCATAGATCACGTGGACGAAAATCAAACCCGGTATGGTGCCAGAGATTCCCAACTTGCCCAACACGATCGCCATTGGCAGCAGCACGACCTGAAACGGGATGAAGCAACCAAACAACAACAATGCAAAAAAGATATTCGCGCCTTTGAACTTCCATTGCGCCACAACGTAGCCATTCAACGCGCCTATGATTGTAGAGATAAGAACCGCAGGAATGGCGATCAGAAGTGAATTCAGGAAATATGGGCGCATGCCTTCACATTGAATACCCGTACAGGCGCCAGACCAAGCAGTGCGCCAAGCATCAAAAGTGACTTCACGTGGAAGCGATACCAGATCGCCCGTGCGGATTTCATCCAACGACTTCAGCGACGTCGTAATCATCACAAACAGCGGCATAAGATAAAACAGCGCAAAGACGCCAAGCAGGATGTAGAGGATAAAGCGCAGAACCAGTTTGGTCGTCGGGCTTTGGGTGCGGGTTGGGGCGTATGACATATCAGTCATCTTTGGTCCTCAATTCTGAATAGAGGTAAGGGACAACAATCGTGAACACGACAAGCATCATAACCATGGCCGAACTTGCCGCCTGCCCGATATCACCACGCGAAAACGCCATGGCATACATGTAAGTGGCCGGAAGATCGGTCGCGTAACCCGGGCCACCGCCAGTAAGCGCAATGACGAGGTCAAAGGCTTTGATCGCGAGGTGGGCCAGTACGATGAACGCGCTGAGGAAAATCGGGGCCATCGACGGAATAATGATCGCAGAATAAACGCGCCAAGTGGGGATGCCGTCGACCTGCGCGGCCTTGATGATTTCTTCATCCACAGAACGAAGCCCGGCAAGGAACAGCGCCATAACGAAGCCGGAACTTTGCCAGACCGCGGCAAGCACAACGGTGTAGATCGCCATGTCAGGATCAACCAGCCAGTTGAATTCAAAATTGGCGAACCCCCAGCCTTTGACGGTGGCTTCGATGCCAAGTTCAGGGTTCAGTATCCATTTCCATGCGGTGCCTGTGACGATCATCGACAGGGCCATGGGATAAAGATAAATCGTGCGGATCGCGCCTTCGGTGCGGATTTTCTGGTCCAGCAAGATCGCCAGAAGCAGACCCAGCACCATGGCGATCACGATAAATAGCGTGCCAAAGATGGCGAGATTCACCATCGCGGTCTCAAACCGTGGCGAGTCGGCGAGGCGCTCATATTGAATGAAGCTATCAAACTCGTAGCGCGGCATTAGACGTGAGCGTGTCAACGACACCCAAGCTGTCCATGCGATAAAACCGTACACAAACACCATGACGGCGATGAATGACGGTGCCAAAACGATTTTTGGCATGTTGTCTTGCAACCAGCGTGTCATGTGATGTCCCCCTTTTGATTGGTGGTCCTACCCCCTTGGGGATAGGATCGGTTTCTAAACGCCTAAGCGGTTAGCGGGAGTTCGCAACAGCGTTTGCCAACATCTGAACCGCTTCTTCAGAAGACATGTCTGAGTTGAAGTGCGCTGTTACAACGTCTGTGATCGCGCCGGACTGGGCACCAAACAGTGCCATGCCGTGTGCGTAAGATGGCATCAATGTGCCGCCATCGTTTGTGGACGCCATGTCAGCAGCAGAAATCTGCGCGCACTCATCAAAGCCGGACAGATCAACGTCTGTGCGCGCTGGGATGGAACCTTTGTTCATGTTGAACACTTCTTGGAAGTTTGGCCCCATGATGAGTTCAGCCAGAAGTTCCTGACCAGCGGCTTTGCCGTCGCCTTCAACAGAGAACATTGCAAAGCTGTCCACGTTGTAGAGGTAGCCGTCACCCGGTGTGGAGGCGCATGTGAAATCAACGCCCGGCACTTTACCAGCGGCGAGGAATTCACCCTTTGCCCAGTCACCCATGATCTGGAAAGCGGCTTCGCCGTTCATGACCATTGCTGTGGCGAGGTTCCAGTCACGACCAGAGAAGTTTGGATCAACATAGCCACGCATGGTGCGCATCTGATCAAACGCTGCAATCATCGTGTCGGATGTCAGCGCCTCTGGGTCGAGGTCTACGAGGGCTGCCTGATAGAACTCAGCGCCGCCGAGACCCAGAACAACAGTTTCGAACACAGTCGCGTCCTGCCAAGCCTGACCACCGTGGGCCAGTGGAATGATGCCAGCGGCTTGCAGTGTTTCGGCTGCAGCGTTGAACTCGTCCCAAGTTGTTGGCATCTCGATGCCGTTAGCGGCCAAGATTTCTGTGTTGGCCCAGATCCAGTCAACACGGTGTACGTTTACCGGCGCCGCACACCAAGTGCCTTCGCACTGCATGTGTGCTGCGATGGAGGCTGGAAGCAGGTTTGCCCAGTCGTTGGCTTCTGCAACGCTGGAAATGTCAGCCAGAACGCCTTCGGCATACCATTCCTGAATGGCTGGGCCTTTGATCTGTGCCGCTGTCGGCGCGTTTCCGGACAGAACACGTGCACGCAGGGCTGTACCAGCCGCGTCACCGCCGCCACCAGCGACTGGCATGTCTGTCCATGTGCCGCCGTTTGCAGCGAACTCTTCTTGCAGAACTGCGACCGATTTCGCTTCGCCACCGGATGTCCAGTAGTGTAAAACTTCTGCTTCAGCGTGGCCGTCAGCAGATACCGCGCCAGCGGCACAAACAGCGATCGCGGATGCGGTGCTCAATACGTAAGATTTCATTTTCGATTTCCTCCCAGAAAAGACCGCTCTTCGCGGCTCGAATGCCGGTAACTGACGGCAACAACTGTATCTATGCAATTGCAACATGACGGGTATTCGTGGAGCGGATGCAGAAATTGGCGCGCCTTGTTACACGCTGTTACGTTGCTCTCGATTTTGTTGCATTCTGTTACATAACAAGTTGGCGCACCCTTGTCCGATAAGAAACTTCATCGTGCGTGGGAGAAACTGAACCATGGCGATTCCACGTATCCTTGTCGTCGATGATGACCCTGACATGCGGCAGATGATGACGCAGTTTCTGCGACAGAACGGGTCGATCGCCCTACCGGCTGCCAATGAGACCGAGGTCCGCAACCACATCGATGGGGGCCGCGTTGATCTGGTCTTACTTGACGTAATGTTGGGCGACGAGAATGGACTGGAAATTTGTAAGCGGCTGCGGCGTGAACAGGACGTGCCGATTATTATGGTGTCTGCTTTGTCTGCCGATCACCAGCGTATGGAAGGGTATGCGGTTGGCGCTGACGATTATATCGCCAAACCGTTTAACCCTAATTTGTTGCTGGCGCGGGTCAAAGCAGTGCTGTCGCGCGCGCGTCGGTCGGCGTCCTTGGTGCACCGTCGCAACACCAAAACATTTCAGTTCCATGGATGGACGTATGACGCCAAAACAGGCGACGTTCTATCGCCTGTAAAAGTGCAAGTCGCCCTATCGCACCGCGAAACCGCATTGTTGCAAGTGTTGCTCGCCAACCCGCACATCCCCCTCACACGTGAGGAAATTGCGACCAACCTAGATGCCACTGGCGAAGGCCAGTCTCCCAATGAGGCGACAGGTCGCGCGATTGATGTTTTGGTAGGTCGCTTGCGTAACAAGATCGAAGCGAACCCGAAGGAGCCCCAAATTCTGAAAACGGAACGCGGGGTCGGTTATGTATTCGCCGTAGATGTCGCGGTATCAGACACGTGAAAAACCCTCTAAACAGCCTGCGCATGATAGGATCCATACTGGTTCTTGCGGCGCTTATTATGGGCGGTGGCACGGTTTGGATGTGGACAAAATCCACGTCCGATTGGCGCGCACATGGCACCGGAGCCTACGATGCTGGCGTGACTTTGTATTACGCAATGCAAAACGGCACCGCCCCCCCAGCAGGCATAGAGTTCGTACGCCTACCCGCCGACGACCAGATACATGCAACAAGCGGATCATTCCGCCAAATTGCGGGTGCTTCGCCTGCCTCGCGGATCACGATTGTCCCAATCTTGCCCGATGTTGCCAATCAGATCACTGGGGCCTCTGTCACAATGGCTATCCTTTCACCTGATCTGACCTACGGTCTTGCAGATCTACCGCGCCGCGACGGGCAAACGGCGGCAGAAACCATGGGGGCGATCACCCGAAAATTGGCCACGTTATGTAACGATCCGTTTGTCGTGGCCCGCATGGGAGATGCCGACTGGGTTGAAGTAGAAGGCGACGCGGTTTGGGGGTGCGCCGCTGCCCCCCCTGATCGCCGCATACTCGCAGCGCTTTTGGCGGTGGTCGCCACCGGCATTCTCATGACCGTCGCGTTGAATTTGCCCGTGTCATTCTTGTCCTTTGCGGGACAGCTGAGAAACCGCCGACGCGTCGGCGGCCCCACTCGCTATGACCCAACTGGCCCACAAGAACTGCAAGAAATCATAACAGCAGTTAACAGCTATCTGGAAATCGAACGCGAGCAATTGGCTGGCCGTGCCGCCGTCCTCTCAGGTGTGAGCCACGATCTTGGCACACCCGCCACACGGCTCCGCCTGCGCGCCGCGTTGATCCAAGACGCCGACTTACGCCGCAAATTTGAAACCGACATCGACAGCATGACAGGCATCATCGAAAGCGTGCTGACCTATACCCATGTAGAAATGGGTGCCGAAGAACCGCGTAACCTGTCGTTGACGTCGCTGTTGGACGCGATCGTCGCCAACTACCAAGACGTGGACCGCCCAGTGACATTGCGCAAAGCCAAAGACGTCATCGTTCAAGGTGGGAAATCTATCTTCATGTCGCGGCAAGGCTACGGTGTGGTGTCCAATGATCGTGACACAGTCGTTTATGGGCGTCCCGTATCGCTTGAACGGGCCATCACTAATTTGATTGAGAACGCGCTTAAATACGGTCGCCGCGCTACGGTATCCCTAGAAGCAAACGCGCAGTCCGCAACCATCATCATCGAAGATGAAGGCTCTGAAAGTTCTGCCGCTGAGATAGAAGAGCTTTTGGCACCGTTTCAACGTGGTGAGAACACCAAGACGATAGATGGCCACGGACTTGGACTTACTATTGTGGCGACAATCGCTAAATTGCATGGCGGCAGACTGACATTCGAAGATTCCGCAACGGGTGTAACGGCGCGGTTAGTTATTCAGCGATCTTGAGACATAGAACGAAAAATAGACAGCCACGACGTTTAGATATGCAATACTTCAATTGGCCAGAAGCGCGTTTTTTGTTGCCGACTGCCGACTGCCGCCGGAATGGTCGGAGTTTAGCGTTAGGTTGCTACAGCTCTCAAAAGGGTGGTTTACTTGGATAGTAGATCCATCGAGCCATGCGATTGCAGCGCAACCCTACAATGTCCGCTTTGGCGAAGTAGCAGCTGGACTCGATTTTCATTATCAATGGCCACTGAGGGCCGTGTTATCAGGGCTGTATTTTTCTGTTTCCCGAAAGCAGACATTCGCGGCATCGCAGAAAGTAGGTAGTGTGGGCTCCTAGCATGCGTAATTGGGCTGCCCTCTGTTCTGAGGTCGAGCTCCCGA
>NZ_JAFMHR010000139.1 GCF_017854415.1 Yoonia sp. | reverse complement strand
TTCAAACCCAGCCGTCAAGACATCAAATTCGGCTTATGCGGGAATCGGAGTATACCATTTTAATTTTCCGCTCTAGGCTGGTGATAATCTCATCTTTAGGAGCCTGCCATGAACCTGTCTTCCCTGCTGGCCGCGCGCACCGCCATGGGCAAACCCATCCGCATCGGCCTGATCGGCGCAGGTAAATTCGGCTCTATGGTTTTGGCGCAGGCCAAGCATATTCCCGGATACCAAATCGTCGGTATCGCGGAATTGGACGCCGACAAAGCCCGCGTCTCCCTCGCCCGTACCGGATGGGAGGCCGTAAATTACAACGCCCGCTCGATGGATCAGGCCGTCACCGAAGGCACGACCTGCATCACCAACGATGCCGCCGATCTGTTCGCTTGCGACGCCATCGAGTGTATCATCGAAGCGACGGGCCACCCCCTCGCAGGCCTGCGTCACGGGCTTGCTGCCATCGATGCGGGCAAGCACGTAATCATGGTCAACGTCGAGGCTGATGTCCTATGCGGTCCGGTCTTGGCCAATCGCGCCCGTACCCAAGGCGTCGTCTATTCGATGGCCTATGGCGACCAGCCCGCCGCGATGTGCGAGTTGGTCGATTGGGTCCATAACTGCGGCTTTGAACTGGTCTCGGCGGGCAAAGGCATGAACTTCGCCCCGCCCTATCGCTACTCTACCCCTGACACGGTTTGGGATTTTTTCGGATGGTCCAAGGAAGAAGTCGCCGCCGGAGACTTTAACCCCAAGATGTATAACTCCTTCACCGATGGCACCAAGGCCGCGATTGAAATGGCCGCCGTCGCCAATGCCACAGGCTTGGATTGCCCCGAAGATGGCCTCGCGTTTCATCCCGCTGGTTTGCAGGATCTTGCCACCGTGTTTCGACCAAAAAGCGACGGCGGAAATCTCGCAAAAACTGGCCTTGTCGACATCGCCGCCAGCCGCGAACACGATGGCCGCACTGTGCTGAACAACATCCAATACGGCATGTTCGTGACCTTCCGCGCGCCCGATGAATACACCCGCGCCTGCTTTCAACAATATGGGCTGCTGACTGATCCGTCGGGCTGGTACGGTTCGATGTGGCGGCCGTTCCATCTGATCGGATTGGAAACATCTGTGTCCGTCCTATCCGCCTGCCTACGCGGCGAGGCCACTGGCAGCTCCACCCGTTGGCGCGGTGATGCGGTCGCGACCGCTAAAGGCGATTTCCCAGCTGGTGACATGCTGGACGGTGAAGGCGGCTACAAGGTCTGGGCCAAGGCGATCCCTGCCCGCCGGTCCCATGATCTGAACGCACTGCCCATCGGCTTGGCGCATCACATCAAACTAAAACGCGCGGTGCGTAAAGATCAGATCATCAGCATTGATGATGTCGAGATCGTGGATGACCAAGACATTTTCGATCTGCGGGTTGCGCAGCACGCCTTTTTAGACGGCTGAAAGCCACCCTAGACTGGCATCCGTATCGCCTGTTGGCTTGTATTCTGCGCCAATCGGGCGATCCCAGCCCAGCCGATCCAAGACCTGCCAGATATAGGGATAGTTCAACTCTCCATGATCAGGTGTGCCGCGATCGGGGATCGAGGCTACCTGAATATGCCCAATGATAGGCAACAGTTTCTCTAACCGATGGGTCACGTCGCCCTCCGTGAGTTGCACATGGTAACAGTCAAACATCAGCCGAAGGTTTGGCGCGCCGACTTCTTTAATCAACGCCGCAGCTTGTGTCGTACGATTCAGAAAATAGTCGGGCGCGTCATAACCATTCAACGGCTCAATCAAGATCGTGCGTCCCTCGGCCTGCGAGCAAGCATAGCGTAGGTTTTCGGCAAAAGTAGCATGGGCATCCGCGCCTTGCGCGAAACCTGCCATGACATGAACCGCGCCCGTATTGGTTGCCTTCGCATAGGCCAGCGCTTCGTCAATCGCCGCGCGCGCCTCGTCCTCGCACCCCGGCAAAGCAGACATGCCGTTTTCACCAGTTCGTCCACGACGGGTGTTTAAGCCCAACATGGGCAAACCTGTTTGCTGCAGCGCCGATGCGACAGCATCGACGTACTGATCATAGGGCCAATGACATTCTACCGCGTCAAATCCGGCGGCCTTTGCCGCGCGGATCGCATCTGGCAACGCTCTATCGGTCCACAAAAATCCTAGATTGGCGGAAAACTTCATGACTCCCACTCCACATCAAACTTCGTGACAACGTCCTTGATCTGCGCGTCGCTCAACTGCCGCCGCGCCATGCCGTGGGTCAGTAAGGCCAATCGGGCCGTGTCTTCCAATTCCTCAATCGCGTTGCAGGCGGCCTCGACATCCTTGCCCGCAACGACGGGTCCGTGATGCGCTAACATCACTGCCGTCCGCTTGCCCGCCAACCCGCGAACAGCGTCGCCCATCGCGGCATCTCCGGGGAGGAAGAATGGCAGCAGGGCGACTTTGCCAAGCTTCATAATCGCATAAGGGGTCAATGGCGGTAGGAAATTATCAGGGTCTTGATCTTTCAGCAGCGACCACGCGACTGAGTGCGCCGAGTGCAAGTGCACGACTGCGCCTGCGCTCGATCGGGTCTCGTAGAACGCGTTATGCAACGGCATCTCCTTGGTCGGCATGTCGCCGCCAATATGTTGGCCCGTTGCGTCAAAAAGCGACAGTCGCGCCGGATCAAGCCGCCCGAAACTGGACCCTGTCGGCGACACCAGCAAGCCGCCGTCCGAGGTGCGGGCCGAAATATTACCCGTCGAGCCCCCTGTCAGCCCGCGATCAAAAAGCGACTTCGCCAGCACGCACATCTGCTCGCGCAAATTCGTATCCGTGCTCATAGGCTGTCCAACTTTTGCAATGCGGTGGCGAAAAACGCTTCGGCTCCGAAGTTACCTGACTTCAACGCCAGCGCCATCCGTTTTCCGTCGCTGTCGCACGCACACCAAGGCACACCCGGCGCAATTTCTGGCCCAATGTCGAGCCGCGTCACTCCCAAGGCTTGCGTCACAGCGCCCGAGGATTCGCCACCTGCAACGACGATCCGCCGCACCCCTTTGTCGCGGGCGAACACGGCGATCTGCGCCAAGGCCTCTTCGACCAATTCCCCCGCGCGATCCCGTCCCAACTGGTCCTGTGCTGCACGCACATTTTGCGGCGCAGCAGTGGCATAGATCAGCGGCGCACCGCTTTGCCCCATCAACCAATCTAGCACAGGCTGCACACCGTCACGCGCCAGCGCGAGCGGGTCCAATTTGTAAGACGGCGCCGACGTCGCATAGGCCGCAACCTGTCGCTGGGTCATGTCAGAACATGATCCTGACAATACCAAAGCCTCTCCCTTCGGGGCTTGCCACGGGTCCTCAATCGGTTCGCCGCCACTGATATGAAGCGCAGGTAACGGCATCGCCAACGCACTGCCCCCTGTCAGCAATTTGAACGACTGGCATGCCTGCGCGATGACCTCTAGGTCCGCATCGGCAACCGCATCTACAACCACATGAGCGATGCCTTGATCGGCCAGACGCGTCAATTTCGCACGCACAGCTTCAGCACCCCGCGCGACGCACAGGCGGTCAACCAACCCGACATCGCCCGTCACTTGCGGCGCCAAAAGCCGCATCAGGTTCGAGTCCCGCATCGGCGTCAAGGGATGATCCTTCATTGGACTTTCCGCCAACGGCTGTTGGCCAACAAACAAATTCCCCATAAAAATGCTACGTCCGTTTTCGGGAAACGCAGGGCAATAGATCGTCTGCTTTGCCCCCAGCCGCGCCATAAGCGCCTCGGCCACGGGTCCAATGTTTCCCTCAGGTGTGGAATCAAAGGTCGAGCAATATTTCCAGAAAAACTGCTTCGCACCCGCCGCCTGTAACCAATCCAATGCCGATTCAGACTGAGCAACAGCATCCGCCGCAGGCATGGTGCGGATTTTCAACGCGATCACTTCATAAGGCGCTGTTTCGGATGGCGGTCCCTCAGGTACACCGATCCGCAAGGACACGCGCGCACCGCTTCGCGCCAGCAGCCCCGCCAAATCGGTGGCTCCCGTAAAGTCGTCGGCAATCGCCCCTAAAAGCAACGTCACTTAGTCCTGCCCCGGCAAGGTTAGGCCTGCGTTTCGCGCATAAACTTTCGCTACCGCTGAATCGTGTTCGCCGCCCAGACCAGACCCAGACGCCGCCAAATATTGCTGCAAAGCCGCTGCCGTGATCGGGGCGCTGAACTTGGCCGACTTTGCGATATCCAAAACAATCCCAAGGTCCTTGGGCCAGATATCAACAGCACTCAGCGGACGATAGTCGCCGTTCACAATCGACGGCGCACGGCTTTCCAGCGCCCAGCTATTGCCTGCACATTGTGTGATGACTTCTAGGAATTTCGCGGGCTCGACCCCTTGCGTCATGCCAAATGTTATCGCCTCGGCCATGGCTGCGATTTGCACGCCTGTCAGCATTTGGTTGACCGCTTTCATCGATGATCCCGCACCCGCTTCATCGCCGAGCGCGAATACTTTCGCCGACATAGCATCCAACGCAGGCCCGCCCTTTTGGAACGCCGCAGGTGCGCCTGCCGCGAGGATAGACAACGTACCTTCGCCTGCCTTGATCGTGCCGCCCGATACCGGCGCATCCAGATAATGCAGCCCCAAGTGATCGCAACGCTTTGCCATATCGCGGGCAAAATCCGGCGCAACTGTCGCGCATGAAATCACAGCCGCGCCTTTGGCAAGCTTGGTCGCGATGCCGTTTACGCCGAACAAGACGCCTTCGGTTTGCGCCGCGTTGACCACGACGATCACCGCTGCGTCTAGGGTCGGTGCGACCTTATCAAGCGTGCCATCCGCGCCGCCTTCGGCTTTGAACTTTGCCACAGCGTCCGCGTTGATATCAAATCCATGGGTCTGAAGCCCTGCACGACGCAACGCGCCTGCCATGCCAAAACCCATCGCCCCAAGGCCAAATATCCCTACTTTATAGTCCGACATAACAGCCTCCTAAGTTGGTTTTGAAAATTGGTATACCAAATGATCGGACAAGCCAAGTGGATCAAATCATCCCGTTAGGTCTTGAAACGAGCGGCAAAGAAATCGACCATCTGGCTAACCATTTCATCGCCCTGCCCTGCGTCACACGCCAGCGTCAACGCCTCGAGCGGGCCTTTGGACATGATGCTATCGACGCCCGCGTCCTTGGTCATCATCGCGTAATAGCCCACGTCCTTGGCCGCGTTTTTGATCGCGAACTCCAGCTTGTTCGGGTCGTTATCGACGCCGTAGGCTTTGACGAAATCCATCATGCCTGAATGCAGCGGCCCCGCCGACATCACGTCATACACACTTTTGCGGTCAATCCCCGCGACGTCGGCCACAGCAAAGGCTTCGGCCATCGCGTTTGCCACCGTCATGCCAAAGAAGTTGTTGAGCAGCTTGATCGTATGCCCCGATCCCAGCACGCCAAGGTGAAAGACGTTCTCGCCTAAATCCTTGAGGACAGGTTCGACGCGATCAAACACAGCCTTGTCGCCCGCCGCCATGATGTTCAGCAAACCATCTTTGGCATGGGCGGGTGTGCGGCCCAAGGGCGCGTCAAGATAGTGGCCACCCGCCGCAACGGCCTCGGCCCCCAAAATGCGTGTGCTGCCGGGTAATGAAGTGCCAAAGTCGATGACCACCGCGTCTTTGCGCAGCCCCGCGATCACACCGTCTGCGCCGCGCATCCGCATTTCGACGCTGGCCGAAGTGTCCATGCAGAGCATCACGATGTCGCTGGCCTCGGCGACCTCGCGGGCGGTGCCGACTTCGGCAGCACCACGTGCAACGGCCGCGTCGATATTGGGTCGCGATCTGTTGGCCATGATCGTCAGCGCATAGCCTTGATCCAACAAACGGTCCACCATCGCAGCCCCCATCAACCCTAGCCCAATAAATCCGATTGCTGGTTTACCCACGATATAATCCTTTTTGTTGTGCAATGTTCATGTCGCGGCACCCGTGCCACGTAATTGCGTTTCAATATCTAATGCCACTTGCAATGTCCGTGTGGCGTCGGCCACATCAATCAAGGGCGCAGCGCCCCCGATGACATCCAAGAAGTGATCCAATTGTGCGGCCAGTGGGACGGTTTCGTTGACCGCCACATCGACGGGCACCGTCTGGGCCGCCTGACCCCAGTCCACACCGTTCCATTGGGTCAACGACGGAAAACTGATGCCGCCTTGCGTACCTGTGATCCACATCATGTCTTGGTTTGTGGTGCCAATATTTGGGTTCTCACCCGTACCAGCCTCAAACCCCCAAGGGCTGGGCGCTATGTCTGCAAAGCTGATCGTCGCTGTGGCGCCCCGTTCAAAGCGCAGGGCAACCGCCCCGCTTTCGATACGACCGCCATCGCGTAGCGGCGTACCAGCGAGGCACGCGATATCGCTGATTTCGCCTAAGACAAATCGCAAGATATCAATGTCATGCACAAGGTTGATCATCACCGGCGATCCGCCAGTCGTGCGCCAATTGCCTTCGAAGTAGTCATCCGGTTTGCGCATCGCCCAGATCAAGCTCGCCGTTACAGGCGTGCCGATGGCGCCCTCTTCGAGCATCGCGCGCAACTGCTGAACAGTCGCATGATAGCGGCGATGATGTCCGACCAATGACCGCAATCCAGCGTTGGCCAAGGCCCCCTGCAATGCCTGCGCCCCTTCCATATCAGCTGCGACTGGTTTTTCGATCAGCACATGCCAACCCCGCTTTGCCGCAGCAATTCCATGGGCCGCATGCAACCCTGTTGGTGTAGCAATGATCGCACCGTCAACGCCGTCAGGCACGTCGGCCATATCGGCAAACCGCGCCACATCCCCCGCATCAATGCCCATATTTGGATCGACCAAACCGACCAGATCACACCCTTCATGCGCCTGAGCCGCTTGCACATGACGGATGCCGATCAGCCCACCACCGATGACGACAATCCGCTTCACATTACAGCGCCGATTTGCCACGGCACAAATTCGTAGTCGCCAAGACCCTGCGCCTCGGATTTGCTGGCCTCGCCCGAGGCTACGGCCAAGAACATCTCGTAAATCTCGCGCCCCTTTTCCGCGACACTGACGCCGCCGCTGAGGATTGTGCCCGCGTCGACGTCCATATCCTCGGACATGCGTGCCGCCATTTCAGAGTTTGTCGCGACCTTGATCGTCGGGCTGGGCTTTGACCCAAACGCCGAACCGCGCCCTGTGGTGAAGCATACCAAATTACAGCCGCCTGCGATTTGCCCTGTGACCGACGCAGGATCATAGCCGGGGCTGTCCATAAAGGTGAAGCCATGCGCCGTCACCGTTTCCGCGTATCTATAAACGCCAGTCAAAGGCGTCGTGCCACCCTTTG
>NZ_JAFMHR010000017.1 GCF_017854415.1 Yoonia sp. | reverse complement strand
TCGTGAATCATGACGACAAACCAGCATCAAGGCAATTAATGGGTCCTGAGCCTAGAAAATTCTAACACGCTAATGTCTGATATGGACGTTGGCTCCCGGCAATGTTGGGGTTGCAGCGAATATAGGCTCTCTGCCCAAAACACCCAACCAACAAGGCTGCTGCTCATGTTGTCTGCGTTGTTTGGACTGGACTTCCGAGCACCGTGGAGCCGTACTGATGAAGCAGTCATCACGCCCGGTAATTTCCGGGCTCCACTCGGTACAAGGCGCCGGATCAGTCGCCGCCTGGAGAGTGGAGAATACGTATGCCCGAAAAACCCGGAAAAACCTTGGCGCGCAAGAATGCGCAGACAGCGCGCAGGCCTCAGACTCGACATGAACAGCTGCGCAGGCTGCTAAGCCGTAAATCTGGCGCAACGATCACCCAGATCCAGAAGGCATTCGTCTGGAAGCCCCACACAGCGCGCGCGGCGATTTCGGCGCTTCGGAAAGCAGGAAGCCGTGTCGAACGCATCGCGACAGAAAAGGGATCTGTCTACCGGATTGCTGATCGGGGTGAGGATGCGTGATGGACGGCAAATGCAATAAGCTGGCTGGACAGATTGGAACAATCGATACTCTCGATCGCGCCGAATGCCTGGAACGCTGGCGCGAGGTCTTCGGCCGCCCGCCACCCAAATACCTCTCCGTGCAGTTTATGCAGCGCGTCCTGATATGGGAAAAGCAGAGCAGGGGGGTGGGCGGCGTCTCGGCCAAAACTACAAGCCGCCTGAAACAAATCGCATCCGGCAAAACAGGGTCAACCATGGCCAAGCCAGGTTCCCATTTGGTCCGCGAATGGAACGGTCGAACGTATCAGGTCGAAGTGACGGACAGGGGCTATGTGATGGACGGCAAGACCTGGCGGTCTCTGTCAGCCGTTGCCAAGCACATTACAGGCGCGCACTGGTCTGGGCCGCGCTTCTTTGGAGTGCAATGATGCGCCGGATCCGCTGCGCCATCTATACCCGCAAGAGCTCTGAAGAGGGTCTGGATCAGGACTTCAACTCGCTCGATGCGCAGCGGGAGGCCTGTGAGGCCTATATTGCCAGCCAGAAGCATGAAGGCTGGGAGTTGCTGCCAGAGCACTACGATGATGGCGGGATCTCTGGTGGGCATCTGAAGCGCCCGTCACTGCGGCGGCTCATGCAGGCGGTGGATGAAAAGCGTGTCGATCAGATCGTTGTTTACAAGATCGACCGGCTGACCCGGTCACTTGCAGACTTTGCCAAGCTCGTGGATAGACTGGATCACGCCGATGCATCGTTCGTTTCTGTGACCCAGAGCTTCAATACAGCCACCAGCATGGGGCGGCTCACGCTGAATGTGCTTCTGAGCTTTGCCCAGTTTGAGCGTGAAGTCACAGCGGAACGCATCAGGGACAAGATTGCAGCCTCCAAGCGCAAGGGGCTCTGGATGGGTGGCAATGTCCCATTGGGCTATCAGGCGGATGGCCGAACGCTGAAGATTGATCAAGGCGAAGCGAAGACAATCAGGGCGCTCTACGATCTCTATATGGAGCATGGCGTGATCCGAGCGGTGAAAGAGCGCGCAGAGGAATTGGGCCTCAAGTCACGACGGCGGGTTCGCGGGGCAGGGCGCGTATCCGGCGGGCAGCCTTTCGACCGAGGCCACATCCATCACATCCTGACCAACCCTATCTATGCGGGACGCATCCGGCACAAGGTGCAGGTCTATGAAGGGCAGCATCCGGCGATCATCGAACCTGCGGTTTGGGAACAGGTGCAGCAGATGCTAATAGACGGGGCAGCAAAGGCCCGCGGGATGATAGGCAAAGCCACGCGGTCACTTTTGGCCGGCAAGCTCTTCGATGAGACCGGTGACCGGTTGACGCCGAGCCACAGCAAGAAGAATGGCAAACGCCTGCGTTACTATATCTCGCACAGGCTGGTGAAAGACCGGAGCCGGAAGCATCCGGACGCCTGGCGTCTACCGGCCGAACAACTGGAAGGGCTGATTGTTGATTTGGTCAGAGAGCGGCTGAAGCGCCACGATATTGCGGCGTGGCTCGTCTGTGATCTGCCGGCGTCAGAAACAATGGCAACATTGGCAAAACTGGAGACCGCCAAACAAACAAAGCAATGCCTGGCATTGATTGACCGCGCTGATATCTGTCCGGGCACACTAACTGTTCACTTGCGCCAAGAGGAAGTAGCAAGCTTGCTTGCGTACAAACCGGATCGCATTAATCCGACAGCGCTGATCCTCGAAACTCCCTTCAGGATGCGCAGGCGCGGCGTTGAGTTGAAGCTGCATCTGGGTGATGCGCCGCGGGAGGTCGATCGGACACTCGTACAGAACATCGTGAAAGCCCAACGCTGGATGGTGATGATTATTGATGGAAAGACTTTTGCAGAGATCGCGCAAGCCGAAGGCACCTCAAAGCGCCGGGTGCAAGATGTCATCGATCTCGCCTTGCTCGCGCCGGACCTCCTTGATGCGATTGCAGTGGGAGAACAGTCTGATGGCCTGACCTCTGACTACCTGATCAAGTCAGGTGTCCCCGCAGTCTGGTCTGAACAGCGCGCGCAGTTCGCCCGGCTGTAAGATAGCACCTCCAACACTCCACCAAACGCGTACCGCCGAAATCGCAAACAGAGACTGCGGGCCAGAATTAGCCAGTTTTGTGCTCACGTTCGCGTCTCTGTCGGAAACCGCCCGTAATAAGGGCCCATAAACGCGCCACAAAAGGGCGGAAGGCTCTCGCGGCTTTAAATCGGAGGAATGGCTGGCTGGGGTGGTAGGATTCGAACCTACGGTACATGCTACCAAAAAGCATTGCCTTACCGCTTGGCTACACCCCATCAGCGTGGGGGTGAATACTGCGAAGGGAGCGGCTGTTCAAGCCCTGTTTGCAAAGAAATGCGCCTATTCCTTCAGGCTCTCTTCGCGCAACAAATCTTCGGTGCTTTCTAGGCCGCGTTCTGCGTCCACAATCCGTTCCAGATATGCATCATCAGTCGCGTTAACTTCCCCGACTAGGGTACTTTCGCGAAGCTCGATCGGCTTTTCGATCCTCTCGCGTTTGATCTCGATCGCCTGTGTTGCATCGGGAATTACAATGCCTGCGGCTTGAATCGCCAGCTTCACTTGGCGAATAGCTTCGCCCTTGGCCAGCACGATTGAGGTTTCGTTTTGATCAACCCAACCTGTGATGACCAGTTCAATGCCAGTGGGGCTCAGTGCTTCGATCCAGATTTGAGCCGCCGGTTCCGTCAGAACAAAAGGTAAGTTTTGCACGGTTTGCGCGACTAAATTACGGGTTTCTTGTAAGTCGGCATCGCGTTCGACCATGATCGAAAACATAAAGCGCCGTTCTGCGTTCTTTGTGTAATTGATGATCCGGCTCTTGAAAACGACGGCGTTGGGAATGCGGATGTGATTGCCATCAAACGACAAAAGAATCGTCGCGCGGCTTGTCAAACGGATGACCTTGCCGACGTCACCGTTGATCTCGACCGTGTCATTGGGGCGGAACGGCTGCCGGAACGAAAGCATTACAGAGGCGATAAAGTTCTCCACGGTGTCACGCACGGCAAAACCTAAAGCCAGACCAATAATGCCCGCTGCGCCCAAGATCGTGCTGAGCAGTGCAGTGGCGTTCATGATATCCAGAGCAATGATGATGCCCAGAATAACGAAACTGATTCTCAAAAGCTGGCGGTATATGTCAGCGACAAAGGCATTGGGGGCCAGACGTTCCCAAGGTTGACGCAGCCTTGCAATAGCAAAGCCTGCAATCACGACCAGGCCGAAGATGACTGCAGCCACCAACGCCAGCGGTAAAAAGACGATAGCCTGATCAACGCGTGCCCGAAAACGGTCCATTGCCGGGTCAAGCCTGCGCACCAGGTCAGTCGTTTCGGTGACTTGATTGCGGACCGCGACCACGCCTTCGACACGCGCCGCAAGCGGGTCAAGCAAAGTGGCATCAAGGCTGGACGTTGTTGTCCCTCGCAATGTAACCACACCTTCGTTCACGGTGACGGTTACGTCTTCGTAAATTTCCAGCTCAGTCAGGATTTCGCGTATGCGGATGGCGATCGCGGCGTCCTGTTGCGCGGAATTATCGGTCGTGATCGGGCCAGAGGCCTCTTGCGCAATGCTGGGCAAGGCGTAAGCGAGAAACAGAATCAGGGTAAGCAAAAGACGCATGGCAATCATCCACAAAGCAATCCGTCATCCATAGCAGGTCAAATCAGTCTGTCACACCCGCAGCGGGTCGGCCTTTGCCAAACGATCAAAACCCATCAGGCTTTTGATGACGGCGTCCATTTGATCCAATGGGATCATATTGGGCCCGTCAGAGGGGGCGTTGTCGGGGTCTTCATGTGTTTCAATAAAGACGGCCGCAATGCCCAACGACACAGCTGCGCGCGCCATCACAGGGGCAAACTCGCGTTGCCCACCTGATGAACCGCCCATACCGCCGGGTTGCTGGACCGAATGGGTCGCGTCCATGACCACTGGATATCCGGTCTTGGCCATTGTGGGCAGCGACCGCATGTCGGCGACCAATGTGTTATAGCCAAACGAAGACCCGCGCTCTGTTAGCATGATGCGCTTGTTGCCAGTGCTTTCAATCTTTGCGACGACATTGGGCATGTCCCATGGGGCCAAAAACTGACCCTTTTTGACGTTGATAACCGCGCCAGTTTCGCCCGCCGCCAGCAACAAGTCCGTCTGGCGGCACAGGAAAGCAGGGATTTGCATAATGTCGCAGGTGGCTGCAACGGTCGCGCAATGCTCTGGCGCGTGGATGTCCGTCAGGACAGGGCAGCCGATGCTGTCTTTGACGGATTGCATGACCTTCAGCCCTTCGTCCATGCCAAGGCCGCGTTTGCCGCCTAGTGACGTGCGGTTGGCCTTGTCATAAGACCCTTTGAAAACAAATTGCGCGCCGTGGGCGGCGCAGACTTCGGCCATTTTTCCGGCGATCATCTGAGCATGGTCGATGCCTTCAAGTTGGCAAGGTCCCGCGATCACCAAAAGCGGAAGATCGTTGCTGACGGTCAGAGCGCCGATATTAAATTCATGCATCAAGAGCTTACCTGTTCGCGAAGGATTGAAGCCGTCAATGAAATCATCAGGTAGATACCTGCGAATATGATAAAGGCCAAAATCGTGTTTTCAAATGCGCGCGGATACGCTGCTGCATCGGGGATCACCGGCCGCACACTTTGCGACAGATAGCGGACTTGCCGGTTTGCTTCAATGCGGGCAGTTTCCATTTGGGTGAGGGCCTGCTGCACCATGACAGTTTGAAAACTATAGTTTTCTTCTGCGGTGCGCAGTTCTGTGTTACGGGCTGCCAACGAAGTCTGATCACCGGCGCCGCCAGTCAATTGATCGCGCAGATCCGAAATAAGGTCATTGATGTTGTTGATCTGGGCGCGCAAAGATTCGACCTGTACCGCGCTTGGGCGATCAACATTCAGGCGTGACTGCAACACGAGATCAAGGCGCTGGCGTTCGCTTTCAAGTCCGTTGATTTGCGCCATCCGCGCCGAAGATTCGCTGCCAGGATCAATTTGGCGTACGTTTTCCTGGATAGACAGCCACGTGGCAAGGGCCTCTGCCCGTCGCGCCTCTGCGTCCTCATAGCTGGCTTGCGCACCTGACATCTGATCTGCGCGCAGTCGGCTTGTCAGTTGATCGACTTGTTCTTCGGCATACCCGATCAGGGCTTGCGAGAATTCATAGCTCTTTTGCGGATCAGGGGCGATCACCTCCATCCGGATGAGCCCCTCTGTAGGGTCGTAACTGATGCGCACGTGATCCGCGAATACGCCAAATGCGTCTTCGTTAGTGGCGTTTTGGGGAAGACGTTGCAAAGCGTCTATTGATGGGTCGCTAAAGTGGTCTTTGAAGCCATGATCAGCATCTAGCCGCAGCATCGCTTCGCGTGACGCCAAGTAGGATTGCACGGCGATGCTGTCTTGTTGCGTCGCCATTGAAGTGCCTTGGAACATCGTGGCCAAACCAGCGGCACCGCCGCCTTGGGGTTGCGCCTGCTGGATCACGATTTCAGCGTTTGTGGCGTACATTGGCGTCGCCAAATTGTAGAAATACCACCCGACCATAAAGGTTGGCAAAAAGATAAAGACGGCCAATCGCGTGAACAATAGCGCGAGCTTGCGCTGTCTGCGCCGTGCGATATCAAGCTGGATCTGGCGAATTTCCGAAGCATTACGCTCGCTCGCGCTGGCGCTTGTCTGCGCGGGCAGCTTAAACGTACTTTCGGTCGTGTCAGGCAGCTGAATTCGCATCTTTTTGCCAGATGCCTTACCCTTGTTTGGGTTGACCAAATCCACAACAGAACTGCGTTGAAACGGGTCGATGTCTGCCGCACGCAATTGGCGCACAGCGTCATAATCCGATGAGGCCTCGATGCCGTTCTTGACCGCGACCCGACGGGCCAGACGCAATTGACGTGCTGTCAGTCCTTCTTTGCTTATAGCGTCGATTTGTTCGGCATGCGTCGGTGCTTTGGGTGCGTCAGGGGCAGGAGCCGCCGCATCCGCTGTGGGGGCGTCGTCAGGTGCACGGCGGCGGACGTGAAAACGTTTAATCGTGGGTTTGGTAGTCATAAAGTGCGCGCGCCTCCTCTAATCTGTCGAACATATGTAGCTGCCCATTCTTGAGGACTGCGGCCGTCTTTGCAATCCGCTCTAACGTGGCGGGTTGATGGGACACAATCACAACAGTCGCCTTTTCCAAACGTTCGCGCAAAATTTCGCCCGCGCGGCGGTTGAATTCGACATCCGCAGACGCGGGCATGCCTTCGTCAATAAGATAAATATCGGAATCGAGGGCAAGCATCAGCGCGAATGTGAATCGCGACTTCATCCCTGATGAATAAACGCCGACAGGTTGATCAAAGTATTCTTCTAAACGACACAACCACCGGCAAAACGCTTCGACATAATCAGGATCAAGACCGTAAAGCCGCGCAATGTAGCGGCTATTTTCCATCGCCGATAACTTTGCGTTAATTCCGCCGGTGAACCCCAAAGGAAAAGACACACGGCATGTGCGCGTAATTGTTCCTTCGTCAGGTTTTTCCAAGCCCGCCATCATGTTGATCAGGGTCGTCTTGCCAGTGCCATTGGGCGCTAAAATGCCTAAGGACGTCCCGAGCTTCACCCGAAAAGACGCACGGTCAAGAATGACCTTGCGCTGGGTGCCCGTCCAGAACGATTTGCTGACCGAAGAGAACTCCAGCATTTTGACCCTATTTTTGTGCACGACTTACGAGACTAGTCATATAGCAGGAATGTCTTAACATCCCTTCTTTATGGTCCATACCGTGATATTGCGGCATGATTATAGCGACAATCGCGTGAACGTTGCAAAAGTCCATCTTGTAGGACGTACCTGTCACACTGCAGCTATGCTATCTTTACTCGAAACGAGCATTGACGAATGGGGCAACTGAAATGGTTTACGTGACGTGACCCTGCGCGAAGAGATCGAAAATTGCCGTATTTGCGCGGAACGCTTTGCTGCGTCACACACACGCCATCGCCCACGACCGGTTGTTTGGTTTACTGAAAGACCCCGCATTTTGATCGCAGGCCAAGCACCCGGCATGCGCGTTCACGCGTCCGGTAAACCCTTTGACGACCGCTCCGGGGATCGGCTGCGCGATTGGCTGGGTATTGGGTCAGGCGCATTCTATGACCGCGCAAAGATTGCGATTGTGCCAATGGCGTTTTGTTTTCCGGGGTATGATGCAAAGGGCGCAGATTTGGCTCCGCCCAAAGTTTGCGGCGCGACTTGGCATGACCGCGTGATGCAGCAGTTGGGCGACGTGCCTTTGACGGTCATCGTTGGTGATTATGCGCAGCGATATCATCTGGGCGCAAAAACCGGTGTCACGGCTACGGTTCAAGGCTGGCGCGACTATGCACCACGTGTCTACCCCTTGCCTCATCCGTCGTGGCGCAATACCGGATGGTTAAAGAAGAACCCGTGGTTTGCAGATGAATTACTGCCAGACCTGCGCGCCCAAGTGAAAGATGTTTTGCGATGACCGACCTTGATGAAGCCCACGCCCTGATGGAAGCCGCCCCCGAAGATGATAACGCGCGTTTGCGGTTTTACGAACGTCTGGCTGATACCGAACTGTTTATGTTGTTGGGCGAAGAGGCCGCAGGCGATCAGGTTTCCCCAGAGTTGTTCGAAATCGAAGACCAGCGCTTTAGCCTTGTTTTTGACCGCCAAGAACGCTTGTCGCAGTTTGCCGGACGCGTGGTGCCTTATGCGGGGCTATCAGGCCGTGCATTAGCAGAAATGCTGCACGGCCAAGGGATCGGTCTTGCGTTAAACCTTGAGGTGGCACCTTCCGCGATGCTGATCCCTGCCGAAGCTGTCGATTGGTTGGTGCAAACGCTGTCGAATGCGCCGTCCGAAACAGAGGCGCGCATTCGCGAGGTGTCCCCCCCCGTCGGACTGCCAGAAGCCGTAATTACAGGACTGGATCGCAAGCTGGCTATCGCGGCTGGGCTTGCGCGATCTGCGTATCTTGCGGCGGCCACCTACGAAGATGGATCGCGCGGGCATGTGTTGGCATTTGTGGATGCCGTTGAAGGTTCCGAAAACGCGCTTGCATCAGCTGCCAGCGAAGCGCTGACCTTTTCAGGGATCGAGGCAGGGGTGATGGATGTGCTGTTCGTCAAAGCAAGCGACCCGTTTGCGGCCTATCTGGCTAAGGTCGGGCTACGTTTCGATCTGCCAGAAACGCATACAGCACAAGCACCAGGCGCGCCGGGGATGGATCCGGCTAATCCGCCAAAGCTGCGTTAGTAACCCAAACTCCGATCAACGAGATAGTGAAATGGCTTTCCAGCCTCGCCGCGTGCGATGTTGTCGGCGATCACGCTCGCGGCGGTTTCAGGCCGCGTTGTCGAAGCGATATGGGGTGTGACCGTGACTTGCGGATGCGCCCAGAACGGGTGGTTCTGGGGCAGGGGTTCGGTGCGGAATACGTCCAGCGTTGCATGTGCGATTTGACCGCTATCAAGTGCGGCAACAAGAGCATCATCATCAATCAATGGCCCGCGGCCCGGATTGATCACAAACGCACCACGCGCCATTAAGGCCAGTGTTTCGGCATTCAGCATGTTTTCGGTTTGCGGTGTTTGTGGCAACAGCAGAATAACAATCTGCGCGTCCGTCAGTGCCTGCATAAGACCGTCATCACCGTGCAGACAGCGTATGTTGGGGATGTCTTTGGTGGCGCGGCTCCAACCTGTCACGGGAAACCCAAGTTGGTGTAGCGCTTGCCCACAGGCCGCACCCAAAGCACCAATGCCAAGGATCGTGACAGGGCGCTGGGCCGCCACTGGTGGAAAGCTGTCGTCGCGCCAAACGCCGTCTTGTTTGGTGATGTGGGTGTCCATGCCAAGGTGATGACGCAAGGTGTGACCCGTGACCCATTCGATCATACCATTGGTTAGGCTGTGATCGACCAAACGGCACAGTGGTTGGGTCAAAGTCGGGTTGTCTACGACGGTTTCAACACCTGCCCAGAGGCTCATCACTGCTTTGGTTTTTGTGTAAGGGGCGAAATCGCGGACCGGACCAGTGGGGGCAAAAACGATATAGTCGACATCCTCGGGTGCATGTTCGCGCGCTAGCTTCACCTGCAAACCGGCTTGTTCGAAAGCAGCGTTCAGCGGCCCTTCATATTCATCCCAAGCATCGGGACGTGCGGAAAACAGAACGTTGAGCATTATCTAGGCCTATGTACATGCGCGCTTTGGACCAGACCAAAGGCAACCAAAAGAACAAGCATCGCAGAGCCGCCATAACTGACCAGCGGCAAAGGAACACCAACAACAGGGGCAAGGCCCGTGACCATCGCCATATTGACAGCGAAGAAAAGGAAAAACGTCATTGCGATGCCAAGGGTGAGCAGTGAAGCGAAACGGTCGCGATTGCCCAACGCGGAAATGACGCAAAATAGGATGATCAGCAGATACAGGATCAGCAGGGTAAACGCGCCAACAAAGCCGAACTCTTCTGCCAATGTCGTAAAGATAAAGTCGGTGTGTTTCTCAGGTAGAAAGTTCAGCCGCGACTGTGTGCCTTGCATGAAACCGCGTCCCGTCCAACCGCCGGACCCCAGCGCGATCTTGGCCTGCGTGATGTGATAGCCCGCACCAAGCGGGTCATTGGAAGGGTCCAGAAACGTATCAATGCGGCGGTATTGGTAGTCTTTGAGCAACTGCCACGTCGTGCCACGGCTTTGGAACACGGCAACAATCGTGCCGACACCTGCGGTCACCACTGTCGCGAAATAAGCCCAATGCACACCAGCCAAGAACATGATCGCAGCCCCGCCGATCAACAACAAAAGCGCGGTGCCAAGGTCCGGCTGGCTTAAAACCAACATTGTCGGCAAAAGAATAAAAATAACCGGCAGCATGACCCACAAAGGATGCGAAGTCTTCTTGTTGGGTAGCCAGTCATAGTAGGCTGCCAAAAACATCACGAGCGTAATTTTGGTCAGTTCTGAAGGCTGCAATCGCATAAAACCAAGGTCGATCCAACGCTGCGCGCCCATACGAACTTCGCCGAAAAACTCTACCCCTAACAGCAATAGGATTGATCCAGCATAAGCTACAAACGCCATATTTCGCCAAAACCAGATCGGCACCATCGCAACGGCCAGCATCAAGACCATCCCAAGGACAAAACGCTTCATCTGGGGTTCGACCCACGGGGTGGTTGACCCGCCAGCGACTGAATACAGCATCACGAAACCTGCACAGGCAACCGCAACCAGCAGCATGATAATTGGCCAATTCAGGTGCAGAACCTTGCGGATCCCTGTCGGGACAAATTTGGTGTTGTGCTCAAGATAGCTCATACGCGGCTGCGACCTTTGGCACCCGGTGGAATGCGGGCTTCGATCCGGCGCTGTTGCTCTGCGATCTTGTCACGCACATCAGATGGATAAGCCTCAAGTGGAGGGGGGCCACCGTATTGAGCTTGCAGCAAGATATCGCGGGCAATCGGTGCTGCGGCAGCCGATCCGCCGCCGCCATGTTCGACCACGACAGACACCGCATAACGCGGATTGTCGTAAGGCGCGTAGCCCACGAATAATGCGTGATCGCGGCGTTCCCATGGCAGGTCTTCGTTTTTGGTCACACCTGCGGCGCGTTCTTCTGGCGTAATGCGGCGCACCTGACTGGTGCCGGTCTTACCTGCCATCTTGTGCGCATCGTCGGTGATCCGTGACCGGTAAGCCGTGCCGCGTCGGTGATTACACACATCATTCATCGAGGCGCGCACGCGACGCAGTGTGTTTTCGTTGATGCCAAGGCTTTCGCCCAAACCGGACGGTTGTGCTTCGCCGTCGATTAGCCGGATCAAGCGTGGTGTCACGACCCGTCCAGTGGCAATACGGGCGGTCATGACCGCCAACTGCAACGGTGACGTCAAAACATAACCTTGCCCAATAGACGCATTGACCGTATCGCCAATACGCCAGTCCTCATCGCGCACCCGCGACTTCCAGTCTTTGTCCGGTGCAAGACCTTCGGCAACTGCCGACAATGGCAAATCATGACGCACACCCAAACCCAACTTGCGGGCCATTTCGGCCATCTTGTCGATTCCGACGCGCTGGGCGATCTCATAATAATAACAGTCGCAGCTTTGTTTGAGGCTTTCGTGCAGGTTGATATTGCCGTGCCCGCCGCGCTTCCAACAGTGAAAGCGGATGTTAAACACGTCAGTATAGCCGGGGCAGTAGACAGTTTCATCTGCAGCAACGACGCCTGCCTCCATCGCGGCCATAACAGTGACCATCTTAAAGGTCGATCCAGGCGGATAGGTGCCTTGCACGGCCTTTGCAGCCAGTGGGCGATATTTGTCTTCGTTCAGTGCCGTCCAGTCAGGCACCGAAATGCCGCGTACAAAAAGATTGGGATCAAAGGCAGGGGCCGACGCAATGGCGCGCAAATCGCCATTCTCAAGATCGATCACAACGGCACCACAGGATTCGCCGTCAAGCCGCGCTTGGGTATAGCTTTGCAAACGACTATCGAGGGTTAGTTGGATATCTTTGCCCGGATCGCCCTCTTTTCGGTCAAGTTCGCGCATGATCCGGCCTGCGGCGTTCACTTCAATCCGGCGGTTGCCCGCACTGCCGCGCAGCGTTTGTTCCAGCTTGTTTTCCGCGCCAGTCTTGCCGATCTGGAATTTTGGAATTTGAAGCAACGGATCAGGATCATCAATCCGACTAAGGTCATAGTCGCTCACTGGACCGACATAGCCGACCACATGCGCCAGATCAGCGCCCCATGGATAAACGCGGCTCAGGCCAACCTCGGCTTGAATGCCGGGCAGGGCGGGGGTGTTCAGGTTGATCTGCGCCACGTCTTCCCAGCTCAGGCGATCTGCAATCGTGACTGGCACAAATGGCGAGCGGCGTTTCATTTCTTCCATCGCGCGGGCAAGGTCATCGGGATCAATATCGACGATCTCGGTTAGTTTGGCCAATACTTCGCCGACATCACCGGCGTCCTCGCGGACCATGACGACACGGTAGTTCTGTTCATTGTCTGCAATCGGGATGCCGTTGCGATCAAAGATGAGGCCGCGTTCGGGTGCGAGAAGGCGAATGTTGATGCGGTTTTCTTCGGCCAGCAGTCGAAACTGGTCAGCTTGTTCGACTTGCATAGACCGAAGCCGCCACCCCAAAACACCGACAACACCAAGCTGTGCCGCCCCAATAACGAGGGCGCGGCGACCAATCGTGCGGACGCTTTCGATGTTATCCTTGGCGGGACGTTTCATAGCAAATGTCCTTTGCTGCCAACTTCGCCGGGTGCGGTGCGGGTCACACCAAACACAAAATGCGCGACAACCAAAACGACCGGATAGATGGCAATCGTTGCGATCATCTCAAGAAAGGTAAGCCCGAGCGGCGCTTGGGGCAACATCACGACTGCAATGACCAATCGATTTACGATGGTGATCGCGCAAATACCCACTGCAATTGTACCCCATTCCACCAAGAATGGCATATCGCGAAAGTCGCGGTTTTGGCGGCGGATCACCTCGGTCAAGATAACAACCAATGCAGCCCACAGTCCCGGCGGGCGCATAAATAAGAAATCCGTCATCAAAAAGAAAATAGCGATAGTTGGCACCGGCAAGTAGGACGGCTTGCGCGCAACCCAAGCCAATGTCACGGCCAAAAGCAGATCGGGCGCAGCCCAAACCGGCGGTCGCATGTCACGCGGCACAAGGTCTATGACGATAAACACAAAGGCCAAAAGGGCGAAAACGCCGCGATTGATCCATGTTTTGCGGTCTGCACCTTCAGCCATCACTCACCTCGATAGACTGCAAAGACACAGGATTGATGGCGGCAGGACCGAAGAATTCCGCCTCGGGGGTCAGAAGTTCATTCGGGTCTGGGATATCTTCATGCGGTTGCGACCGCAGGACGCGTAAGAATTCCAGACGTTGATAGTCGGCAGCCAAGCGCACGCGCAGGCGCTCGTCCGTCCCCAAGGCCACTTGCCCAACCAACAAGTCCGCAGGAAAGACGCCGCCATCGCCAGACGACACCACGCGGTCACCCGGGCGGACAAGGGCCGTATCGCCCAAAAATTCGATCGGTGGGTTCAGTGAATTGTCGCCCGCAAGGATCGCCTTTTGCCCGGATGGTTGGATCGTTACAGGAATCCGGCTTGAGGTGTCGGTCAAGAGCATCACACGGCTTGTTTCATTCCCGACGCCAGCGATACGGCCCACAAGCCCGATCCCGTCCATTGTCGGCCAGCCATCCAAAATACCATCGCGTGCGCCGACATTTACCAAAACCGATTGCCGAAAAGGAGAGCCACTGTCGGTGATAACCACGCCAGTGACAAAGGTGAGTTGCGGATCAAGGCTGACGTTATTGAGGTCCAACAGCTTGGCGTTTTCTTGTTCCAACTGCAAAGCGGCCTCTTTCCAGGCTTTCATCTGCTGTAACTCGCGGCGCAAGTCTTGGTTTTGGGAGCGCAACTGTTGGTAGCTTTCAAAGTCACTAATTAGATTGGCGGCACCGGTGATCGGGGCCATCGCCCAATCGAAAGATGGAACAACCGTATCAATCGCTGCTGCGCGAAAACGTTCAACACGTGGGCTATCGATACGCCAAAGCAGGAATAGACCCAACAAGGCCAAGACCAAAACCCCGACCAGCAATCTGCGGATCGGACCAATATAGTCTTCGTTGGGCTTATCGCGTGCCAAGGGCGGCTGTTCCCCCGATTTGTGTTAACTGTCGTAGTCTATCACATGCCGCAGCTGTTTTTCGTATTCCAGTGCGCGACCGGTGCCTAAAGCTACACAATTAAGTGACTCGTCCGCGACAGAAACTGCAAGGCCGGTCTGTTCGCGTAGCGCCAGATCAAGCTGACCCAGCAATGCGCCACCTCCGGTTAGCATTACACCGCGATCAACAATGTCGGCAGCAAGGTCTGGCGGAGTGGCTTCCAAGGCGGTCATCACGGCTTCGCAAATCTGCTGCACGGGTTCAGCCAACGCTTCGGCTACTTGGGCCTGAGTGATTTCGGTTTCTTTCGGCACGCCATTTAACAGATCACGGCCGCGAATTTGCATCGTCTGGCCGCGGCCATCGTCTGGCATGCGGGCCGTTCCGATCGACGTCTTGATCCGCTCTGCGGTGCTTTCACCGATGAGCAGGTTATGCTGACGGCGCAAGTAGTTGATAATCGCCTCATCCATGCGGTCACCACCGACGCGGACGGAACGAGCATAGACGATGTCGCCCAGCGAAAGGACGGCGACTTCGGTCGTACCGCCGCCGATGTCGACAACCATGTTGCCTGTCGGGTCGGTGATTGGCATGCCCGCACCAATCGCTGCCGCGATCGGTTCGGCAATCAGTCCAGCGCGGCGTGCGCCTGCTGACAGAACGGACTGGCGGATCGCGCGCTTTTCAACGGGGGTCGCGCCATGTGGAACGCAAACGATGATCTTGGGCTTTGAAAATGTTGAGCGGCGGTGCACTTTGCGGATGAAATGCTTGATCATTTCTTCGGCCGTATCAAAGTCTGCAATCACGCCATCGCGCATTGGGCGGATCGCCTCGATGCTGCCCGGTGTACGGCCCAACATCAGTTTCGCGTCTTCGCCAACGGCCAGAACTTTCCTGACGCCGTCCTTCACATGATAGGCCACCACTGAAGGTTCCGACAAAACAATGCCTTTGCCTTTGACGTAGACCAGCGTGTTCGCTGTGCCCAGGTCAATCGCCATATCCGAAGAAAATAATCCGCCGAAGCCTGCCATGAAGTTGGCCTTCCCATACCCAGTGTGCAAATCCCCACACAGTCGCAGGTGTGAAGCGTTGGATTGCTTATAAGGGGATGCGCGAGCGGATAGAAGCCCTTCAATCGCCCGACGCGGCGGCATCTTGCTACTTATACTTTTTCAACTTTTATGAGGCAAATTTCCGCAACTATCGCCAACTTATATCATATTTAGAATATTTTGGTGATATCGACGTGGCCATGCTACCCACATCACCCATCGCAACAAAAATGGGGCAGCCCGCTTTCACGTGGCCGCCCCTATGTTTCGAGTCGGGTTAAATGGTCAGGTATCTTTGTAAGATACACCCTTCACATCATAGCCAGGCGCCGATTTTTCGCGCCGCACCAGCAGACGGTTCAACGCATTGATATAGGCCTTGGCACTTGCCACAACGGTGTCGGTATCTGCCGATTGACCAGTCGCAATACGTCCGTCTTCTTCCATCCGCACAGAGACTGTAGCCTGCGCATCGGTACCTTCGGTGACCGCACTTACCTGATAAAGCTGCAAGCGTGCACCGTGGTCAAAGATCGCTTTGACCGCGTTGAATGTTGCATCGACAGGGCCGTCACCCGTTGCTGATGTCTCAATATCGGTGCCATCAACTTCCATCACCATGTCGGCCGTCTGGGGGCCTTCGGTGCCGCAGACAACACGCAGTGATTTCAGCTTAAGGCGGTCATCAGCCGCGTCGTTCTGAGTGACCAATGCCAACAGATCGTCGTCAAAGACTTCCTTCTTGCGGTCGGCCAAATCCTTGAAACGGACGAACACATCCTTCAACTGATTGTCGGCAAGATCATAGCCCATCTCGGATAATTTGGCGCGCAAGGCGGCCCTGCCGGAGTGCTTTCCAAGCGGCAATGAAGTGCCAGACAAACCCACATCTTCGGGGCGCATGATCTCGAATGTTTCGCTGTTCTTCAGCATTCCGTCTTGGTGGATACCGCTTTCGTGTGCGAATGCGTTCTTGCCGACGATGGCTTTGTTGAACTGCACAGGGAAGCCCGAAACAGTCGCTACACGCCGCGAGATGTTCATGATCTTTCGGGTATCGATACCTGTTGTATACGGCATGATATCGCCGCGCACTTTGAGGGCCATGACGACTTCTTCCAGTGCTGTGTTTCCCGCACGTTCGCCCAGACCGTTGATCGTACATTCGATCTGCCGCGCGCCGCCTTCGACAGCAGCAAGCGAGTTCGCAGTCGCCATGCCAAGGTCGTTGTGGCAATGCGTGGCAAAGATAATGCTGTCAGCGCCTGGCACTTTATTGATCAACATACGGATCAATTCGGCACTTTCCACGGGGGCAGTATAGCCGACGGTGTCGGGAATATTGATCGTTGTCGCTCCCGCCTTGATCGCGATTTCGACAACGCGGCAAAGATAGTCTTCCTCGGTGCGGGTTGCATCCATCGGCGACCATTGGACGTTGTCGCACAAGTTGCGGGCATGGGTCACGGTGTCGTGGATGCGTTCGGCCATTTCATCCATGTTCAGGTTTGGAATGGCGCGGTGCAGTTCGGATGTTCCGATAAAGGTGTGAATGCGCGGTGATTTTGCGTGCTTCACAGCGTCCCAGCAGCGGTCGATGTCCTTGTAGTTTGCACGCGCCAATCCGCAGATCGTCGCGGATTGTGACTGCGCCGCAATCGCGCTGACCGCGTTAAAATCGCCCTCGGAAGCAATGGGAAAACCGGCTTCGATAATATCGACGCCCATTTCATCCAGCATTTCAGCAATTTCGATCTTTTCGTCGTGGGTCATTGTCGCACCCGGGGATTGTTCCCCGTCGCGCAAGGTGGTGTCGAAAATCAACACTTTTTCTTTTGTCATGTCCGTATTCCTTTGGTCCTTAGCATTTATCTTGGCGCTGTTCCCCTCTGAGCGGTCGCGCCGAATGGCACGCTCAGAGGCTGCTAAGGAGTAGACGCGCGCGCAGGAGGTGCCCCAAAGAGGCAACGTTCGTGATATGTGCGCGTTTCATCATGTCGCAACTATACAAAGCTGTGCGCCGTTGGAAAGGGTCGAATGCGCTGCGCGCGCGAGTTTATTTGGCAAGATGATGGGTGACGTGGTGGCCACTGACTAAGGAGGCGCTAAGTATTCTGCGAAGCAAAGAGGTTTATGATGAAGGCACTGATAATTGGATCAAGCGGCGGCATTGGGGCGGCAATCGCCGCGCAATTGGCGGGCGACGGCTGGGATGTCACTGGCCTATCGCGCGCGGCCGACGGGTTTGATGTGACTGACCCGGCCCGTGTGGATGCCGCATTGGCCGGATTGACCGGACCATTTGATTTGATTGTAACGGCAGTTGGTATTCTGTCACCTGCCTCCGGAGCGCCCGAAAAGAACCTGTCGGCGATTGATGCAAACGCGATGGCGCAGGTCTTTGCTGTGAACGCAATTGGCCCTGCTTTGATTTTGCGTCACGCTGCCCGCCTCTTGCCCAAAGACAGACGCTGTGTGATCGCGACCTTGTCTGCGCGGGTCGGATCAATCGGGGACAATCAAATCGGCGGTTGGTATTCCTACCGCGCATCCAAAGCTGCATTGAACCAGATTGTTCATGGGGCAGCGATTGAACTGGGCAGATCGCACAAGCAATCGATTTGTGTGGCCCTTCATCCCGGAACGGTCGAGACGTCATTTACCAAAGACTACGCAGGCCGCCACAAAACAGTCCCTGCCGCAGAGGCTGCGCGTAATTTGTTGGGTGTCATCGCAGCTTTTAAGTTGGAACAAACTGGTGGCTTTTATGATTTTGCCGGACAGGAGATCGTCTGGTGAGGTTGGTTCTTGTACTTGGGGACCAACTTTCTCTGGATTTGTCGGCGCTACGAAAAGCCGACAAAGGGAGTGATGTCGTGGTCATGGCCGAAGTCATGGGGGAGGCCAGCTATGTTCCCCATCACCCCAAAAAGATCGCATTCACTTTCATGGCGATGCGCTATTTCGCCACAGACCTGCGGGCGCAGGGCTGGTCCGTAGCCTATACACGGTTGGATGATCCTGAAAACACAGGCACGATCACCGGCGAATTGATCCGGCGCGCGGCTGAAAAGGGTGCAGCAGGCGTTGTTTATACAGAACCCGGCGAATGGCGTTTGATCGACGCCCTAGCCGAGATGCCGCTGAAATCGCACTGCCTTTCTGACACCCGTTTTATCGCGTCCCACAAAGAGTTCGAAGATTGGGCAGACGGTCGCAAGCAGCTACGGATGGAGTATTTTTACCGCGATATGCGCCGCAAGACGGGTCTGCTGATGGATGGCGACAAGCCGGAGGGCGGCAAGTGGAATTACGATCATGACAACCGCAAGCCTGCGCCTGACCAGGTCGATTTTGAAGGTCCGCTGCGCTTTGCCCCTGATGAAGACGTACTTGTTTTGGTCTCTGAGCGGTTCTCGGGTAATTTTGGTGACCTGCGTCCCTTTTGGTTCGCCACAACCAGTGCCCAAGCGCAAGAACAGCTTGCTCATTGGATCGACGGAGGCCTACCAAAATTCGGTGATTTCCAAGATGCGATGCTGAATGACCAGCCGTTTCTTTATCATTCGCTGATCAGCTTTTACCTGAATGCCGGACTGCTAGATCCGCTTGCGGTTTGTCAGCAGGTCGAGGCCGCTTACCATGCTGGCAATGCGCCGTTAAACGCTGTCGAAGGGTTCATTAGACAGATCATCGGCTGGCGCGAGTACGTCCGTGGGATCTATTTCCGCGAGGGGCCGGATTATACTGCCCGCAACGGCTTGGGGCACGATCGCGCATTGCCGGATGTCTATTGGGGGGCGCCTTCAAAAATGAACTGCATGACGCAGTCCGTGGCGCAGACTAAGGAACACGCCTATGCGCATCATATTCAAAGGTTAATGGTGACTGGCAATTTCGCGTTGTTAGCAGGAATTGATCCGGCGCATGTGCATGAATGGTATTTGGCGGTTTATGCTGACGCCTATGAATGGGTCGAGGCCCCGAATGTCATCGGGATGAGCCAGTTTGCCGACGACGGGATCATCGCCTCAAAACCTTATATCTCGTCAGGCAACTACATTCATAAGATGTCGAACTATTGCGGGTCATGTGCTTACCGCGTCCAAGATAAGACAGGCGAAAATGCGTGCCCGTTTAACCTGCTTTACTGGCATTTTTTGGATCGACATCGCGCGCGGTTCAAAAGTAATCCGCGCATGGGGAATATGTACCGCGTGTGGGACCGGATGGAAGAAACCAAACGCGAGACTATTTTGCGCGAAGCTGATCAATGGCTCGCAAAGCTGGATCAAGGCGCGGCAGTCTAGCAACAAAAAAGGGGCTTGGCAGTTGTGCCAAGCCCCCTTTGAATTCTTCTCGCAAAGCAGTGTTTAGTTGTCTTGGCTCGTTTCTGACACCAATGCACCGTCTGACCATGTGCCGACGCTTTCTTGACCTGTGGCATAGCTCATTGTGCCTTCGCCTTCGCGGCGGCCGCGCACAAAGCTGCCTTCATAGACATCGCCGTTCGCATATGTCGCCACGCCGGTGCCATCAATCACGCCGTCCTGCCAGCCCCCCACATAGGTAAAGCCATCGGGAAGTGTGATTTCGCCTTCGCCGTTGCGCTGTCCGTTCAGAAAGGACCCAACATAGACCGTGCCATCTGCATAAGTCGCGCGGCCTTGGCCGTTGCGCTGTCCTTCGGCCCACTCGCCTTCGTAAACGTAGCCATCTGCGTAAGTCATCTTGCCTTGGCCATGATATTGGGCGTTCAAGAAAGCGCCTTCGTAGACCAAACCGTTCTCGTATGTTGCAATGCCAGCGCCATTGATCACGCCATTCTGCCAAGTGCCATCATATGTCGCACCGTTGGGGTATGTGATCTTGCCTGACCCATTGGCGACGTTATTCGTGAATGTGCCAACATAGACGGAGCCATCAGGATAGGTGACCTCGCCCTCGCCAGCGATCTGACCATCAAGCCATTCGCCCGAATAAAGATACCCGTCAGTTCCGGTGAATGTTCCGGTGCCATGGCGCAGATCGGCCAAGAAGGTGCCGCTATATGTATCACCATTGGCATAAGTCGCTGCGCCTTCGCCTTCGCGGCGGCCATCCACAAGTGTGCCGACGTAGACGTCACCATTGGGTTGGGTCAGCGTGCCTGCACCCTGAATTTCGCCATCAACCCAGTCGCCGCTGTAGATCAAGCCATCCGCCATTGTCAGCGTTCCCACGCCGTCACGCGTGCCTGATTTGAGGTTTCCCTCGTAAATTGCGCCGTCAGGGTATGTTATTTTGCCGTCGCCCTCTTTTGCGCCATTGATCCACGATCCTTCGTAGATATAGCCGCCCGGGCTTGTCATTGTGCCGGTGCCGTTGTGCATCGCGTTGCGGAACTCACCCTCGTAGGTCACGCCGTTTGCGTAAACCGCGATACCTTGGCCTGTGATATTTCCGTCTAACCAGTCGCCTTCAAACGTTCCGCCATCGGCAAATGTGATTCGCCCCTGACCTTCCGGCTTGCCCGCTAAAAAGGTGCCTTCATAGACAGAACCATTGGGAAATGTCGCAACACCTTGGCCGCGAATCTCTCCTTCGATCCATTCTCCGGTGTATTCGTAGCCGTTGGGAAGGCGGTATGTTCCGGTGCCATGTTGCTTGCCATCAAGGAACGTCCCCTCGTAGACTCCGCCGTCATCATATTGTTTTGTCTCGACAGTTTGTGCATATCCACTTGTTGCCAGCCCGGTTGCGAGCACTGCAGCTACAACAGTTTTTGATAATCCAAACATCGTCATCGACTTCTCCGATATATTTTTCTCGTGGGCAGCTTAGGAAAGCAAAGCGCGGCTGACAATGTCTAACAGCATTCGTATGCAATCGGCTTTCCCCCGCGCACTATTCTGCTACATGCATCGCAAGGCATTGGGACAAAACTATGACAAAAACATTTCGTCTTACGATGGCACAGCTGAACCCGACCGTCGGCGACATTGCAGGCAATGCAAATCAGGCGCGCGAGGCTTGGGCCGAAGGCAAAGCAAATGGTGCTGATTTGGTTGCATTGCCAGAGATGTTCTTGGTCGGCTACCAAACTCAGGATTTGATCGCGAAACCAGCATTTGTGGCCGACGCGTTAGAGCACTTGCATGCATTGGCCCGCGACTGCGCCGATGGACCAGCGCTTTCTATTGGGGGTCCTTTCGTCGAAGACGAGCGGCTTTATAATGCCTATTTCACGCTGCGCGGCGGCGAAATCGTTGCCTGCGCGCGCAAGCACTTCCTTCCGAACTTCAATGTCTTTGACGAAGTCCGCTTGTTTAAAAGCGCCGATATCGCCGGGCCTTATGCCCTCAACAATGGGGCGCGCATCGGCAATCCGATTTGCGAAGACGCATGGTATCCGGATGTTTGCGAAGCGATGGTCGAAAGCGGCACAGAGATTTTAGTGATCCCGAACGGGTCACCCTACTTTCGCGACAAATTTCCGATCCGCATGAACAATATGGTGTCTCGGGTGATCGAAAATGATGTGCCGTTAGTTTACCTGAACATGGTCGGCGGGCAAGACGATCAAATGTTTGACGGCGGATCATTCGTGCTGAACCGGGGCGGAAAGCTGGCTGTGCAACTGCCGTTCTTGGAAAGCTCTGTCGTGCATGTCGATTTCACACTGACGGACGCAGGTTGGCATGCAGCGGATGGCGAAAAGGCGATTTTCCCCGACAGCATTGAGCAAGACTACAGAGTTATGGTCGAAGCGCTGCGCGACTATATGCGCAAAACAGGATTTGCGAAGGTGCTGTTAGGCCTTTCAGGTGGCATCGACAGTGCGATTGTAGCTGCGATAGCAACAGACGCGTTGGGTGCGCAAAACGTGCGCTGCGTGATGTTGCCGTCCGAATACACATCGCAAGGCTCGCTTGATGATGCGGCGGCGGCGGCGCAGGCATTGGGCTGCAAATACGATACTGTTAGTATCGCGGGGCCGCGCGCGGCTGTCACCGAAGCGTTGGCACCTTTGTTTGCGGGGCTAGACGAAGGTCTGACCGAAGAGAACATCCAGTCACGTATCCGCGGTTTGCTGTTGATGGCCCAATCCAACAAGTTCGGCGAAATGCTTTTGACGACGGGCAACAAATCCGAAGTCGCCGTGGGCTATGCGACCATCTATGGCGATATGGCCGGCGGATATAACCCGATCAAAGACATGTACAAAACCCGCGTGTTTGAGGCTTGCCGCTGGCGCAACGCGAACCACCGCGCTTGGATGCAAGGCCCCGCAGGAGAAGTAATCCCTGTGGCGATTATCGACAAGCCGCCATCGGCCGAACTGCGCCCTGATCAAAAAGACGAAGACAGCCTGCCGCCTTATGATATCCTTGACGGGATACTGATGATGCTGGTGGATCAAGACGCCTCGGTGGCGGACTGCGTGGCTGCGGGCTATGATCGCGCAACGGTCAAACGTGTGGAACATCTGCTGTACATCAGCGAGTATAAACGCTTTCAGTCTGCCCCCGGCCCACGTCTATCATCGCGCGCGTTCTGGCTCGACCGCCGGTATCCGATCGTGAACCAGTGGCGTGACAACAGCTAAGAAAATGTTTCCGCGTAAAGGCTGAAACACGGATCAAAGCAAGCCTGCGCTATCGAAAAACCGGTGGCAGCTATTTGGTTTTCTTGGGGTTAGTTCTCACGCTACCGCGGTGATCTAACTGTGCGATCTGCAAGCCATCAAAACCAGGTGTCCAATATCATTCACCTCATTTCCGTGTGTTTGGGAAAAAGGCAATGCCTCGATAACGAGACTAGTCGCCAGAGCTGGGCACGGAAACAGGCGTGTGACAGCGGGCAAAGTCTTTGGCACAAAAGAAGATCGTGCTAGGATGCGACATGGCAGAGAATAAAACCCAAGCAACGACGCAATCCGTAAGCGATTTCATAAATGCTATCGCGCATCCGACACGGCAGGCCGATGCATTAGCTCTAGACAAGATGTTTCGCCAAGTGACCGGTTGGGTGCCGCAAATGTGGGGTCCTTCCATCATCGGTTACGGCAGTTATCATTATACATATGACAGTGGGCGCAGCGGTGATTTTCTGGCAACCGGCTTTAGTCCGCGCAAATCGAATATGTCGATCTATATCATGCCGGGCTATGCGGATTTTAGCGGTATTCTTGCGCGGCTGGGCAAGCACAAAACCGGCAAGTCATGCCTTTATCTCAACAAGCTCGAAGATGTTGACGTGGATGTGCTGGCAGACCTCGTGCGCGCGGGACTAAAGGACCTGAAAGGCAAGTGGCCGGTTCAGGCAACCTGAAGTATGATCTTCTTTTTCCCCGAAAACTTCGGGGTGAGGGGCATCGCCCCAGAAACTGGACATCCGCTGCGCGGCATGGTCAATACCTCGCAACAGGAGACATACTCATGACCACGACCAGATTCGCCCCTTCGCCCACAGGTTGGATACACATCGGCAACTTGCGTGCCGCGCTGTTTAACTACGCGATTGCGCGCCAGAACGGCGGTAAATTCATCCTGCGGATCGACGATACCGACAGTGTGCGGTCAAAGGACGAATATGTCGAAGGTCTTAAGGAAGATCTAAAGTGGCTTGGCTTTACATGGGATCAAACCGAACATCAGTCAGCGCGGATGGAAAACTATTTGGTCGCCAAGCAAAAGCTGATCGATATGGGCCGGCTTTACGAATGTTTTGAAACCCCGACCGAACTTGACCTCAAGCGCAAAAAGCAACTGAACATGGGCAAACCTCCGGTCTATGACCGTGCAGCACTTGCACTTTCGGACGCAGAAAAAGACAAACTGCGCGCAGAACGTGGATCGCATTGGCGGTTCAAACTGGATCAATTGCGCACAGAATGGACTGACGGGATTATCGGTGATATTTCAATCGATTCAGCGTCGGTTAGTGATCCGGTTTTGTTCAAGAATGACGGTCAAATTTTGTATACTTTGGCGTCTGTTGTTGATGATACCGAAATGGGCATCACTGACATTGTGCGCGGTTCAGACCACGTGACGAACACGGCAACCCAAATTCAGATCATCGAAGCGCTGGGCGGAAATGTCCCGCGTTTCGCGCATCATTCATTGCTGACCGGACCACAAGGCGAAGCACTGTCGAAACGGCTTGGCACGCTGGCGCTGCGTGACCTGCGCAAACGCGGTATCGCACCAGAAGCGATCTTGTCTCTCATGGCGCGCTTGGGGTCTTCCGAGCCGATTGAGCTACGTGCAAATCTTGACGAAGTTGTTGCGGCGTTTGATCTCTCGAAATTTGGCTCTGCGCCAACGAAATTCGATGCAGAAGACCTCGTACCACTGACCGCCCGTCATCTGGCCACTCTGAGCGCGGGTGACGTGGCCGATGTCTTGACGTCGGCGGGTGTGCCCGCAGAGTTAGCAGAACCATTCTGGCAGGTCGTGCGTGAAAACATCACCAACCTTGATCAAGTGTCTGACTGGTGGGCCTTGTTCCGCGACGGCGCTACGCCACTGGTTGCAGATGAAGATCGCGAATTCATTGCGCAGGCCTTTGATTTATTGCCGCAACTGCCCTTTGATGCTGACACCTGGGGTGCTTGGACATCCACAGTGAAAGAGGCAACTGGCCGTAAAGGCAAGGGGCTGTTCATGCCGCTGCGCAAAGCGGTAACTGGCCGCGAGCGTGGACCTGAAATGGCAGATGTGATGCCACTGCTGCAGGTTCGTCCGACGCTGTAGTAACATGTTCACATCGCCGAAGTGTTGCTAGAAACCGCGAAAGTGCTTGAGTTCACTGGTTTGTCCTGCTGTTGTGCGCAGCATTGACACGCGTGGGCGCAATTTCGATGAGCGAAGCAAAACCAAAAGCACATAGCGACACGCGAGCTGTCTTTACGCAAGGCAGCTTGTTTCGCCATATCTCGGTGATGTCACTGACAGCCTCCGTGGGGTTGATGGCGGTATTTCTGGTCGATTTTGTCGACATGATTTTCATCTCGATGCTGGGCAAAGCAGAATTGGCAGCTGCCGTGGGATATGCTGGCGCGGTCTTGTTTTTCACCACGTCCTTCGGGATCGGCATGGCGATTGCGGCAGGTGCCGTCGTGGCCCGCGCTTTGGGTGCCGGCGAAGCAGAAGAGGCCCGCAGGCGTGCTACAAACTCGCTGATCTACGGTGTCATCTTTGGCGCTATTTTTGCCGCCATCGTCTGGATGAACCTCGCGTTTCTGGCGGGCCTTCTGGGTGCGACAGGGGCCACGTTGGACCTTGCTGTGCACTACTTGTCGATCATCGTGCCATCGTTGCCGTTCTTGATTGTCGGCATGATTGGTGGCGCGATTTTGCGCGCGCACGGCGATGCACGGCGCGCAATGATGGCGACGATTTGGGGTGGATTGGTTAATGCGGTGCTTGATCCGATCTTGATCTTTGGCCTTGATCTTGAACTGACGGGTGCGGCAATCGCCAGTGTCTGCGCGCGCATTGTGATCGCGGTTACTGCGTTGATCCCGCTGATTAAATATTACGACGGCTTTGACAAACCCACATTTGGCAGTCTCACAATCGATATTCGCCCGATCTTTGCTATCGCCATTCCTGCGATCCTAACCCAACTCGCGACACCAATTGGCCAAGCATATGTCACCCGCGCGATGTCTGATTTCGGTGAAGACGCCGTTGCAGGCATGGCGATCATTGCGCGCATGTCGCCTGTTGGCTTTGCGGTTATTTTTGCGCTGTCGGGTGCGATAGGGCCGATCATTGGCCAGAATGCGGGTGCCGGGTTGAACGACCGTGTGCGTGGGGCCTTCCGCGACGGATTGCTGTTTACCGCAATAGTCGTTGTCGTGGTTTCAACGCTGTTTTTCCTCGCACGTCCAGCCATTCAAATGTTGTTCCAGCTAGAGGGCACAGCGCTAACGCTGGTCTTTCTATTCGCGGGCCCACTGTCGCTGATGTTCTTTTTCAACGGCGTTATTTTCGTGTCGAACGCGGCATTCAACAACCTTGGTCACCCGTTCTATTCGACGATTATAAACTGGGGGCGAAATACATTTGGGACCGTCCCCTTTGTGTTGGTCGGGGCTGCTTGGTTTGGCGCGCCCGGTGTGTTGGTCGGTCAGTTTCTGGGCGGCGCTGTCTTTGCAGTTCTGGCGCTCATGCTTGCTCGCAAGGTCATGGCGCAGCCATCGGATGGTGCCCCATCTGAACCATTCGCCCGCCAAGCGCGCCTGTTTAGTCTGCTACATCATCGCCGCTGATTACTCGCGGGCACGCAGAACCTGCGCGGGTTTCGCTGACAGCGGTCGCCATGCAAAGGCAAGCCCCGCAAGCGTGGATGCAGCGATCCCGCCACCAATTATCAGCAACGCATTGCCCCAGATCAGGACATAGGGCGTGTCCATGATAAAGGTCGAAACAGCCCAGCCGCCCAAGATGCCAGCGCCAAGTGCGACCGTTCCCGCGGCCAGCCCCAAGATAGCGGCACGTAATGCAAAGCTTGCGATGATTTGACGGCGTGGCGCGCCAAGGGTTTTCAAAACCGCCGACTCAAATGTCCGCGCACGTTCGCCCGCAGCAGCCGCTCCGATCAGGACCAGAAAGCCAGTGACCAGCGTGATCAACGCACCATACCGCGTCGCAGCAGAGATACCGCCGACCAGTTCGATGACCTGATCAATCGCGTCGCGGATGCGGATTGCGGTGATGTTGGGGTATGCGGTCGCTAAATCCCGCAAAATCGCAGCCTCTGCCTCTTCTTCAGCATAGACAGTTGAAATCCAACTGTGTGGTGCACCAGCCAAGGCCCCTTGGTTCATGGCGAGCACAAAGCCGATCCCGGCGTCTTCCCAACTCACATCGCGAAAGCTGGTGACTTCTGCGGTGATGTCGCGGCCCAGCACATTGACGGTCATCATATCACCGAGGGACAATCCCATCTCTGCGGCTTCTTCGGCTGCAAAGCTGATTTGCGGTGGCCCTGCATAGTTTGCGGGCCACCATTGTCCTGCGGTTACTTCGGTCCCCGTCGGTTGTGCGTCGGCGTAGGTGATCCCGCGATCGCCTTGAACTACCCAATGCCCGCCTGCGACGTCGTCAGCGGGCAGGCCGTTTATCAGGGTGATGATCCCGCGCAGCATAGGCGCCGTGTCAACGCGACTGACTGCATCATCGTTGTCGAGGCGTTCGCGGAAACCGTCGATTTGGTCTGGCTGAATATCAACAAAGAAATAGCTTGGCGCGACCGCTGGCAGGTCGTTTGAAAACGAGTTGCGCAGGTTGCCATCAATTTGTCCCACTGCGGCTAAGACTGTCAGCCCAAGGCCAAGCGAGAGAACGACTGATGTTGCCTCGCCTCCGCGCGCGCCGATTGCGCCCAAGGCCAATCGCAGGGCAGGGCGGCCGCGCGCCGTTTTGCGCAAACGCCGTGCGATCCAGCGAATGATCACTGCGGCGATTACCAAAATCGCCAACGCACCCGCGATCCCGCCCGCGGTCCATAGCGTGAGGAATACCGTACCGGAAAACCAGATTGCGGCCCCGATCAATGCGGCAAGCAGCACACCAATAGCGAGCAGGTATTTCATCGGTGGCAGCGTAGCGCTTGACGAAAATGCGTCGCGGAACAAGGTTGCTGCACGAATGTCTTCGGTCTTGGCAAGCGGCCATAAGGTAAAGACCAATGCGGCCAGCACGCCGTAAACAGCCGCCTCGATCAGTGGGGCAGGGTAAATGGTAAAGACCGCGGGAATAGGCAGGCTAGCTTCGATCAGCGGGGCGAAAAGGACGGGAAGGCCCGCGCCGATGATCACCCCAAGCAGAACGCCGATGATCGTTAGAACGCCGACTTGGATAAAGTATGTTTGAAAGATAATTGCGCGTGTGGCCCCAAGGGTTTTCAATGTCGCGATCACACCGGTTTTGCCTGCAAGGTATGCTCTGACAGCGGCGGAGACGCCCACACCACCAACGGCCAAACCCGACAGGCCCACAAGGATCAAGAAGGCACCAATACGATCGACGAATTGGGCAACACCACCCGCGCCACGGCGGCTATCGCGCCAGCGCAAACCACTATCGCTGAACTCTGTTTCTGCAAAGGTTTCAAGCGCCGCAAGATCCGTCCCGTCGGGCAGATCAAGCCTGTATTGTGTTGAAAATAGAGTGCCTTCCATCAACAAACCCGAGTCCGCCAAGTCGTCAGTCAACACGACTGTGCGGGGCCCTAGGCCGAAACCACCGGCGGCATTGTCAGGGTAGCGATCAAGAATAGCGCGTAAGGTGAATTCCTGTTCGCCAAGTCGAAAGCTGTCACCTGCCACAAGGCCTAACCTGTCGGCCAGCACCCGTTCCATCACACCACCTTTGTCAGCCAATGCGTCCGGCAAAGGCATCACAGGATCAAGCTGGACCTGTCCAATCAGAGGGTAAAGATCATCGACGGCACGGATTTGCGTAAGACCGCGCTCCGCCTCGCCGTTGCGGTCAACCACGACCATAGAGCGGAAATCGACCGTTTCGGACACGTTCTCGGAAATAGTGGTCAGCCATGCCAATTCATCGGCGCGGGCAAAGCGGTAGGTGAATTCGACTTCTGCGTCGCCGCCAAGCATGGCCGCGCCATCACGCGCTAGACCGGCTTCTATCCCTGCGCGCACGGCGCCGACGGCTGCAATTGCTGCGACGCCAAGTGCCAGACAAGCCAAGAACACGCGAAAGCCGCGCAAGCCGCCCCGCAGTTCACGGGCGGCGAAGCGTGATGCAATCCGAAGGCTCATTCAGCTGCCTTGGCCATTTGGCCTTCGATGCGGCCATCGCGCAGGCGCACAATGCGGTCACAGCAGGCGGCCAGTTCGCCTGAATGTGTGACCATGATCAACGTGGCACCATGACGGTTGCGCAACTCAAACAGCATATCGATAATGGCCTGCCCATTGGTTTCATCCAGATTGCCTGTGGGTTCATCCGCCAACAAAAGACGTGGACGCGGGGCAGAGGCGCGGGCAAGGGCCACACGTTGCTGTTCACCGCCCGACATCTGGCTGGGATAGTGATCTATGCGGTCGGCCAGACCAACAGCGCGCAATTCTGCCTCTGCACGGGCAAACGCATCAGGTGCGCCAGCCAGCTCGAGCGGGGTCGCGACATTTTCAAGCGCAGTCATTGTCGGGATAAGGTGGAAAGATTGGAACACCACCCCCATATTATCCCTACGAAAGAGTGCAAGCTGGTCTTCGTTCATCGCCGTCAAATCGTGGCCCAATGCCGTGATCGTGCCAGCGGTGGCCTGTTCCAGCCCGCCCATCAACATAAGGAGCGACGATTTGCCAGACCCACTTGGCCCGACCAGACCCAGCGTTTCGCCCGGCGCGACATCTAGCGAAATGTCATGCAAAATATCGACGCGTCCTGCGTTGCCATCTAGCGACAGCTGGGCGTTGGTTATGGATAGAACGGGGTCGGTCATGAAAGATGCCTCGGATCAGATCGGTTCCTTTGCATATGGGGCCGTTTCGCGTGGCAGCAAGCTGGCAGCGGCCCTTTTGATGACAACAGGGTTGGCACATGCCGAATCTGTGACCATCGCAGCGCTGGGCGATAGCCTGACAGCCGGATACGGATTGGCGCAGGGCGACGGGTTCGTGCCGCAACTGCAAGGTTGGTTGCAGGCCCAAGGTGCCGATGTTGTTGTGATGAATGCAGGCGTTTCTGGTGACACAACAGCAGGCGGTCTTAGCCGCGCTGCGTGGACTCTAACACCGGATGTCGACGCAATGATCGTGGCGCTGGGGGGGAATGATTTCTTGCGGGGGCTTGATCCGGCAGTGAGCAAGGCGAACCTTGATGGCATTCTGGCCGCTGGCCAAGATGCGGGGGTTGATATGTTATTGGTTGGTTTGTCCGTAGGATCGAACTACGGTCTTGATTACAAGCAAGAATTTGAAGGGATGTACCGCGATCTGGCGGTGAAATACGACGTGCCGCTTTATCCCGATTTTGCATCCGGGTTGCGCGCTGCATCTGGCATGCAAGAAGGTATGTCGGAGTTTTTGCAACCCGATGGCATTCATCCCAATACAGAAGGCGTGAGCGTGATCGTTGCGGCGATGGGGCCTGCGGTGTTGAAACTGATCGCGAATGTGCGATGACTTGGGCGATTAGCGTACACGCAAAACAAAAACGGGCACCGTTGAAAGGTGCCCGTCTCAAATTCAGATAACGCGTTAAGCGTCTTAGTCAGCAAGAACCAAGTTGACGGCGCTTTCGCGGCCATCACGACCAGCTTCGATATCGAAAGTGACCTTTTGGTCGTCCTTGAGGCCTGTAAGGCCGGAACGCTCAACTGCTGAGATGTGGACGAATACGTCCTTGGATCCACCATCGGGGGCAATAAAGCCGAAACCTTTGGTAGAGTTAAACCATTTGACTGTGCCTGAGGCCATGTCATTTTTCCTTAGTTGTGTCCGCTCGCGGAAATGCAGCGGAGTGGCTCGGTAGAACGTGATCGGAAGACTGAGCCGGAAAAGGTAACAGTGGTCGATAGGTCAACGTCGCGCGCGATTCTTAGCACAATTCTTGATAAAATTCAAGATTGGGCTCTGATCGGATAAAATGTGGAGGTTTTTTCATAGTTGTGGCGTGCAAGATATGCACGCCACTGTATTCAATCGCTTATGCGAGTGCGAGATTCACAGCAGATTCGCGACCGTCACGGCCAGCTTCTACGTCGAAAGTCACTTTTTGGTCGTCTTGCAGACCTGTGAGGCCTGAGCGCTCAACTGCGGAGATGTGAACGAAGATGTCCTTCGCGCCGCCATCGGGGGCAATAAAGCCGAAGCCTTTTGTTGTGTTAAACCATTTCACGGTGCCATTAGCCATCGTGTTCATCCTTTAGATTCCGTGCTGTCCGCGAGAGTGCGACAGCCTGGCGGCGTCAGTTCAATATCGAAGACTGTGGCCTAGTAGGAGAACAGTGGGTCGAGTTTTGTATCGGCTGCAACCCTCATGTGGGGGTAGTCGCACGAAATTACAAGTGAAAGTTTTGTTTTGGCCATGAATGGGTGTGTCTGTGCCGGCAAAGCGTCGGATCCGAAACTCTGTGTATGAGGCTCAGTCCATGCCGGTTTGACGGGTCATCTGTT
>NZ_JAFMHR010000016.1:30012-31970 GCF_017854415.1 Yoonia sp. | reverse complement strand
GCTTAGCGACGCAGGCCGAGACGCTCGATCAGGCTTTGGTAGCGCGCTTGATCCTTGGACTTTGTGTAATCCAAAAGCTTGCGGCGCAGTGCTACCATTTTCAACAGACCGCGGCGGCCGTGGTTGTCTTTTTTGTGGGTCTTGAAGTGCTCTGTCAGTGTCGCGATGCGGCTGGACAGGATTGCGACTTGAACCTCAGGGGAACCAGTGTCGCCCTCTTTGGTTGCAAATTCCTTCATGATCCGTGCTTTGTCTTCTGCAGTAATCGACATCGGGGGCTCCTTATATTTAAGGGTGAATGGCACAATCCGGGATGTCGTCCAGAAAGGCCCGTGGAGGGTCCGTGCAAGGCAAAACCTTACGCAGATGCGTCGCTTTAGGGGGATTCCCTTTAAAAGAAAAGCCTTTTGTTAGGCGGCGACCATTGTGATGCTCGCCAAGTCAAGCGTTTCTAGGTTGCCGAAGGTCGCGACGACCTGCCCATCCGCGAGCAGTATCAGGCCTGCATCGGTGGGCACAGTGGTTAATATCGGGGCGTTTCCTTCGTAGGTGATTTCGATTGTGTCTTCTTCTGCGTTGAAGTCTTCGACGATAGCGTCGTCGCCCAAACCAAGCACAAATGTATCTGCGCCCGTACCGCCGTTCAAGACATCTCCAGCCCCGCCCATCAACGTATCATTGCCCGCACCACCATTGAGATAGTCGAGGTCCTGATCATCACGGTCATAGATAATGTCGTCGCCACTGCCGCCATGCATCGTGTCTGCGCCAGCCCCGCCAACCAAGACATCATTGTCAAGCGATCCTAGCAGGGCGTCATTGTCAGCACCGCCCATCAATACATCGTCGCCGCCCCCGCCATTCAGCGCATCATCACCAGCGCCCCCGTCCATAATATCGTCACCGACATGGCCGTTCAGTACATCCGCGCCTGCACCGCCTTCTAGAATATCGTCACCGCGCCCGCCCTCAAGCGTATCATTTCCGCCGCCACTGATCAGACGATCGTTTCCGTCCTCGCCGTCAAGGTGGTCGTCCCCGGCACCGGTGCGCACGACATCATCCGCGTCGCCGGAAAAGATCACGGTATCCTCATCGCTGGGGTCAACCAGGTCTTCGAGGGGCATGATATCAACGCTAGGGTCATCGTCATCGCGCAGGGCATCGCCTTGCGTGATCTCAGCCTCGTCTTCATCTGTGTCCACCAAAAAGAATGCCGTCATGGCCATTCCCACCAATCCCAAGATTGCGAGCATCGTTCAAACCTGTGTATCCGAGCCGCTCCCGACCCAATCACTCAGCAGACTACCATTAAAGGCGCTTGCTACGGTTCAAAAACGGGTCAAATGGTTAACGCGTGGTCTTTGTCATGGCGCTGGCCAAAGGATCGGCTGCTGGCTGTAACTGATATAAAGTGGATGCTTGGGGTGGCCGTGTTTGCTAAGTCCAAGGGTAAAGATTGGCTTGCCCGTCGCATGCAGCATCGCAGCCATCTGCGTTCCGCGTTCCAGATGCACACCATGTGTCCCCCAAGCGGCGATCACCTGATCGGCCCATCCAACACCTGCAAGGATCGCCGCATCATTTTCGGGACCAATGGGGTCCGTGGCCTTGCGCATTTTAAATGGATCAGTGTCGCGCCATGCAAAAATATTGGTGACCTGGAACGCTCCGAAACCCAGCGCCCTTGCGCGACGCTCACAGCGTTCGACCGTGGGATCATTCTGTACTTCGGTTGCTTTTGATGGATTGAGCATAACAAATAGCACGCGCTTTCCGCGCTCATTCCACGTCCGCGTCAGCGCATAGCGGTAGCGTTCGCAATCTGAATATGTCGCCGTTGAAGGCGCATCATCTTTGATATGCGTGCGCGTGATCACTTAGACAACAAAGACGCGGCTGGGCTGTATCTCGCCTCCGCGATAGGTGCCAACCGCGATGGCCTTTCCGTCATAAGA
>NZ_JAFMHR010000016.1:27517-29594 GCF_017854415.1 Yoonia sp. | reverse complement strand
TTGTAAGCGCGCTCGCCATCTACTTTCACAGCCGAAAACTGTGGCGGGACTTGCATAATATCACCGATGAATGCTGCCAATGCAGTTTTGATAGCATTGTCATCGGGGCGTAGGTCAGAGGTTGCGATTACTTCGCCCTCGGCGTCATCGGTGTTGGTAGACTGACCCAAGCGAACGGTGAATGAATAAGCCTTGAGTGCATCCGTGATGAACGGAACTGTTTTTGTCGCCTCACCCAATGCGATTGCCAGAACACCTGTGGCCTCGGGATCAAGGGTGCCCGCGTGGCCCGCCTTTTTGGCATCCATCGCCCAACGCACTTTGTTCACGACCGCGGTCGAGGTAATGCCGGCAGGTTTATCAACCACTAACCAACCAGAGATATCGCGGCCTTTGCGTTTGCGCGCCATGAGGATGTCCTTCCTGAGATTGGGGCTAGCTAGTGGGAAGTCGGGAAGGGGTCAATGTTTGCAGAGCGAATTCAAAATTGGCTTTATCCCACTTTCCTCGTTTCCCTGAAGCTGTGCGGCAGGCTGTGGCCGCAATCTGTTAAAAATCCATAGATTCAAAGTGGCGCGATAGCGGTCAGATCAACTACCCCAGCACCCGTTTTGCCAATCTCAAGATGCGTTTCACCCGTGCCGTGTAAGGCGGAAAGAACAAAAAAATAGGGGAAAAGTAATTGGTCAGAACTGCGCGTTCGTTGCTAAACGTGCGAAATCCGTAGTGACCGTGCGCGTTGCCAATGCCAGAGTTGTTCACGCCCCCGAACGGCAAGTTAGCATGACTAAACTGTAGCATTGTCAAATTCACCCCGACATGACCGGAACTGGTTTGTGCAATGATGCGGTCGACGCGGCTTTTGTTTTTGTCAAAGATATAAAGTGACAGGGGCTTAGGCCGCGCATTGATCTGCGCGATGACGGTGCCCAAATCATCAAAAGGCATGATGGGAAGGACAGGGCCAAAAATTTCTTCGTGGTCGATATCCATCTGGGGCGTGACAGTTTCAATCAATGTGGGTGCGATGTAGGTGCCGTCGCGAGCACCGCCCAGCGTCACTTGCGCGCCCTTCTGAATGGCATCATCCAAAAGCCCCGCAATGCGGTCTGCGTGGTGGGAATTTACAACCCGTGCGAGGTCCGGGCTCGTTCCTGATTTCCCGTAAGCCTTGGCGATTCTATCGCGCAGTATGGCTACGAATGTGTCTTTGATCGACGCATGTACGAACAGGTGATCAGGCGCGATACACGTCTGGCCCGCGTTCGAGAATTTGCCAAACGCAATCCAATCTGCTGCGCGCTTTAGATTGGCGTCAGGTCCGATAATTGTTGGGGATTTTCCGCCAAGTTCCAGCGTAACCGACGCGAGGGACTTTGCCGCAGCTGCCATGACGATTTTTCCAACAGCCGGACTACCCGTGAAAAAGATATGATCGAAAGGCAGCGCTAGCAGCGCCGTTGATGTATCGACTGCGCCTTCGATAACCGTGACCAGTTCTGGTGGAAACGTTTCGGCAACCAAACTGGCTACCAGGGCTGATGTTGCTGGGGCCATTTCCGACGGTTTGATGATCGCCGCGTTGCCCGCCGCAAGGCACGATACCAACGGCCCAAAAGCAAGGTTAAACGGGTAATTCCAGGGCGCAATGATCAGGCAGACGCCGCGTGCCTCGGGTCTGACTTTGCCTGACGTGCCAAAACTGGCAAGGGTCGGGGTTGCATGCTTTGGTCGCATCCAGCGTTTAAGATGGCGCCTTGCATGACTAATTTCTTGCAGCACGGGCAAAATTTCAGTCAGGATTGTTTCAGTCGCGCACTTGCCGAAATCCTGCGCGATGGCGGCGACAATCGCCCCTTCGTTTTTACGGATCACATCGGCCAACCGCGTCAAACTGCGTTTGCGCGCGGCCAAGTCAAAGCTGCATCGTCGGTCTATGACGCCTGCGGCTTGGCGCTCAAAGGCGGTAGTGATGTTGTCGGTCTGCATTGTGTCAGTCATTTTGTGGTTCGATCAGCAAGAGGGTTTTCAGCGTTTGCCCAAGGTCGGTCAGGCAGGCGTCTTCGGAGGTGTCAGG
>NZ_JAFMHR010000016.1:0-27182 GCF_017854415.1 Yoonia sp. | reverse complement strand
GCATTTGGATCGTCAGTTCGGTGACGCAAGCGGCCCATAGGCCAGCCTTGTCGTCAAAATGAACCGCTACAAGATTGGGGCTAACGCCAGCGGCACTTGCGATTGTGCGCAACCCTACGGCCTCAAACGACTGGCGCGAAAAGGCCAGCGTTGCCTCGCGCAAAAGAGCACTGCGGCCATCGGGCTGATCCGCAGTGCGTCGTCCGCGTGGCATGATTTGAGTAGCAAGACTAGGCACAGCATATCACCAATATGTACGATTGATCATATACTGTGGGGGCTTTGGCCCAGCAACTTCTATTTGCTTATTGCATCGTTCCTGCTTTTTTGACCTGACACCAAAAAACCATAATCCGAGCAAAGTATCAGCATTCTTTTCGACTTTAGGTTGAGGAGATTAACGATTTGTCGACATTTGAGTTTTTAACGGTTTGCAGCCAAGCCACTTACGATCAACGAACTTCTTAAATCCGTCATTCAAATCATTAAGCGAAATTCAATGAAAAAAGCACTTATTATAGCCCTTCTTGTCCCGTTTTCCTTGGGAACTATAGCAATTCCGGCTTTGGGGCAGGCGACCGAGCAATCTCAAGTCTCGCTTGAAGATCAAGAGAATGCGCAAGAGCGTATCAACTTTTCTGGAAAACTGCGCATGTTGTCACAGCGTATTCCTTCTGCCGCATGTCACTTGAGCCGCGGGATCGATACGGACGGTTCGAAAGCTCTCCTTGTGGGGGCCGCTGCGGAGTTTGAGAAAATATTGACGGCGTTGGAATTCGGGGACACTGACCTGAATATCCAAAATGCCGAGACTCGCAGAATGACCTTGGCGAAAATTCATGAGTTGCATGAAAAATGGACACCGCTGAAAAACGCGGCTGATGCAGTTGCAGGCGGCACTGCGACTGACGCGGAATTCAGCTATATTCTGACCGAAAATATGCCGGTATTGGCCGCCGCACAGTTGGTGGTAGAGGAATTGGTCCAGCAATACTCAAACCCAAATGCCGTGACCCGCGCGTCCTTGATGTTGGTCGATATATCGGGTCGGCAACGTATGTTGACCCAAAAAGTGTCCAAAGAGACCTGCATTCTCGGAGGCGACAACCAAACGCCCGAAACACTAAGCGATATCGAAGGTACGATCCGCATTTTTGAAGCGTCCCTGGAAGCCTTGCGTTTTGGAATGCCAGCTGTCGGCGTAGGGCCACCTCCTAATCCAGAAATTTCTGCAGGACTTGAAGGCGTGTTGGCGGATTGGCAAAGCGTTAGACCACTGCTTTCCGATATTCTTGCTGGTGACGCATTATCTGACGCTGCAAATGTTCAGAAATTCCAGGGTCTCAACACCACGATGGCCAACATGAACACGGTTGTCGGTATGTATGGCCAAGCGGCAGGGACTAACTGAAAACCTTTTACTCGCTAATGCGGTAGTTGAGCTGCAATTTGCGGTTCAACTCCCCTCTAGCACTTCCAAAAATGCGTCCCCAAACCGTTCCGCATGTCTATCCCCAATCAACCGCGTGAGGTTGTCCATATCTGCACCGCGCAGTTTTGCGACCTTTGCCAGCATTGAAGCAGAGCAGCTCATGGGTTTATCAACGCCGTGTGGGCCACGGTTAAGGGTTGCTTGAACCTCCATCAACCTATCATAAAGTGCGCCCTCGTCGCGACCTGCCAGCTTGCGGCGCATGGGGTGCACGTCTTGGACTGCTCCGGCGATCACCTCTAAGAAATCACGCCCATAGTTTTCCAGCTTTTTCGCCCCGACACCGCCGATATGGGCCATATCATCCAGCGTCATGGGCCGCTTTTCGGCCATCTCGATCAAGGTGCGATCGTTGAAAATAATATAGGCGGGCGCGTTCGCTTGGTCGGCCAAGTAGCGCCGTTTCGCCTTGAGCGCCGACAAAAGCGGCGCGTCTTCTTCGCTCACCAACATGCGGACCTTGGGGCCACCGGACCCGCGGGCCGCCTTGATCGTGTCGCGGCGCAACTCGATCGTGGCTTCGCCGCGCAAGATAGGCCGCGCGTGTTCGGTCATCCGCAGTGCACCGTGCCGTTCTCGATCAGGTCGTAGCAGGTCGTGCCCCATCATTTGCCTGAAAATCGCCTGCCATTGGCGTTTGTCGTATTCTTTGCCGACGCCATAGGTCGGCAGGCTGTCGTGGCCGCGTTGCTGGATTTTATCGGTTTGATTGCCGAGCAGAATGTCGATCAGATGACCCGCGCCAAACCATTCTTCGGTACGCAAGGCGGCGGAAAGCGCCATGCGCACCGCCGTTGTCCCGTCGAAAACCTCGGCCGGTTTGTCGCACAGATCGCAATTCCCGCAAGGGCAGGGGTTTTCACCGAAATACTCTAACAGGTTCTGTCTGCGACAGCGCAATGCCTCTGCCAATCCCAGTAGCGCATTGAGGCGCCCATGATCGGCGGCGCGGCGTTCGGGCGGGGCCAGCCCTTCGTCGATTTGCTGGCGGCGATAGCGGATATCGTCTGGACCAAAAAGGGTCAGCGTTTCCGCAGGCGCCCCGTCACGCCCCGCCCGTCCGATTTCTTGGTAGTAGGATTCAATTGATTTCGGCAGATCTGCATGTGCCACCCAACGGATATCGGGCTTGTCGATGCCCATACCAAAGGCGACGGTTGCACAAACGATTAGCCCATCTTCTTGTTGAAAGCGGCGTTCAACGATGCGGCGATCTTCGGCCTCCATCCCGCCGTGGTAGTGACAGGCGCTATGGCCTGCATCTGACAACGCCTTGGCCAGTGTTTCGGTTTTGGCACGTGTGCCGCAATAAACGATGCCCGATTGCCCTTTGCGAGCGGCGGAAAAGTTCAATATCTGGTTGCGCGGCCCATCTTTGACGGCAAAAGCCAGATGAATGTTCGGACGGTCAAAGCCACGCAGGAACGTCGCGGGCTGTTCGCCACCGAACAGTTTTTCAATGATCTCTTCGCGGGTTTCGGCATCGGCAGTTGCGGTAAATGCGGCCAATGGCACATCGAGCGTGCGTTTGAGTTCCCCGATCCGCAAGTAATCAGGGCGGAAATCATGGCCCCACTGGCTGACGCAGTGTGCTTCGTCCACTGCGATCATGCTGACGCCCGCCCGGCGCAGCATGTTGATCGTGCCACCAGAGGCAAGCCGTTCAGGCGCCATGTAAAGCAGCTTCAGCGTGCCCGCCTCAAGCGATGCCCAAACCTCGTCGGTTTCTTCTTGGGTGTTTCCAGAAGTCAGCGCACCTGCGTTCACCCCAGCTTCGCGCAGGCCGCGGACTTGGTCGCGCATCAATGCAATCAAGGGCGAAATAACGACAGTGACACCGCCTCGCACCAATGCGGGTAATTGAAAGCACAGCGACTTACCGCCGCCGGTTGGCATAATCGCTAGCGCGTTTTGGCCATCGACCACAGCCTCCACGATTTCCTGCTGCCCAGGGCGAAAGGCATCAAAGCCGAAAACGTCACGCAGAAGTGTTGCCGTGGACACGTAATAGACCCTGATTATTGATTTTTGGCTGCTCTTTTTCGTGACAATCCCATGCCACGTTCACCTTAACAAGTGATGTGCCGCCTGATGCGGCAAAAAACCCTGCGCGCGCAGCGTTGCCAAGGGCCGCGTGGCTGCGTACCCCTGTTCCATCAGAGAGGGTTCCTATGGGCGAGATCATATTAGTACGGCACGGACAGGCCAATTCGGGGGCCACAGACGAGGAAAGCTATGACAAGCTGTCTGATCTGGGTCATCAGCAGGCGCGCTGGCTGGGGGATTATTTGCGCGATCGTGAAGCCCCTTTTGACAAAGTGATTTCTGGCAGCCTGCGCCGTCACCGCGAAACAGCGGCAGGGATTGGCTATGATGAACCGCAGATTGATCCGCGCTTGAACGAGATGGATTATTTCAACCTTGGTCAATCTCTCGCGGATGTGCACGGCGTGCCGTTCCCGGGCCCCGAAGAATTCGCGGCCCACGTCCCGCAAGTGATGGAGGCATGGCACCGCGCCGAGATTAAAGGCGTCGAGACGTTTGCGTCATTCGAGGATCGCGTGACATCGGTATTGCAAGAGGCCGCGCAACCCGGTGTTCGTGTATTATGTGTGACATCAGGCGGCGTGATCGGGATGATCATCCGGCATTTGCTGGACCTTGATCCGACGCGGTTGGCGCATGTGCTTTTGCCGATCATGAACAGTTCGGTGCACCGTGTGCATGTGATCCCGCAAGGTCCGATCCTTGCCAGTTTCAATGCGATCCCGCATCTTGACCAGGCTGACCGCGCCTATGCCAAGACCCACTATTGAAGGACCCATCATGCTGAAACTCCATTATGCGCCGCGCACGATCTCTATCGCTGTTGCGATGATCCTCGAACAAACGGGAACTCCTTACGAGGGTATCCGTGTTGATTTTGCAATCGGTGAGCAGACCAAGCCAGCTTACCGCGAGATTAATCCAAAGTCCCGCGTGCCAGCGCTTGAGACACCGCAAGGGGTTTTAACTGAAACCCCCGCAATTGTAGAGTTCGTTGCACCAGAACTGGTGCCAGATGATCCATATGCGGCTGCCAAAATGCGCGAACTGATGTCATACCTGAACGCGACCGTGCACCCGCACCATGCACATGCCATCAGAGGCGAGCGCTGGGCAGACGAGCAAAGTTCATTCATTGATATGAAACGAAAAGTTCCGCAGCGGATGGCGGAATGCGCAGCCTATCTAGAGGAATACTTGCCAAGCCTGCCGTTTGCAGTGGGCAAATTCGAAGTTTTGTCGGACGCATATCTTTACGTCGTCCTGACGTGGCTAAAAAGCGATGGCGTGGATATTGAACACTACCCGCGTCTGGCGGCGTTCCAGCACGAGATGAACACGCATGCTTCGGTACAGAAAGTCTATGCAAAGGGGATGCTCTAATGACGCATATCTGGGTTCGCTCTGAAAGCCGTCCACACGAAGAACGCGTTGGACTAACACCGCAGGGTGCGGGTTCTTTGCTCGCTGCCGGATACGACGTCACTGTCGAAGAAAGCAGCCAACGGATTTTTCCGATTGCGGATTATGCCGCGGTTGGCTGTGCGATTGTGCCGGAATTTTCGTGGGTCGACGCCCCTGATGACGCGGTCATCTTTGGGCTCAAGGAATTACCCGAAGATGGCACGCCTTTGCGGCACCGGCACATCATGTTTGGTCACGCCTACAAAGGGCAACCGGCGGGACAAATTTTGCTTGAACGCTTCAAGGCCGGTGGCGGGACGCTGCTAGATATTGAGTATCTCACAGACGCGGACGGGTGCCGTGTGGCGGCATTTGGGTATTGGGCAGGCTATGCGGGTGCTGCAGTCGCGCTGATGTGTTGGATCGCCCAGCAACAGAGCGCGATTGCTGGATCTGTGAAAGCCTACCCGAGTGCAAATCAGATGTTGGATGCGCTAAAGCAGGCTCTTGTTGAAATTGGAACGACACGACCGACGGCATTGACGATCGGGGCGCTGGGTCGCGTGGGCAATGGGGCTGCTGATCTATGCGAGGCGATGGGTGTTCGTGTCACGAAGTGGGACATGGCCGAAACCGCTTCTGGCGGACCGTTCCCAGAAGTCTTGGAGCACGATATATTATTGAACTGCATTCTTGCGCGCCCAGGCACGCCGGTGTTTGTGCCACAAAGTGCCAAAAACGCGGACCGCAGGTTGTCGGTCATCGGGGATATTGCCTGTGACCCGGATAGTGATTTTTCACCGATCAAGGTCTATGATCGGACAACGACTTGGGATGCGCCTGCTTTGCGGGTGCATGAACAGCCGGTCTTGGATGTGACGGCGATTGATAACTTGCCGTCAATGCTTCCTGCCGAAAGTAGCGCCGATTTTGCAGGACAACTGTTGCCGCATTTGATGAAACTCAATGCGATTGACGAGGATGTTTGGGGTCGCGCACAGGACATGTATTTAAAGTCGACGATGTAGACCTCTACCCGGCCTTACGTGGGCCGATAGAGATCGTTTTCTGCGCTAGATGCATCAATACCCAACGCTTCCATGCCAGCCTCAAGGTGATCGGCAAGGTGTGGGGAACCCTTAAGATAATCTGCAGTTGGTGTCGTGGCCTCGTGCGTGGCGGTCTCAATTGCTTCAGCCAAATCCTCGGGCTCGAAACTGCCGCGCCCGATCCAGAAGATCGCGACAAGCCCCGCTTTTTCATAGTCGTTGAGTTGATCTACAAAGCCGTCAAATTCATTCTCGGCACGGTCAAGCTCGCGGGCCAGAATGATGACTTCGGCAACTTTATCAGCAGAAATAGGTAACATAGCGCGTCCTCCTTATGCTTCAGCATAGGCATTAGGACGCCGACCACCTTGATCTGGCGCAACTGCCGCGTAAATGACCGCTGGGGTCACTTTTTGTCGCGGGCCGCTTTTTCTTCTTTGGTCAGCTTGTTGTTCCATTGGTTGTTGCTCAGGCCAAGCTCTGAGGACAACGGTTTGGTTTTGCCGACGCTGACTTTGCCGCCATTTTTCAGGAATTCCTGAATAAGCGCATCATCAGTGGTTTCTTTTGGGACATGTTTCATGACTTCAAACTAGCTTATCTTGGTTGCGTGAGCAATGCGTGCTATCGCTCATTCCTTCTGTATCCAGTCGCCAAGGGAACTTTTCATGAAGACAATTGCAGCATTGGTATTCCCCGGGTTTGAAACGCTGGACTACTTTGGGCCCATTGAGATGTTGGGTGGTTTCGGACGCGAGACCAAAATCATTACCGTTGCAAAAACAAGCGAGCCTGTCCCAAGTTGCCATGGACAGCGCATAGTCGTCGACAAAACGATCTTTGAGAAAGACGACTACGATCTGCTGCTTGTCCCCGGGGGCGATGCCGCGTTGGTCGAAGGCCAAGACCCTGAGCTGTTAGAATGGATCAAGCGCGCCTCTGCTAATGCGGAACGCGTTATGGCCGTTTGTACAGGGACTGTCTTGTTGGGCATGGCAGGCGTCTTGGATGGCCGCAAAGCAACGACCAACAAGATGGATTTCTTGCAGACAATCCACCATGCACCAAATGTCGACTGGGTCAGAGAAGCAAGATGGGTGAAAGACGGCAAGTTCTACACGTCATCGGGTGTATCCGCAGGCATTGATATGGCGCTTGCAGTTATGGCTGATTTATTTGGCAATGAGATGGCTGAAAGGCTCGCCCTTGGGAGTGAGTACGAGTGGCACAAGGACGCGAGTCGCGATCCTTTCGCGAAACTGGCGGGCTTGGTATAGCTCTGTCCTACTTCGCCCCGAACAGCCGGTAGTACATCCAGTCCGGCATGAACTGCGACAGCCGGAACACCCATGAAAACACCATCGGAAAGCTTTTCTTAAAGTGCTCTGTATTCATATGTTCGAACACCTCTTTGGCGGCGTCTTCGGGTGACATGATGAACGGCATGTTGAAATCGTTCTTTTCGGTCAGCCGCGTTTTGATAAAGCCCGGATTGACCAATTGGACGTTGATCGGGGACGTGCGCAGGTCGGCTTGCATTGATTCAGCCAACGACATCATGCCCGCCTTGGACGAGCAGTAGCCGATAGCGCCCGGTAGGCCGCGAAAGCCGGACAATGACCCGACAAGCACAATGTGGCCCGCGTTCTTGGCAACCATATTTTTGATCACCGAACCAACGACGCGGGATGCACCTAAAAAGTTTACTTCGCCCATCATGTCTGCTTTTTCGTTGTCCCATTCCTGGGCTTTCATGGGCCAATAGACACCGGCAAGGTAGACGACGCCATCAATGTCACCGATCTGGGCTGCGGCGGCTTCCACCGCCGTACGGTCGGTCACGTCGACCGTCACGTATGACGCTTGACCGGGCAGGTCTGCGACCAGTTCCTTAAGGCGATCATCCGATCTGGCGGAAACGATCACTTCGGCTCCTGCGCGGCTAAGGCAGAACGCTACTTCGCGGCCTAGCCCCTCGCTTGCGCCCACAAGCCAGTACCGTTTTCCTTGCCAATTAGTCACATTATTCTCCTGCGTAGGCTTGTTCTTTGGGGCGCATAGTCGCCACCAATTCCGCCACTTTGATCCCGAATTTGCGGAACTGGCTGCGGTTCATAATGGTCCCGTTGGACATCAAGTACATCCAGTCGGTCACATCCAGCGAATGCCCGCCTGCGTCTTCGGTCAGCTCGATCCGGTAATTCAACAGCACTGCAGAGCCTGACTGCTGGCCTGTGCCAGTGCCCACAACATCGGGTGCGTTGGCTTTGATACGGCCATCATTGCCAAGGGTCAGCGTCCATTCGCGGTTTTGGACCTTGCCACTGTCGTAATAGAATTTCTCGCGCATGGTGCCGACGTTGCCGTCCCATGAGGCGTCAAAGTCAGCAACGAAACGCGAAGTGACTTTGCCAGTCGGGCCATAGATGACACCTTCGCAAGCAATGGGTCCGTTGAACCGTTCGCGGATATCAAAGATTGGCCCGTGCGCATAGTCCTCTGGCTTTTGAGCCCAAAACGACAAATACCGTGTCTTTAACAAAGCTGCAGCAACTACAAGTGCCGCACCAATCAAGATGTAGGTCATAAACGACATCGTTTAGTCCTCAAGTTTCGTGGCGATCAGCAAGCCGATAGCCACCAGTTTCAACAGCGACGGCACCAATGCGTAAAGCACCGTCAGCATAAATATGGCTTCCTGCGGTACGTTCGTAGCACCTGCCTGAAAGCCGGATCGTTCAAGCAACGGCAGCAAAACTACCGCGGCGAAGGCAAGCGTGAACTTGTTCACCAAATTCCATAGACCAAACCCCTGAGCCCCATTTGGCGAGATGGCGGCCATACGTTTGGCAAACATCGCAGGCAAAAGAGTAAGGTCTGCCCCGATGGTTGCTCCACTTAGTACGCAGATAACTGCAAAGGGGATCACATCGCCGGGCGATAAAGTCAGCGTGTATGCGAAAGATGCCACAGCCAAGATCATCGCACACAGCAAAACCGGCTTGGCGCCATAGCGTCGTGCAAGCGCCGACCACATTGGCGAAGAGATCGCTGCGGCCAAGAAAAACAGCACTAACAGCGCGCCTTCCCAACCGACAGCGCCCAGTTTGCTTTCGACGTAAAACAGGAAAAGTGTGGATGAGACCGCCAAAGGCGTCGCGTTTACCAGTGCCAGAATAAGTAGTTTGCGTGCCGTTTTGTCGCGGATAATTTCGCGGATTTGCGATGGTTCTTGGTTCACGCGGCCTTTCCATTCGGGCCACATAAAGAACGCGGCAATCAGGGTGAGGGCTGCGAAGCCGTAGGCAAAGGCTGCAAATGGATCAGCGACAACGCCGATCAGAACCGTCGGTACAACAGCCGCTATGCAAACACCCAGCAACGCCCCGCTTTCGCGCCACGCGGCCAGCCGGACGTGTCCTTGGGGGTCTTTGCCTGCTTTGCTGACCCCTTGGGCGTAGAAGTTGATTGTCAAAAAGCTGAAGGCCGTAAACAATCCCGTCACTGTGATCCCGAACCACCAGATTGGCGCGATGGGCGGTGCGACCGCGAACAGCCCGATCATAGAGATAGCCATGACAACCGCGGCCAACGTCATTGCGATTTTCTTGCTGCGTGTCAGGCGTTCACTAATCCAGCCCAAGACGGGGTCTTGGATCATATCGAACAGGCGCATCGCAAACAGCAGCGCACCCAATGCACCAAGGCTGACGCCAAACGTATCAGCGTAGTATTTGGGCGCATAAATATAGATCGGCAGACCAGCGCCGGACAATACAGCGGCGAAAACCGTGTATGCGGGCAACCGCTCGGTCAGGGCTTTCATCTGCTGACCTCTTCGGGCGGGGGCTTTGGTTGTGACCGGAATGTCGCCCCTTTCCACCACAGCTTGATCGCTTGCCAATGGATTAACGTCAGCACGCGACGCGATCCAAAGGGACGGCGCAATGCAGCCTTGATGATGGATCCGTTCGTTATTGGCTTGCGCGGTCCTGTTAGCGTCGCAATCAGCCCGCCATTGCCGCGTGAATAATCGATCCAGATGCCGATGCTGTCTGGTTGGATATCGAAACGGAAAACATATCCGCCTTCAACCGGTTGAAAGGGCGAAACATGCATCAGCTTTTGCGCCGACAATGTATCCTCTTTGGTAATCGCATGCCCGTCTTCGTGGCGGCATAGATAGGAATGGCGGTCGCCAAATGTGTTGGACACCTCTGCAATCACGGTGCGCAAAACGCCTGCATCATCATAGCAAAGCCAAAACGAGACCGGATTAAAGACATGCCCCAGAAGGCGCGGCTGGGCGAGCAGTTCAATACGCGCGATGTCGTCGATATCGTACGCTGCCAGCACGTCACGGACCCAAGCAGCGCCGGTGCCAGTTTTGGGCGGCCCGCCATGATCGCTGTCTTGCAGTGACATCAGGTTGCCGGTGTTGCGTGAAAACAGGGCCGGTGTTCGCGGTGTCGCCTCTGCGTCAGTCAGCACATAGTCGATGGAATAGCGAAAAGCGTTTTTGGTCCCACCACGCCGCCCGTGGTAAGTTTCACCTACGATATGATGGACCTGATCGGTCACTCGGCCGCTATGCGCATGCGGTCAGACGCGTTCAGCGCCGCGACTACATCCAAGCCGCTGGATAGCCCGTCTTCGTGAAAGCCGTTCTTCATCCACGCACCGCAGAACCACGTGTGGTTTGCGCCGTTCATCGCTGATGCAGCCTTCTGCGCGGCAATCGCCGCGAGGTCATAGACAGGATGGCGCAAGGATACTTCGTCCCAGATCAGCTCTTCTTTGATCGGGCGCTCGCTGTTGAGGGTAACCATCATGTCTTGACCTTTAAGCCAAGGCTGCAAGGAATTCATCCAATAAGTCAGATTGATCTCTGTATCGGTGCGCTGGGCGTCTTCGGTATAGACCCACGAGGACCAGACCTGACGGCGTTTGGGCATGATTGATGTGTCGGAATGCAGCACGATCTTGTTGGGCTGATAGCGGACGGCACCCAAGACGGAAGTTTCGACAGCGGTCGCGTCTGACAACATGCGCAGTGTGTCATCGGAATGAGTAGCGAAAATGACCTCGTCAAACTGTTCCCAATCAGCACCCTCAGATTTCACTTCGACACCGGTCGCCGTGCGGCGCACCGCATCAATAGGCGCGCCAAGGCGGACATTGACACCGCGCTCCACCATATCGGCGCCCAACCGCGAGACATATTCAATTGATCCGCCATCAACGGTATACCACTGATGCTGGCCATTCGCCCCAAGCAGCGCATGATTGTCGAAAAAACGCATCATCGCGTAGGCAGGGAAATCGAGGATTTTTTCTTTGGGCGTTGACCAGATCGCACCGGAAAACGGCAGCAGATAGTGGTCACGGAAATAGTCGCTGAGATGCAATTTCTTCAACAACTGACCAATGGTCATTTCTTCGTCTTGGCTGGCAGCAAGCCCTTCGGCGTTGAACTTGAGGATATCGCGAACCATGCGCAGGAACTTTGGATTGGCAATATTCTTGCGCTGCGCAAAAAGTGCGTCAAGGCTTGCGAGGCCGTACTCCAGCTTGCCGTCATTGAATGAGGCGCCAAAGCTCATGTTGCTTTTGATGACGGGGACGCTCAGGTCGTCAAACAGCTTGGTCAGGTTCGGATAGTTGGCATAGTTGAAAACGATAAAGCCGGTATCGACAGCTTGGTCTTTGTTCGTGCCTGCCATCCGCGTACGGGCATGGCCCCCAAGACGTTTTTCAGCTTCGAATAAAACGACACTTTGGTCTTTAGCCAGCGCATGCGCCGCCCCCATCCCTGAAATACCAGCACCGATTACCGCGATTTTTCTGGGCGCGGTCGTCCCGGTCTCAAGTGGCATTCATTAGGCTCCGACGTGTTTTTTGCTTCTTAGTAACTTTATTACGTCGCCACAACTTGCATGGATCATAACAAAATGCAGCGGCGCGGTGATCCAAACCGAAATCCGGTGCGTAATAGATTTATGTTATCAGACAACGACACCCTCGCAAAAGTTGATGCGGTCCCGACAACCACCGCTTATGGTGACGATCATGGACGACGTAATCGCACGGTGAGGAACCTTAAGGTGACAGCGGAAGCAACAGCAAAACGGATGGCTTGGGTCTCGCAGATCAATGCCGTGCGTGACAGCAAAGACCGCGCTGCATTTGCAGAGTTGTTTGGCTATTTCGCACCTCGGGTGAAGTCGTTTTTGATGAAATCGGGGGCCAGCCCGGATCTGGCCGAAGAATGTACGCAAGAGGTCATGGCGACCCTTTGGAACAAGGCCCATATGTTCGACCCTGCTAAGGCGAGCGTATCGACATGGATCTTTACGATCGCGCGAAACCGCAAGATTGATCTGCTGCGCAAGCAGCGCCGGCCGGAACCAGAAGACCTGCCATGGGGACCAGAAGCATCGCCTGATCAGGCTGATGCGCTGGGACTTGCGCAAGAAACGGAACAGCTGGGACAGGCTTTGGCCACTTTGCCAGCAGAACAAAGAAAACTGATCGAGCGCGCCTATTTTGGCGAACTCAGCCATAGCGAAATTGCCGCAGAGACTGGACTTCCGCTGGGGACGATTAAATCTAGGATACGGTTGGCGTTAGACCGCTTACGCCACGCAATGAAATGATGAATGACATGAAACAGATCAAACACCACCTCACCGAGCCGCTTTTGATGGGCTACGCCGCGGGCACTTTGCCAGAGGCGTTCAATCTGGTTGTCGCAACGCACATCACGATGTGTGACGATTGTCGGGCTGCCTTGGCAGGATATGACGCCGTGGGCGGCGAGATTATGCTGAGTAATGATGCTGTTACGGTCGCCGAAGATGCGTTGGCCGCTACAATGGCGATGATCGATAGCGGATTTGGTGCTGAAAATCCGGCGCCGGTGCGCACGCAGAACACGGTTTTCCCGGGACCTTTGCAGGATTATGTGAAAGGCGACCTCGACAATCTGAAATGGCGCAAAGTCGGTGGCGGCGTCAGCCAGATGGTTTTGAAAACGTCACGCGATGCCAGTGTGCGCTTGTTGCGCATTCCTGCTGGCACTGCGATGCCTGATCACGGTCACCGCGGCACAGAGCTGACTTTGGTTCTGCAAGGCGCGTTCATGGACGAACATGATCGCTTTGGCGCAGGCGATGTCGAAGTTGCAAACGAAGACATGCACCACACACCGGTTGCCGAAGCAGGCATGGACTGCATTTGCCTCGCGGCTTCTGACGCGCCTTTGCGCTTTAACGGCATCATCCCACGCTTGGCGCAACGATTTATTGGAATTTAAGCCCAGCTAGCGACCACCGTTCATATTAACGTCTCGACGAAAGTCGGGGCGTTTTTTGTTGCTAGACGGAATGGTAGGTTTCGGTATTTCCATCAACGGCAATGGCCTGACCTGACACAAATTTGGCCGCATCAGATGATAGGTACATGCACAGCCCTGCGATCTCTTCGGGTTCAGCGAAACGTCGCAACGAACTGCCGGATGCATAATCGGTGTAAACAACGTCTGGCGTTACGCCGCGCGCCTGCGCCTCAGCCGCGAGAACTCTATCCATGCGATCCCCGCTGACCGCCCCCGGGCAGATCGCGTTGCAGCGAATGCCATGCGGGCCCAACTCTGTCGCGATAGTTTTGGTAAAGCCGATCACGGCCCATTTCGCGGCCGCATAGGGCGCGCGAAAAGGCGCGCCGAACAGGCCAGATGTAGAAGACAGGTTCGTGATTACGCCGGATTTTTGCGCCTTCATCACTGGTGCGATTGCGCGGCAGGTGATCATTTGTGCATCCAGATTGACGGCCAGACACTGCTTCCATGCAGCAAGATTTAGGTCTTCAACTGGCCCCGCCTGACCCGCGATACCTGCGTTATTGATCAGTACATCGCAGCCGCCCAGTTTATCGAGACCAGCTTGCAGCCATGCATCCAAAGCGGCCTCGTCCGTGACATCAACGCGGGCACCTGTGATGTTTAGATCAAGCGCGTCGATTGCCGCTGCATCTTGATCACAAACATAAACCTGCGCGCCTTGCGTGGCGTAGGCCTGCGCAATGACGCGCCCAATGCCGCCAGCCCCTGCCGTAATAAATATCCGTTGTGTCATTGTCTTATCCCTTTGGCGGAATGATCGCGACCACTGGGGTTTCTTGATCAGGTGCCAGTTCTTCAAAATCAAAGTTGTCCAAACGGTCCGCACGTTTACTGGCGCGGGTGGACGCAGTCAGCACGCCCGAAACATCTTCGCCCGCTTGCCGCAGATGGATTTCCAACTTACCTGCTTTCTCGCCAATAATCTCGACGTCGCGGTGCAACAGCCGCAGCGCCTTGCGGATTTCGCCCGCCTGTTCGCGCATCCGCGCATCTTTGAGGATCGCGCGCATCGTGTTCAGCGTGGCCATGCAGGTCGTCGGCGAGACAATCCAGACGCGCGCGTCAAAACCACCGCGAATGACCTCTGGCAGTCGCGAATGAAGCTCTGCATAGACCGCTTCGGATGGCAGAAACATGATTGCGCCGTCGGCGGTTTCGCCTTCGATGATGTATTTTTCGCTGATGTCTTTGATGTGCTTGCGCACTGCGTTGCCCAGATCACGCAAAGCGGCTTGTTGCTGTTGTTGCGTTTCGGCGGCGGCATATGCCTCGTAGCTTTCAAACGGGAATTTCGCGTCGATCACGATAGGGCCGGGTGGGTTCGGCAGGTGCACCAAACAGTCCGCCCGCTTGCCGTTTGAAAGGGTCGCTTGCAGTGCATAACTGTCCGATGGCAACGCCTTGGATACGATATCGGTCAGTTGGATTTCACCAAACATACCGCGCCGCTGTTTGTTGGACAGGATATCCTGCAAGGACAGCACATCGCCGGACAGCTTTTCGATATTTGTCTGTGCGCGGTCGATTGTAGCAAGCCGTTCTTGCAACTGCGTCAGGCTTTTGGTCGTCTTTTCGGATGATCCGGTAAGCGTTTCTTTCATCCGCTCTTGCATATCGGTCAGCGAGCGGGCCGATTTCATGGCATTGTCGGCCAGTCGTTCGGCCATTTGCGATTGCACCTCTGCCAGCCGTGTTTCCATGGTTTGCACCACTTTGACTTGGGCATTTGCCTGCGCGTCGCTGACGGTTTGAATGTTGCCCGCCAATTGCTGCTGGCCTTGGCCCAAGGATTGCACATCATACGACATTCGCCCTAGTTGGGTTGCAACCAGTTGCACAGCTTCCGCTGATTTTCCGGCACGGCGCACAGCGACAATAAGCAGTATCACCACAAGCAACATCGCAATGCTCGCGATCACGGTAACCAATGTCATAGGATCGTTTAGATCGAGTGTTGTATCGCCGATTTGTATCATGTGCGTCCGAAAAGCCGTTCAATATCGGCAAGTTTGAGTTCGACGTATGTGGGACGTCCGTGGTTGCATTGCCCTGACAGTGGTGTCGCTTCCATTTCGCGCAGCAGTGCGTTCATTTCTGCCGCCTGCATGCGCCTTCCAGACCGGATAGACCCGTGACAGGCGACGCGGCTTAGGATTGCTTCGATCCGTGCTTTGACCGACGCGCTGTCGCCTTGGTCGGCCAATTCGTCAACGATGTCGCGGATCATCGCGGCTGCGTTTACCTCGCCCAAGATCGCAGGGGTTTCGCGCACTGCAATTGCGCCGCCGCCAAACGGTTCCACCGTCAGGCCAAGGCGTGACAAGTCATCCGCGATTTCCAATAGTTGGGCGGCTTCATTTTCCGATAGCTCAACGATTTCAGGGATCAGCAACGCCTGCGCGGCCACGCCGTTTTCGGCCATTTGCGATTTGAGTTTTTCATAAACTAACCGCTCATGGGCAGCATGCTGATCTACGATCACGATACCTTTTTCAGTTTGGGCAATGATGTAATTTTCATGCACTTGCGCGCGCGCTGCACCCAAGGGCAGCTGATCTGAAGCGTCTTCCGTCTCTGGTTCGAACCTTGCAGAAGGCCCTTCGCCAAACCCCGGCGCTTGGGCCTGAAAAGTCATCGACCGCGCGCTAAAGCTGGGGCGGTCCATCTGATAGATGCGTGGGCTTGCATGCTCTGGTGTGATCGCACCCAAAGTTGCGTTGGCCACTGTGGTCGAGGCGCGATGCCCTGCGTCGGCTAATGCATGCCTTAAACCCGAAACGATTAAACCACGCACTGTTCCCGGATCGCGAAAGCGGACTTCGGATTTCGCAGGGTGCACATTGACGTCCACCAGCATCGGATCGCAGTCGATAAACAGTGACGCAACAGGGTGCCGATCACGCGACAGCACGTCCATATAGGCCGCCCGCAATGCACCAAGCAGCATCTTGTCGCGCACAGGCCTTCCATTCACGCACAGATATTGCGCTACGGCAGCACCGCGTGAATAGGTTGGCAAAGCCGCGTATCCTGTCAGATGAAACCCCTCGCGTTCGGCATCAATCCGTAGCGCGTTCTCTGCAAAATCCTTGCCTAGAACAGTGCGCAATCGGCCGTGCAACGCATCGAACAAATCACCCGTTTCGGCATCCGCGCGAAAGGTCGTGCGGCTATCCCCGTTTGAGGCGTCACGCAGAATGAAGGTCACGAACGGTTCGGCCATCGACAGGCGTTTTATTACGTCAGTGACGGCCTGTGCCTCTGCGCGGTCGGTGCGTAGGAATTTCAGGCGCGCAGGGGTGGCGTAAAACATATCGCGCAATTCAATCACCGTGCCAGATGACAATGCGGCGGGCTTTACGTTCTCAACATCGCCACCAGCGACGCGGATTTGTGCAGCCTCGTGCCCTGCCGCGCGGGACGTGATCGACAGGCGGCCAGTTGCGCCAAGCGACGGCAATGCCTCGCCCCGAAATCCGAAAGAGGTGATGTTCAGCAGGTCAGAGCCGTCAATTTTTGAAGTCGCATGGCGTGACAAAGCCATTGGCAAATCAGCGGGGGACATGCCGCAGCCGTCATCTGTGACGCGGATCAGGGTCTTGCCGCCATCGGCAATCACCACCTCGATCCGGCGGGCACCAGCGTCGATGCTGTTCTCGACCAGTTCTTTGACGGCAGAGGCAGGTCGTTCCAACACTTCGCCCGCTGCAATCCGGTTGATTGCGGCGTCGTCAAGCTGCCTGATCACTGGCTGCTGCTTTATCTGGGGGTCTACGGTGGCCATGCTACAAGTTGTAGCATGGCCCGCCGCGATTCTGCGAGTGGGAAAAGCGCTATTGTGTGCTTGTTAAACCTTCGGGTTTGCCCACCACAACAAAGTGCAAATCATCTGGTTGCAGCAGTTCGGATGCTACGCGGTTGATTTCTTCCAAGGTCACGGCCTCGACATAGTGATTGCGGTTCACCACGTATTCTGGCGGCAGTCCGACCATCTGCATCCCAACCATGATCTTGGCGATTTCTGCATTGCCGTCAAAGCGCAGAGGGTATTCGCCAGTCAGAAATGTCTTGGCGACAGCAAGTTCTTCGGCGCTTAAGCCGTCATCTGCCATGCGCGCCCATTCCGCGCGGGTGACGGCGATTGCTTCGGCGATTGTAGCGTTTGAAGACGCGACAGAACCGAGCATCATTTCAGCGTGGAACTTGGGCACGAGGAAGGTGCTGATCCCGTAAGTCAGCCCGCGCTTTTCGCGTACTTCGGTCATCAGTCGCGATTCAAATCCGCCAGCGCCCAGCACATGATTGATGATGAACGCCGCAAAGAAATCATCATCGTCGCGTTTCAGTCCTTTGTGACCAAACAAGGCGACCGCTTGTGGCGTGTCATAGTCGATAACCGTCACACCGCCTGCCAATCCAAAATCAACATCCTCTGGTGCGGCGGGTCCTTCGGCAGGCAATGCGCCCAGCAGATCGTCCAGCATTTCCCCGACCGCTTCGGCTGTCGTGTCACCCACAACAGAGACATAAAGCCTGTCGCGTGTCAGTGCATTGCGGTGTGCATCGAACATATCTTCTTGGGTCAATGCGGTGACGCTTTCGACAGTCCCATCGCTTGAGGATCCGTAGGGGTGATCGCCAAAGGCCGCCGCATTGAATACGTTTCCGGCTATCGTGTTGGGGTCTTTTTCGTCGCTAGCAATGCCCGATAGCACCTGCGCGCGAACACGGTCCAGCGCGTCTTGGTCAAAGTTCGGGTCGACCAATGCTTGGCGCAGCAAGTCCAGTGCTTCGGCCTTGTTTTCGGTCAAGAAGCGGGCAGAGATCGACAGTGTGTCGTCAAATGCGCGAAAGCTGAAACTGGCCGCAAGCCCTTCGCGGGCGGTTTGGAATTCTTGCGCAGTCATGTCGCCAGCGCCTTCTTCCAATAGACCTGTCATCAGGTTGGTCGCCCCGCGCTTGCCCGGCAGGTCAAGCGATGCGCTGCCGCGAAAACGGATTTCCAAAGCGACGAATGGGATTGCGGGTTCTTCGACGACCCATGCGTTGATACCGCCGGGCGACGTGACTTGCTTGATCTCAATTTCGGCCAGTGCCGCAGAGGCAGTGAAGCTTAGACAAAAGGCGATGACGATGCGCAGCATTAGCGTGCCTCCTCTTGGGATGCGACGACCCATCCGGTGACGGATTGATCGCGGTTAAAGACTTTGGCGGCGACGGCTTTGATGTCGTCTTCTGTGACGGCTTGCAAAATATCTGGCCATGCTTGCACGTCAGCGATGGTCAGGCTTTGCGTCAGGGCCGCGCCATAGCGGCGGGCAAGTCCCTGCACGTTATCTTTGGCGTAAATCTCTGATGCACGCAGTTGCGTGCGAATACTTTCCATGCGCTCTGGGTCAATTGGGGCGTCCATGAAGGCAGCCACTGTTTCGTCCATCGCAGCTTCGGCAACTGAAAGGCTGATCCCTTCGGAAGGCGCCACCACGAGGCTGAATGTGCCGCTATCTAGGTTTGATCCGTCATAAGACGCGCTGGTGAAAATCGCGGTTTGCGTGTCAAATTGCAGGGCTTGGCCCAAGGCGGATGTGAAGGAAGACCCACCTAACAAGTCGGCCAAAAAGACCAGTGCGGCCGCTTCTGTTTGCGCGCCGGGGTCGCGTTCCGGGGCCAGATAGCTGCGCACCAAATAGGGCTGGCTGACGCGCTGATCAACATAGGTGATCCGGCGCTCGGCCCGCTGCGGTGGTTCTTGCGGGCGTTCGCGGACGGGCAAGTTAGCCTCCGCAGGGATGACGCCATAGTATTTTTCGGCCAATGCCAGAACTTCGTCTGGTTTCACGTCGCCTGCGACGACAAGCACAGCGTTGTTTGGGGAATAATAGAGGTCATAGAAATCGAGGGCGTCAGTAAGGTCCAACTGCTCCATCTCATGTTTCCAGCCGATAATCGGCACGCCGTAACGGTGGTTTTGGAACTGGGCCGCGCGGAATTGTTCGCGCGCCAGTGCCCCAGCAGAGTTTTCGGTGCGTTGGTTACGTTCTTCCAGCACGACCTGACGTTCTGTTTCGACGTCGGCGGCGGTGATCCGGAGGTTGTTCATCCGGTTGCTTTCCATCTGCATCATCAACTCAAGTCGGTCCGAGGCAATCCGCTGGAAATAAGCGGTGTAATCATAGCTTGTGAATGCATTGTCGCTGCCGCCGTTCGCAGCCACTGTTGCGGAAAACTCGCCGGATTCGAGAACGTCAGTCGCTTTGAACAGCAAGTGTTCTAGAAAATGCGCCACGCCGGATGCGCCAACGGGTTCGTCGGCTGAACCCACTTTGTACCACAACATATGCACGACGACGGGCGCGCGCGCATCTTCAATGACCACGACCTCCATCCCGTTATCAAGCATGTAGGTCGTCACATCCTCGGCAGTCGCAACCGAAGCTGCGATCATCAGCGCAAAGCTGGTAAACAATCGTTTCATAAGCATCCCTGATTTTGGCGTCTCAGATGAACGATCTACGCCGCTTGGCGCAGTGTTCAAGTCACCATACGCGGATGTGAGGTGCGGTTACTGTGTTGCGCGGTTCGCACCACCGGGCGTGGGCGCCGGTAAAACGAATGCGGGTGGCGTTTCCAAAGGTGCCGCGGGGGTCACAAGGAATGTGCTTTGCTCTGGCCCGATGTCGCCGAATGCCACGCCATCTCCGCCACGATTGCCGCAAGCGGCTGTCAGGGTTAGGGCCAAAATGGAAAAAATAAGCGCGCGCATGAATGATCCCTCGGGGTGTCTTTGCTTTGTTTATCGCAAGTCTTGTGCTGCGTCACGCAGCTTTCTTGCTATCGTCTGCGAGAAAGGCCAATCCGATTGCCCCAGCGAAAATAGCGATGTCGGCGACGTTGAAAGCGTAGGGGTTGTTGAACCCGCAGCATGACATGTTCAGGAAATCCGCGACCGCCCCATAAAAGAACCGGTCGATGACGTTGCCCATGGCACCACCGATTAGGAAACCACCAGCGATATAGACCCATTTGGTGCCGCCAGAGCGGCTTAGCCACCACGTCACAGCACCGGTGATCGCAAAGGCCACGGCAATCAGAACCCAGCGCATATCAAAATCAGCGAACAAACCAAAGTTGATGCCACGGTTCCACGCCATTCTAAGAACAAGGTACGGCGGAAAAACCTCGACCGTAGGCGGATAAGGCAGTTGATCGGACGGGACGCGCACTTGTGCCCAAGACAGGCCAAAGACGCTGAACAACACATAAAACTTGATCACCTGATCAAGTGCAAAGACCCCAAAGCCGGTCCAGAACATCAGTCGCATGCGTAAACTCCTAGTGCCGGAAATGCCGCATGCCGGTAAAGACCATTGCGATACCCGCTTCGTCTGCAGCAGCGATTACTTCATCATCGCGCATCGACCCACCCGGTTGAATAACGCATGTAGCCCCTGCAGAGGCGGCTTCCATCAAACCATCCGCAAACGGGAAGAACGCGTCAGAGGCGACAGCGGATCCTTTGGTCAGCGGTTCCGGCAAACCCATCGCTTCGGCCATGCGTTCGGCCTTTTTGGCGGCGATCAGTGCGCTATCAAGGCGCGACATCTGCCCAGCGCCGACGCCGACGGTCGCATTGTCTTTGACGTACACGATAGCGTTGGATTTGACGTGTTTGGCGACTTTCCAGGCAAACAAAAGATCGGCCATTTGCGCGTCAGTCGGGGCCAGCTTTGTGACGACCTTTAGATCGTCGATACCGACAAAGCCTGTGTCCTTGTCCTGCACCAACATACCACCCGCAACTTGGCGGTAGGTGGTGATAGGTGCTTTGACGTCGGGCAAGCCGTCGGTTGTTAGCAAGCGCAGGTTCTTCTTTGCAGCAAAGACTGCCCTAGCTGCGTCGGATGCTCCGGGGGCGATGACGACCTCGGTGAAAATCTCGACAATGGCTTTGGCGGTTGCTTCATCCAGCGGTTGGTTCAAAGCAACAATGCCGCCAAAGGCACTGGTGCGGTCGCAGTCGAATGCGTTCTGATAGGCCTCTAGCAACGTCGCGCCACGTGCCACACCGCAAGGATTGGCATGTTTGATGATTGCGACTGCTGCGGTGTCGGCCGGATCAAACTCTGCCACCAATTCGAACGCGGCATCGGTGTCGTTAATGTTATTATAAGACAGTTCTTTGCCTTGATGCTGGATGGCGGTGGCCACACCGGGGCGTTCGGTTCCATCGGTATAGAACGCCGCTGACTGGTGGCTGTTTTCGCCGTAGCGCATGGTTTGCTTATAGGTGCCGCTGAATGAACGACGGCGCGGGGTGTCCGCGCCAATTGCGCCTGCCATCCAAGTGCTAACGGCAGTGTCATATGCAGCGGTTCGGGCATATGCGGTTTGGGCAAGACGCTGGCGCAGGGCCAACGTTGTCTGACCGTCATTTGCGTCTAGCTCGGCCAGCAAAGCGGCGTAGTCTTCAACATCTGTCACCACGCTCACAAACGCATGGTTCTTGGCGGCAGAGCGGATCATCGCAGGTCCGCCGATGTCGATATTCTCGATACAGGTGTCAAAGTCTGCGCCCTTGGCCACTGTTTCTTCGAATGGGTAGAGGTTCACGACCAGTAAATCGATCGGCCCGATGTTGTGTTCGATCATCGCGTCGCGGTGGCTGTCTAGATCACGGCGCGCCAGAAGGCCGCCATGCACAACCGGATGCAGCGTCTTGACGCGACCATCCATCATTTCGGGAAAGCCCGTCACATCAGCCACATCGCGTACGTCTAAACCCGCATCGCGCATTGCTTTGGCCGATCCGCCAGTCGACAGCAGTTCGACGCCGCGTGCGGCCAAAGCTTGGCCCAGCTCAATCAGGCCGGTTTTGTCAGAAACAGATAGCAGCGCGCGGCGCAGGGGTGCAAGGTCGGTCATGTGGATCCTCGAATGGTCTATTCAACAACGTCCATCGGGTCGGCCTTCACCAGATCACGCACCGCATTGGGTGTGTCTTGTGCTTTGGCCAGCGACCACCGGACGCGTGTCGCATAGGCCATTGCGCTGCCGGATAAAACCACCTGTTGGGTCGTGCGGGGCCTTAATCGCCCATTTTGCAGATAAACTGACGCAGAAAGGCTAAGTTTCGCCTGTCCGTCATGCCGAAACACCCAAACTTCGCCAGATTTGAGACGCATGGCCACAGCGGTTGCGCCCATATCAAGGGTTGCCTCGACATCGGGGTGCAGATGAAAACGCACCGCGTAAGGAATGCCAATCGGTCCTGCATGGACCATTGCCTTGTCGAAAATGGCACTGTCAGCAGCATCTAGCGTGGTCAAAATATCCTCGCCGTCAACCGTGCGCCCATCCGCCGAGACGTGCAGAATGCGTGCATGGGTCAGGCCGTGGCTGGGTTGATAGCCGTTTTGCGACATCTCCAGCCTGCGACCTTGTGTGTCTTCGATCGTATATCCGCGCACCAACGAGGGAAGATCGGTCAGCAATTCTTCTGCTTGGTTTGACGCCCTTGAAGATGCCAAATGCGAAGAGGAAACCCCTTCGATCATCATTGTCGAGTGGCTGGGCGTTGCCCGACTAGCCCTGCGCCATTCAACGCCAAACCGCGCGCCAGAGCCGCAGTTGACGATCAATGGCCTGCGCCCTGATGTCAGCTCAAACCCCAATGTACTGGCATGGCCATCAGCTGAAGCATCACCGCTGGGTGGTGCTGCTGCGTCAGCAATCAACGTGGTGCGACCAGCCGTCAGCCGCGCATACCCCATATGCAGACCTTTTGCAGGGCTGCCACGCACACCCGAGGACGCAAGCGCCTGATCCAACCGCCCTTCAAGACCCTGTCCGCCACCGTGAAACCGCGCCAATCCGCCATCTGAATGGCGCAGCGCACGCAGTGTTGGCGCAATACGCTCAATCGCAGCTTTTAAAGGTGCAGGCACGTCACGTCCCGTTTCGGTCAATGCCTTTGCGGTCCAATTTAGCAGGCTTAGTATTTCGAGTAATTCCTCGGGGTTACGTGTTTTGATCGCCCCATCTTTGTCGATCTGCGATTGGCAATCAGCACTTAGGGCCGCAACTGCGGGTGGGATATGATGTTCCATCCCTTCGAGCGACAGCCCTGCGTAAATGGTGCCCGTTAACGCTTCAAAGCGGCGCAATCCGGGGGAAGTGACCTGCCAACGTTTCGAGAGAAACAGGGTTTGCCGTGCGAGGCTTTGGAAAAACAGTTGTCCCGCTGCTTTGTCTTTACCGCGCAGCAGGAAAAACCCGTGGTTGATCCATCGAATGACCCGCCGTCCCGTGATGCCGGGTGTCCACCCATCGCTGCGCCCATCACCGTAGCGGTTGATCCAGTCAAATACCCAAGCCTGAGCGCGGTCGCGCGCGCGGTCATCGCCGACAGCTGCTAGATCATCCAGCCATTCGCAGCCTTGGATTTCTTCTGCGACCGTAGGGTTGTCGCGGGCGATGTCCCAAATAGAAAGATCCGGCCCTTCGACCAACAAGCCAGAGAATAGAAAATTGCCCGTAATCAGTTGGCGGCCGCGAGCGACTTGGCCAATTGTGTGCGGTTCAGGGGCGGATACGAATGCAGTCGCAGTGTCGGCACGGGCCGCACGGCGGGCGTGAACCCGATGCATGAAACGGATACGGCGCTGCCGCCATGTCTGTGGTTGGCCCAAGTTTTGCCGCCTTGATGTCTACGCGTCACGAACGCTTAGACAAACCATAGCAACAAGCCTGCGTTCAAGTCACGCAGGCTTTCGCAGAACCGCCATATAGAAGCCGTCCATACCACCAAGCTCTGCCCAATAATCAGGACGCAGCCGCAAGCCGCCTTCGGGCGTCACCCAATCGGCGTCGATGCCTTTGATGCCGGGTGTTTCCACCGTTAGGCCATCAAACCGGGCCAAGGCTTCTTCGACTTGCACTTCGCCTTCGTCGGGAAGCAGCGAACACGTGCAATAAACCAAGCGACCACCCGGTTTAAGCAAGGATAGGGCGTGATCTAGCAATGCTTCTTGCTGATCAATCAGTGCGGCAAACTCTGAGCCGTCTTTGGCGTAGGGAAGATCAGGGTGACGCCGGATCGTACCCGTGGCAGAGCAGGGCGCATCCAGCAAGATCGCGTCATAGCCGCCTTCGTCCAATGCAAAGGCATCGCTGACAATGACCTCAGCCGTTAGGCCTACGCGGGTTAAGTTTTCGGACACGCGTGCCATCCGCTTTTCTGACACATCAACGGCAGTGACGTTTGCACCCAAAGCCGCGAGTTGCATGGTCTTGCCACCCGGTGCGGCGCAAAGATCCAAGATATTCTGTCCTTGGACATTACCCAGCAGCATAACAGGGATCGCAGCGGCTGCGTCTTGCACCCACCATGCACCATCCGCGTAGCCGGGCAGTGCCGAGACTTGGCCAGCGTTCGCGACCCGCACAGAACCCGTTGGCAGAACTACACCGCCGACAGTTTCAGCGACGGCTTCGGGATCGGCTTTGATCGTCAGGTCCAATGGTGCACCAGCGAAATGCGCAGCCTCCATACCCTCAACCGCGTCGCGGCCCCAAGCGGCGACCAATGGTTGGCGTAGCCAACCCGGTGTCAAAGGCACAGCACGTTTGTTCCAACCGGCAGGGCCATCATCGGCGATTTTGCGCAAAACAGCGTTTGTAAGACCTTTCATCGTCTGTGTGCGTTTGTTGCGCGCGACGATTTCAACGTAAGCGTTGACGACACCGTGGGCGGCTTCGCCACCGCACAATTCGATCACGCCAAGGCGCAATGCGTTCATTACATGCGAGGGGGGTGCTTTTTTCAAATACGGTTTCAGCATCCGATCAGCACGGTCCAAGCCACGCAATGCGTCGGTCGCAAGGCGCTGGGCGCGGGCGCGATCATCGTTTTCCAAACGCGCAAGAGCGCCACCTACGATCAATTCAGGCATCAAACGGCCTTCGTCTGTGATCTCCATCAAGAGGTGATGGGCGGCGCGGCGGGCAGGCAGACCGGTCTGGTTCATAGATCTCTCACTTGAAGCTGGGTGCGCGGGACGTATATCAAAGACAAGCCCGCGACAAGGAGACCGACACAGTGACTAATGAACCCAAAGACCTGCCACTTGCCGCCCAACGTGCCTTGGCCGAGGCCGAAGAACGCCGTCTTGCGGCTGACGGCAAAGGATTGCCGACTGAACTGGGTGGCCGCGACGGGCCAGAGCCTGTGCGCTTTGGCGATTGGGAGCGAAAGGGCATAGCTGTCGATTTCTAACGGTTTCGACACTGTTTGTCGCGATTTGAAGCGCTATCACGCATGGACAAAACGGGTGTGGTTCAGTATCGCTTGAGGCAATTCGCGAAAGGAAGCTGCCCCGTGTTCGCCCAACGTTGCTTTGCCCTAATTGCATGTCTGGCTTTGGCCAGTTGTGGATTGCCCCGTGGGGCCGGTTTCGAATCAGAAATTCTGGCAGCATCAAATGCCAACACCGCAGCCGCTGGCGAAGACCCCGTTTATGACTTCGCCGTCTACGATGTGGATCGCGCAACACTGCCCGTTCTTGCTGCATGGCCAGCGACTGGCAAAGAAGCACTGCCGTGGATCACAGCGCGTGATCAGCCAGCATCGCTGATGATTGCGGCTGGTGATCAAGTGCAATTGACGATTTGGGACGCGGAAGAAACTTCGATCTTTGGACCGGGCGGTGTGACTGCACTGCCACTCACGCAAGTGAACTCTGCAGGTCAGATATTTGTCCCGTTTATCGGTGATCTGCGCGTGTCAGGCATGTCTCCAACAACAGCCCGCCAGCGCATCGAAGAAGAATTGGTACGTACGGTTCCGTCTGCCCAAGTGCAGCTGGTTGTCGAACCGGGTCGTGCCAACACCGCCAATCTGGCGTCAGGTGTGTCTGCGCCGGGCCTATACCCGTTGGCAGATCGAAACTTAAAACTGCTTGAATTGTTTTCACTTGCTGGTGGCCCGAACCCTACTTTGGTGTCCCCGCAGGTACGTCTTGTGCGCGATGGGCAGACATTTGGCCTCCCGTTCGATCGCTTGCTTGAAGATCCACGTATGAATACGACTGTACGCGGTGGTGACCGGATATATGTGGTCGATGATGATCGCAAATTCATCACGCTAGGTGCAACCGGATCGCAAGCAATTTTCGACTTTCCCGAGGATGAGTTTTCAGCCCTTGAAGCTATGGCTTTGATCGGCGGCGTGAACGCTGGCAGCGCCAATCCTGAAAGCATCTTGGTTATGCGTGAATATGCCAGCAGCGCAGTGCGCGATGGAATCTCTGGCCCTCCGAAAGAGCGGGTCGTGTTTACCATTGATCTGACATCGGCCGATGGTTTGTTTTCGGCAGGGCGTTTCTTGCTTGAAGATGGCGACCTGATCTATGGCACTGAAAGCGCGCTGGGACCTGCATTGACGGTCTTTGGGCTGGGTAATTCGCTTGCGACAACGTTGAATTAAACGACCCTAAAACAGCGCAAAATCGTCCGCAAGAATGGCCAGATCGGTGATCCCTTCAATGCGCAGGGTGTCACCGGTTTCGAAAGCGATCAAAGCACCGGTCGCATCCAAACTGCCGTAGAAAAACAAGAGATCTGCGGCGGACGTGAGGCCCGTCCATAGGTTTGGACCTAGCGTTATTTGATCTTCGCCCGATGTGAAGTCGCGGATTGTGTCGCGGCCACCATTGAAAATAAACGTATCCGCGCCTGCGCCACCAATCAGAGTGTCATCCCCAAAACCACCTGAAAGCTGGTCGTTGCCTGC
>NZ_JAFMHR010000138.1 GCF_017854415.1 Yoonia sp. | reverse complement strand
GCGTCCCGTTCGGTGCGGAACTTGATAAAGTCATCACGACTTTTGCCACCACCGACATGAATGTTGTGGGCTTTTTCCTCGGCGACCGTGGTTTCCCATTTGATATCGCGCCCATTTGGGCCGTAGTCGTGGCACATGAACAACCGCATGTCGTCAGGCAAAGACAGTACTTTTTGGATACTGTCGTACAGCACACCAGCATCACCACCGGGGAAATCCGCGCGCGCAGAGCCGCCATCAGGCATAAATAATGTGTCACCAACAAAGCAAGCGTCGCCGATCACATGCACCATGCAAGCGGGTGTATGACCCGGTGTCGCAATCGCAAAGCACTGCATTTCGCCAATCTGATAAGTGTCACCGTCCTTGAACAGCGCATCAAACTGCGACCCATCACGCTGGAATTCGGTGCCTTCGTTAAACACCTTGCCGAACACGTCCTGAACGACCGTTATTTTCTCGCCAACTCCGATTTTTCCGCCCAGTTTATCTTGAATATAGGGTGCCGCACTGAGGTGATCTGCATGGACGTGGGTTTCGATGATCCAATCCAGCTTTAGGGCGCGATGTTCCACATCCGCGATCAAAGCATCAGCGCTGTCAAAGGTGATCCGGCCTGCAGCGTAATCAATGTCCATCACGCTGTCGATAATCGCGCAGTGGTCCCCATCGGGTTCGCGGACGATATAGCTGATCGTGTTCGTGGCCTCGTCAAAAAATGCGGACACATGCGGTTTGACGTTCATGTTCACAGGGTAGGACATCTGGTTTCCTTTGATATGAATAACAGGTCTCTGATCGATCAGAGTTGCCGTCATTCTAAAAGCACCAGCACCCGCAACATTGATCAGGATCAATTTCGTGTGGTGTCATTCCTTGACGTAAGGTTTGCCGTCAGCTGCCGGTGCACGTGCCCGGCCTACGAGCCCCGCAACGACAATAATTGTGGCGATATAAGGGGCCATTGCCAGAAATTCGGACGGGATGGGCGTTTGTAGCAAGGCCAGTTTTTGCTGCAACGAATCCGCGAATCCAAAGACCAATGCGGCAGCCAATGCGCCGACCGGATGCCAGCGCCCGAAAATCATCGCGGCCAAGCCGATAAAACCACGCCCGCCGGTCATGCCTTCGTCAAAGCGCCCGACAGACCCCAACGTGAACCATGCGCCGCCAAAACCAGCCACCATGCCCGCAACTGTCACATTGATATAGCGGGTCCGATACACATTGATCCCCAGCGTATCGGCTGCGCGTGGATGTTCGCCGACGGCCCGTGCGCGCAGCCCATGCCGCGTGTAAAAGAGGTAATAAGTCGAAACCGCGACCATCACCAACGCCCCATAGACAAAGACGTTTTGATTGAAAAACATCGGACCTATGACGGGAATATCGCCCAAGATGGGGATTTTGACTGACCGGAAAACAGGCGCATTGTTCAAATGGCGATACTCTGAAAAAACCTGGCTACTGACGTAGGACGTCAGTCCCAACACGAACAGGTTGATGACAACACCCGCGATAATTTGATCCATGCGGTACGTCACAACGAGGGCCGCAAGGATGAAGCCGAACAGCCCGCCAACAGCAATCGCTGCCGCCAGCCCGCCAATTCCGCCTGCAAGTGATCCAACCAAGGCACCCGTAAAGGCACCTGCCAGCAACATGCCTTCGATCGCAATGTTCACAACAGCGACCCGTTCAGATAGCACCCCTGCCAATGCGCCCAGCGCGATCGGCACCGCGCGCACCATCGTAGCTTGCAACATGCCTGTTAGCGAAAATGCTTTGCCTGCTGTCGCCCAGACCAGAAAGGCCCCGACCGCAAACGCCAATCCAATGCCCAGCGAAAGCAACGCCCATCTCGCCCCGCCACGCATGAATTGCCTCACGCCCAAAAACGCAAGGATTGCGGCAATGACGTAAATAAATGGCCCGCTTGGGACAACCAGATTTGGCACAGGCCAGGCGTCGTTCGGTCGTGACAGCCGAAACGTGGCATTGCCTGCCGCATCCGGTGCCATCAGTAAGGCCATCAAGATCGCAAGGCCGATAAGAACGATGCCAGTCACAGTTGTTTGGCGGCGGTGTCCGGCGTCTGATTGCGGGTTGATCATTACGCGCCACCCTTTTTATGGCGAAAGCCCCAAGGGAAGATCGCGCGCACCAACAAGGGTGCAGCGATGAAAACGATAATCAAGGCTTGGATAATGCCGATCAGATCGATCGACACGCCCGCATCGACCTGCATCTGGCGACCTCCGGCTTCTAGCGCGCCAAAAAGCAGTCCCGCAAAGACCACGCCGACGGGGTGCGACCTACCCAACAAAGCCACAGCAATCGCGTCAAAACCGATGCCCGCTGAAAACCCCGGTGTCGCACGACCCAACACGCCCAGCACCTGATTTGCACCTGCAAGTCCTGCCAAAGCGCCCGCAACCGCCATTGCGGCGACGATGATCACGCCAGAATGAATACCTGCGAACCGCGCTGCCTTGGGGTTTTCACCGCTTGCGCGAAACTCGAACCCCAGTTTTGATCGAAACAGCAGCCAATACACGACGACAACCATGATCATGACCACAAAGACGCCTGCATGAACGCGTAAGTTCGGGTCAACCGCACTCAGAAGGCGGGGAAGCTCTGCTGCATCGGGAACGGACTTGGAAATCGGATCGGCGCGGCCCTCTTTTTGGACGAAAGGCAGGCTGAGCATATAGTCCAAAAGCCGGAAAGAAATCAGGTTCAACATGATGGTCGAGATAACTTCGTGCGCACCAGTCGCAGCCCGCAACCACCCCGCGATTGACGCATAAAGCGCGCCCGCAACCGCACCGGCAAACAGCGACATTGGCAGCAAGACAAACGATGGAAGGGCAGCAAAACTGAACCCGGTCACGACGGCTGCCAGTCCGCCGACGACAATCTGCCCCTCGGCGCCGATATTGAACAGTCCGGCCCGAAACCCCAGCGCCAAACCAAGCCCCGCCAAGATCAAAGGAGCCGCCGCAGTCAGCGTTTCGGAGATCGCGTTTAGCGACCCAACAGATCCATCAAGAAGCGCGATATAAGATCGCCCGATTGTAGACAGATCAATATTGGTCGCCAGCATCGTCAACGCACCCAACAGCAGCGCCATAATGACAGCAAACAGAGGGACGACGACCATATCTTCGATCTCGGTGCGTCCGATTGCTTTGCCTTGCAGCAGGTTTTGCATTGTCCGGTCGGTCATGCCGCCGCCCCCGCCATTGCAAGGCCAATTGCGGCTTTATCGGCAACATCCGCCGTGTATTCGGCCACGATCCGACCTTTGAACATCACGAGAATCCGGTCGGACAAAGCCAGAATTTCGTCGAGTTCGGACGAAATTAGCAAAACGCCATCGCCTTCGTCCCGTGCGGCAACCAGACGCTTGTGGATGTACTCAATTGATCCGACATCAAGGCCGCGCGTCGGTTGTCCTGCTATCACCAGTTTTGTGTCACGCGCCAATTCACGGGCGACGACTAGCTTTTGCTGATTACCCCCTGAAAGGTGGCCCGCTTTGGCAAAAACTGACGGCGTGCGGATATCAAAATCCTGCACCAAACCTGCCGCAGCTTCATTCACTTTCGCCCAGTCAATCTGTGGCCCGTTTGAGAACTGATTGCCGTAGTAGCTGTCCAGCACCATATTTTCGGCAACAGTGAAGTTAGCGATAAGGCCCGCAGCCTGCCGGTCTTCAGGGATATGTGCGATGCCGATGCGGTGGCGCTGTCGCGCAGATAGGCGGGTGATGTCCTGACCATCAAATGTCACGGTCCCTTGAGCGACGGGGCGCAACCCGGCCAAGGCCTCGATCAGTGCCGATTGCCCGTTGCCTTGTACGCCTGCGATGCCGACGATTTCACCGCCGCGCACAGATAGGTCCAAATGATCAACAGCGATGTCGCCGCTGTCGCGCAAGATCATCAGATCGCGTGTCTCCAGCCGCGTTGGCCCAGGGCCGAATGGCGCCTTTTCAACATCAAAACTGACAGGGCGCCCTACCATCATTTCGGCCAGTTGCGGGCGGGTCAGATCGCGAGGGACACCACCGCCGACAATCCGGCCAGCGCGAATGACACTGATCCGATCTGCGATTTCCAGAATTTCATTCAATTTATGGGTAATGAACACCAGTGCTTTGCCCGCATCACGCAAGGATTTCACGATTTCAAAGAATTCGTCCACTTCTTGCGGGGTCAAGACTGCGGTGGGTTCATCAAGGATGAGCACGTCCGCCTCGCGGAACAAGACCTTGATGATCTCGACCCGCTGTTGCGCGCCCACCGGCAGGTTCTCGATCAATGCATCAGGATCAACCCGAAGCCCGTATTGGTCATTGATCGCGCGCACCTGCGCGCGGGCAGATTTAAGATCGAGGTGATCAAGCCGGCCCGTCGGTTCAACCCCAAGCACCACATTTTCCGCTACTGTGAACACTGGTATCAGCATGAAATGCTGGTGAACCATGCCAATACCGGCACGGATCGCCGCACCGGGGCCATCAAAACGGATCGGCGCACCATCAATGACAATGTCCCCTGCGGTCTGGCTATAAAGCCCGCAAAGCACATTCATCAAAGTGGACTTGCCTGCGCCGTTCTCGCCAAGCAGGCCAAGCACTTCGCCGGGCCGGATCGTCAGATTGACGTCCTCGTTGGCCGTGACTGAGCCAAAGCGCTTGGTGATGCCGCGTAGTTCAATTTCCATCAGCTTGCTCCGGTTGTCGCAATCACGGGCTGACGTCAATCGTGCCGTCGACAATGCCTGCACGAATGGCCAAAAGTTCGGCCTTTAGGCTTGCAGGTACGGCACTGTCCAAGTCATGAAACGGTGCTAGATCGACGCCGCCATTTTCAAGCGCGCCGACAATTAGGCCGCCTTCGAACTGATCGTTCATCGCCATTTCGATCACCTGACGAACAGTCGCGTCCATGCGCTTGGTGATTGATGTCAGATAGACGTGGCCCTTTTCGGGGTCGGTCGCATAAAGATCGGCATCGACTCCGATGATCTTAAGCTGATCAGCGCCCACTTCATCCGCAAGTGCTGCAGAACCCAACCCCACTGGGCCTGCGACTGGCAGAATGATATCTGCGCCCTCGTCAAATAAGTTCTGCGCAAAGGCCCGCCCGTCATCAAGCGATTCAAAGTTGTTAGTGAACAGCCCTTCGCGGGTCTGGGTGTCCCAGCCAATCACCGAAACTAAGGTGCCTTTCTGCGTATTGTAGTAGTCTGCGCCGTAAGAAAACCCGTCCATAAAGATCGTCACTGGCGGGATATTGATGCCGCCAAATACGCCCAAAATACCTGTTTCCGTCATGCCCGCTGCAAGATAGCCCGCCAGGAATGCGGCCTCGTCTGTGGCATAGACTTGGCCCAAGACGTTGGTCAGCGGTGGATCATACGCGAAATCCACGATCGAGAATTTCTGATCAGGGTTCGCTTCGGCGGCGGTTTTTGTTGCATCACCTAGCAAGAAGCCAACGGTGATAATCACATCGCAATCACCGTCAATCAATGAATTGAGGTTCGCCTCGTAGTCGGTTTCGGCCTGCGATTCTAAAAACCTACCATCAATCCCGAAATCGGCGATTGCGTCCTGTACGCCTTTCCAGGCGGTCTGGTTAAAGCTGTTGTCGTCAATTCCGCCCGTGTCAGTGACCTGACATGCGGTAAATGCGGATGCTGCACTTGTGGTGATCAACACTGTTACAAAGGACGCAGTGAGCATTTTGAATGATGATGTGAACATGATGCTTTCTCCTCAAAGGCAATAGTTCGATGCGCCAACGCTAGCCGTGGCGAAGGCTGGCAAATTGATGAAAATCAATCCGGTGATGCGCAGTGGCGGCAGATTTGGGCGTAAGGCACCGCATCCAGACGCGCCTGCGAGATCGGATCACCACATTTCTGGCAAATCCCATAGCTGCCATCAGCGATCCGTTTCAGGGCCTGATCCAGCAAGCGGACTTCTTGCAGATTGGCCCGCCCGATCCCTTCAAGAACTTCGTCGTCTTCAAGATCGATTGCCTGATCCTCAAGATCAGCAGGGAGCGGCTGATCCAGATCATGCGAAATCTTTTGCATGTTGCCAGTCAGCTCTGCGATGCGGTCTTGGATTTGCTTTTTACGTTGGTTCAGGTCCAAGGGGTGTCTCCTTTGAATTGGATTGATGCATCGCAGTCTGACGCACAGTGCGCGTACCCAATTGACCTATGTCAGTTTATCCGCTCGCTCCTGCGGCAAGGTCCGTGCAAACCGTTTTGGAGGATTGCACAATGACCGAACCGCTTGTTCTGAACTTTGCCGACTTGCGCCGTGGCGATGTTGAAACCGTTGGCGGCAAGAACGCGTCGCTGGGCGAAATGATCCATGCGCTAGGACCAAAGGGTATTCTTGTACCACCCGGTTTTGCGACAACAGCGGATGCATTTCGCGCCTTCTTAACAGCCAATGATCTGGATGCACGAATTGGCGTGGCACTGGATGCGCTCGCTTCGGGAAAGGCCAGCTTGCAAAAGACCGGCCAAGTGATCCGCGATTTGATCTTGAGTGGGGACTTTCCTGCTGACACTGCAACGGCAATCCTTGCCCAATACCGGATCCTCTCGGACGAAGCCGGAGAAGCAAATATTCCTGTTGCTGTCCGGTCCAGCGCCACAGCAGAGGATTTACCGGATGCCAGTTTTGCCGGTCAGCAAGAAACCTTTTTGAACGTGATCGGCGAGGTTGCTTTGCTAGAAGCTTGCCGCAAATGCTATGCGTCGTTGTTCACGGATCGGGCGATTTCGTACCGTCAGATCCAGGGTTTCTCGCATCAACAAGTTGCTCTTTCAGTCGGTGTCCAGCAAATGGTGCGCGCCGATTCAGGCGGGTCCGGCGTGATGTTTTCAATCGATACGGAATCAGGTTTTCCTGATGCAGTGCTGATCAATGCCGCATGGGGTTTGGGCGAAAACGTCGTGCAGGGGGCTGTGGACCCTGATGAATACGAGGTGTTCAAACCGTTCCTTGATGACCATTCCAAGGTGCCGATCTTGGAAAAAAGCCTTGGCGCAAAAGAAATCAAAATGATCCATGACCGCGACGGGACACCGCGCAATGTGCCAACGTCCAAATCCGAACGGGGACAGTTTGTCTTGAGTGATGCGGAAATCCTGACCCTCGCAAGGCAGGCTATTGTGATCGAAGAACATTATGGCTGCCCGATGGACATGGAGTGGGCGCGCGACGGCAAAACGGGCACGCTCTATATCGTTCAAGCACGCCCTGAAACGGTCCAATCGCGTGCCGAACTCGGGTCAATGAAATCCTATACCGTGACTGATCCTGGCGCGACCCTTGTGACGGGTCTAAGCGTCGGCAATGCCGCCGTAACAGGCCGCGTTTGCATGATCGAAAGCGCGGCAGATATCGCGCGGTTTGTGGATGGGTCGGTGCTTGTTACATCGACCACTGACCCCGACTGGGTGCCGATCATGAAGCGGGCCGCCGCGATTGTCACCGATCACGGTGGCAGGACATCGCATGCCGCGATTGTCAGTCGCGAGTTGGGATTGCCTGCCGTCGTCGGGTGTGGTGACGCCACGCATCTGCTGCACGACGGCCAAGATGTCACCGT
>NZ_JAFMHR010000137.1 GCF_017854415.1 Yoonia sp. | reverse complement strand
GGGAAATTGAATCAGCCAATGCCATCCAAATCAAGAAGAGTTTTTCAACAGAATTTCCCGCAGAGCGGTCATCTAGGCAGGCGGAACTGAACGTCTGCTTCTACGCAACACCAAGCTAGTCCTGTGTTCACATCAGCATCACAAAGACTGTGTTCAAACACAGTGTTAAAGGTTACTGTGTTCAACATAGCGATTGCCCCCCTGCCCCGCATTAACGCTATCGCACAGTTTTTCGCACACCTCAAATTCACACTTAATTATCATTCAATTTCAATAGCTTATTTAAAACACAAGTCTTGAAAATCCTCGTGTCGGTGGTTCGATTCCGCCCCTGGGCACCACTTTTACAAACAAACACAACAGCATAGCCATCGCACAGTTTTCACTTCCTGCGTTGCACACTCATCGCACAGTTTTTCGTGTGTTGGTGGCTGGATTTGCAGGGTAGTTTACTGTGTTGAACACAGTGTTTGGATTCGCTGTGGTAACACAGTAAATGCAACACAGTGTTTGCCCCATAGTAACTTCAACACAGCAACTGAACTTACTCTTGGAACACATTAACTTGGTAAAGTCTTCCAACACACTAACTCGACACTGTTTTCAACCACACGAGTCCAGCATCGTCTCTAACTAACGTGATCGGCCGATTCTGTGGAAAAACAACGTGTTGCGCGCGCAGAAAGTAGAGCTTTGGACTGCGCGCAAGCGCCTTTATGATCAGGCTTTTCGCATTTGCTGCGGTGCAGGAAAGATTTTTGCTAGTTTGCGGAGGTTTTGGGCGGTTGCGGCTAGGAGGAATTCGTCATTTGCCCCGCATGGACCTCGTAGTCGCAGTCGCCCCAAGCCGAGTATGCGTTTGAGATGAGCAAAGAGCATTTCCACCTTCTTTCGTAGCCGCATCGAGATCGCATATTGCTTAGTCTTTGCAATATCACGGGCAACCTGGCGGGCATCTTCATGTTCTTCGCGGGTGATCTTGCGCGCATCTGCTTTCGGTCAACATTGCATCTTCGAGGGACAGGCTTGGCATGTGTGTTTCAGAGCCTGATACTTTGCGACGCCCTTGCCGGTGGGTTTCCGGTTTGGATCTGAGTAGTTGCGCCGGAACTGCTTGAGTGGTTCACCTTCCGGGCAGATGTATTGGTTGTTATCTGGGTCCCATTCGAAGTCGGTCCGGGACCATGTGCCGTCTGTTAGAGGTGGTCGCGGATTTTTGGACCGGTTGTTAAGGTGGATTGCATGACGAAAGAAGTGATCCCAAATGACAAAACGAAAGAACCATTCGCCCGATTTCAAAGCTAAGGTTGCGCTTGAAGCAATCCGTGAGGAGATGTCGATGGCGGAGCTGTCCAAGAAATATGGCGTTCATCCGACCCAGATCGGGACTTGGAAACGGGCGGCGATAGAGAATATGGCGACGGCATTTACGCGCAAAGGTGCCGCGCCCGAAGGGGTAAGTGCCGTTGACGTCGACAAGCTGCATTCCAAGATCGGTCAGCTTGTTGTGGAGCGAGATTTTTTGGCGGATGCCTCGCAGCAGTTGCTCGGGATGCGAGGCAAAAAATGGTGAGCCGAGATCATAAGTTAAGCATGCGTAAACAGTGCGAACTATTGCAGTTGTCGCGTTCGCGGCTTTACTACCAGCCCGTCGGCGAGAGCGCTGAGAACCTGCGGTTCATGGAAATCATCGACAAACAGTTCCTGGAAACGCCTTGGTATGGATCGCGTCAGATGGCCCGGTACATGAAGCGCAACAACCACCAATGTGGCCGCCATCGCGTGCGCCGTCTAATGCGGCTCATGCGTTTGGTCCCGATCTATCAGGAACCCAACACGAGCAAGAAATATCCCCAGCATAAAATCTGGCCGTATTTGCTCAGGAAAGTTGTGATCGACCGCCCTAACCAAGTTTGGTGTGCCGACATTACCTACATTCCTATGCGGCGTGGCTTCCTGTATCTGGTGGCAATCATGGATTGGTACAGTCGCAAAGTCCTTGCTTGGCGGTTGTCCAACAGCATGGATGTGGACTTCTGCGTCGAGGCCCTGAAAGAGGCCATAGCCAAACACGGCAAGCCGGAGATATTCAATACAGATCAAGGCAGTCAGTTCACCAGCGGCGCTTGGATCGACGTGTTGATTGACGCAAAGATCAAGATCAGCATGGACGGAAAAGGTGCGTGGCGCGACAATCGGATGATTGAGCGGCTCTGGCGGTCGCTGAAGTATGAATGCGTCTATCTGAATGCCTTTGAGACAGGTTCAGAAATGCGCGCTGGGATCGGCAAATGGCTGACCTACTACAACTCCGAGCGCCCGCATTCGACCCACGGCATATTGACCCCCGATGAGGCCTATGACAGCAAAACAGAACCAATGAGATTGGCAGCCTAAATGAAACCCTGATCCATCTTAACAAGGCTGCAAACTGGTCTGAAAAGCAGGACCACTTCAGTTCGACCTGCTTTGTCGAGCACTGGAATGTGGGGTTTGATGTCGCGATCAACTAACCACCCCAACATCGGCCCAGATCCATAGGCGCTATCTGCGATCAATCGCTCAGGATCGATGTCATGCAGATCCTTAATCCGATCCAGCATTGTGCGCACAGCCCCAACTTCGGCTTGCCGGATTGATCTGGTGCCTTCGACATCCACGATGACGCTGTGGTCGGTATCGATCAGATAGTTGGTAGAATAACTGAAGAATGCGGGGCCTTTACGGGCTGCCGTCCACTGGCTTGCGGGATCAGAATGAGACGTAAACTTGGGCTCAACCTCTGATGCTGCACCGAAGGCCGCATCGTCCAAGACGTCGAGATATTCCTTCACGGCACGCGGCGCCTCGTTTGGATCAATGGCGTTGTGGTCCCAGTCTTCCTTTGGCGTGGAGTTTTGTTTGTTAGCGTCAGCTTCGATTAAACTGGCATCTGCGGCAAGACGTTGACCGCTCACCAAACCGTCTGCGATGCAACGTGCGACGGTCTTCTCAAACAGATGTCGCAGCAGTGCGCTCTCACGGAAACGCCCATGTCTGTTCTTTGAGAAGGTCGAATGGTTTGGTATCGGATCAGACAGGTCGAGGCGACAAAACCAGCGATACGCCAAGTTCAAATGCACCTCTTCACACAGCCGACGTTCAGACCGGATTCCAAACCAGTAACCCACCAGCAGCATCCGGATCAGCAGCTCGGGATCAATCTTTGGGCGACCCGTGTGGCTGTAAAACTCAGCCAAAAACTGTCTGATGTCGCTCAGGTCGACAAACCGATCAATCGAACGCAGCAGGTGATCTTGAGGGACGTGATCTTCGAGCGAAAACTCATAAAACAGCGCCGCCTGTGCTTCCTGCTTCGGTCCCATCATCGCTAAATCTCCCGCATCCCTGCGAGAATTGAATCAGCCGATGCTCTTCAAATCAACAAGAGTTTTTCAACAGAATTAGCCCTTCTTGTCGCACTTCCTGCTTCCATTATGACGTTCACATCCAAATCCACAAAAAACCTACGCTTTCCGAATGACATCACCAACACACGAACTTAGTGTGTGATGAAGCATTCGAGGGGCGCTGATGGCCAAGCTGAACCCCAGAATGAGAAACGTGCGCAGTTCATTTAAGGCCGTCGCGACTGTTTGACTTCCTATCTGGAAAGCATGGTCCCATCTTACTGGCGCAGCGAGAGGTAGCTATCTTTTGTCAGCATTGCAGCGCGCGACCTAGTCGACTGCGGATGCCGCATTCTGTACCAGTTTGAACAGGCTATGATAACGCCCGATCAACGCGGATCCCTCGATAGAAAGATGACCTTGATCGCGATAGATGAACGTATCGCCTTGCCGTGTGATGCATTCTGCCTCCGGGCAAATCAGCGGGACCAATGACACCACCGGCACATCTTCGCTCAGGTCATCCAGAAAATCCAGCACAAGACGGCTAAGCCGGTGAATCCCATCGACAGGAAAATCACATGCATCGGTGGGCCGCTGGGCCAATGCGGCTTGAACAAGGCATTGGCCCAGATCCTCACCCGTTACTGGCGGTGGCGACACAATCACAAAGGCTTTTCCCATCGCCTGAATCCTTTGCGCCGTAGCGCTCAACGCATCCGCGACCAAATCCGGTCGTGGGGCTGCCGCGATGGCACCGCCACGTTGATATACGTCGTTAAAAACCAGACCAAAGGGCGACGAGACGACGACAGTATCGATCGATTCCTGTGTTGCCAGCCAGTCAAGCACGGCATCATTGAAGGCGATACAACCCTCGGCCCAAGCGGCGGGATATTCCGGCGTCATAACAGAAATACCAACCGCAGGGATACAAACCGACTTGGTCATTTGGATCAAACCATGTGACGCACCGACCTTGATCGCGGGGACAAGGTGCATCGCAAAACTGTCGCCCCAAATCAGAACCTCTGGCGTGTCAGACGTCCGGCATACGGGATCAAGAGTAAATGCGCCTTCGCAGACTTCAGACAGGCCGTAATTGGTCGCGACTTTGGCTTCGATCTCTACTGCGGTCAAACCTGTAAGGGAGCCTCGCGGCAAAAGCGGCAAAACTGCCGTAGCCAGAGGCAAAAGAATAACCACCGCGCCTGTAACCAAAGCGAAAGTCCGCAGATTAACAGGGCTGCCCGGTCCGCGTCTGCGCAACGGGCGTTCAACAAAGAAGTAGCTGAGGGTCGCAAGCCCGAGGGTCGCGAGGACGAGTGGCACAATGACACTCTGTGTAAGAGCCTCGCCAAAACGCAGCCGCGCGAAAACGAATAGGGGCCAATGCCAAAGATAGGCAGAATAGCTGATCAACCCGATGGCACGCGGCACTGGCGACCCAAGCAGCCGGCCAGTCCATGTACCATCTGAAACTGCGATGACAAGCACAGCGCCACAAACCGGGATCAATGCCCAGAACGAAGGCATCGCGATGCTTTCATCAAGCAGGAAAAGCGAAATAAAGATCAGGACCAGACCAGTCGCGGCGCCAATCTCGCGCCAGATGCGGGAGGACAATGCGCCTAAAGAAAGTGGCGAAAGCGCGAGCAATGCCCCCGCCAGCAATTCCCAAGCACGAGAGGGCAACAGGTAGAAATTGGCCGAGGGTGCGCGCCCAACCAACCAGTTGGTCAGTATCAGGCTTGCAATGAAAAGCGCCGCTAGGGCTACAAAACGCGCCCGCCTGCCGTACCGCCACAAGAACCAAAGCAACAAAGGAAAAAACAGGTAAAACTGCTCTTCGACCGAAAGGCTCCATGTGTGCAAAAGCGGTTCCTGTTCGCCCGCAGGCATGAAGTACCCCGTTCGAAACCAGAACAGCAGGTTCGACGAAAACCCCATAACAGTTAGTATGCTGACCCAGTACTCTGCCAATCGTGATGGCAGCATCCACATGGCCGCGAAAGGCAAGGTCGCGATCACGACCACTAGCAAGGCCGGCAAAATCCGCCGCGCCCGCCGCTCGTAAAACGACCCCAAGGACACGCGGCCCGTAGCCTCCAGATCGCGGGCAAGCAGGGCGGTAATAAGATAGCCGGAAATCACAAAGAACAGATCAACGCCCAGATAGCCGCCCGGAACAAGGGTGGCATCAGCGTGATAAAGGATGACGGCAAGGACAGCGATTGCGCGCAAGCCGTCGATGTCCGGCCTATACCTCAAATGCGTCGCCATTTTGGCTTCCCGCGTGCTTGTGAGAACTGCCTTGGTGAGCGACCACGGATTCGATCTGCTGTTGTTTTGAAATCCACTCTGGCAACACCACTGCGATCACTAAACTATGCCGATAACCTAGCAGAATTTATCGTTCGGCGCATCAAAAGATGTTTTCTGTAAGTAATTATGCACCAACAGGCCCTAAAAAACACAGTAATTATGGCAACCTAGGCGAAGGACGGAACATGTTTGCGGTATTGTCAGCACAGCGCAGCCGACGCCGCGATAGCATTGCTTGCGCGACAGTCCGCATGCACATGCATACCACAGCTAGACCTTATCGTCGCTCTATGCGCAAAATCTTGCCTATTTCAAGAAACAGGGTTCTTCTGATCGCAGTTCATCTATAAAGCTTTCACCACACTGTTGCTCGGGTACGGGCTATAAAAAAGACAATAAATTGAGGCGGCCCGAGCGCGGAAATAATCCGCAATCGCCACACTGGCTCCACATCAGCGCCATGTTCTGTCTGTCGTATGACTGTCATTACGCCTGCCGATGGAATTCAGTTCGGGCCCAGTTGATGAGAAATCGTCTAGGAGGCAAAAGTGCGAAGGGACAGTAGATGGGAACTTTAGGGGCATTCCTGATTGCGCTGCAATTGATGGAATCTGACGGGAATTACCAGTCAGTGAATACGCTCAACTACCTTGGTGCTTACCAGTTCGGTGAAGCCGCACTGACCGATCTGGGCTTTGTAAAGTTCGACGGCAACGCTCTGGACAACAACTACAGTGGCGGCTGGACGGGGAAATATGGCGTCAATTCCGCGGCCGCGTTTCTGCGCAACGAACAGGCGCAAGACCGCGCAGCCCATGAATGGGTCGAACTGCTTTGGAGCTATGCCGAAATGCACGATCTTGACGGCTATGCGTGGCAAAAAGTCGGCCATGTAGAGCTGACACCTGCAGGCATGGTCGCCGCAATGCATCTGCTGGGTCCCGGTGCGCTCTCGGAGTTCATTGCAAGCAATGGTCAAGCAGATTTGCGCGATCCCTATGGTACGCCTATCACGCGTTACATCGAGAGTCTTTCGAACTTCGAAATGCCCTTTGCCCCCGGACGTCCGCGCGCCTGATCGAGTGAAAAAGAAAGGGCCTTCGGTCAGTCTGTCGGGCGGTCAGTCTGTCGGGCGTTCAGTACAGTTGTGCTGCCGCTAGACCTTTCTTTTAGCAGGGCTCCAGAGTGACAAGGCATTTCCGGTCCGGTCCAATTTGTTCCAGCGCGCGACCGTCCCTGTCATCGCCTGAAGAAGGGCGCGGATGGTCGAGATATAAAGCAATTGGCGATACCCGAACCGTAGGAACGGAACCAAAACTAGCAACCACCAGTCAAACCGCTTTTCAAACCAGAAAGCGACAATCGTGTTGATCACGTCAAGCGCAGTCAAGGCAAAATAGGCAAGGATCAACGCAGGCGGGACAGATGCAATCAGCGCCACATCATTGGCAGCAATTGCCCAGACACCTTGCACCAAAAGTACGATCAGCAATAGGTCTACAAATGGCGCAAAAAGCGAGGAGAAGACACCGAACCAGATCGCATCAACGATGGATATATATCCAACGGTCCGGCCCTCTGCGATGGCACCACGGTGTTTCCACGATGTCTGCAGCATGCCAAAGGTCCACCGCAACCGCTGGCGCATGAAATCGCGGACAGAAGTCGGTGCTTCGGTGACCGATCTGGCCTGCTCCTGAAAGACAACGCGATAGCCTGCCCTATGCACGGCCACGGTCAGATCAGCGTCTTCCGTCACGGTATTTCCTGAAAACAGACCGGCTTTTCTGACAGCTTCGGTCCGCCAAGCGCCAACGGCGCCCGGTACAACCAAGATACCGTCAAATACCTCTTGCGCGCGGCGTATAATGCTTTGACTGACGATGTATTCCAGCGCCTGACAACTGCCAAGCCAGCTATCGCGGTTGCCGACTTCGACAAT